>NZ_CP102280.1:711666-1060000 GCF_025150085.1 Dorea longicatena
GCTATGCGTTCATAAGGAGCTGCCAGTGGCAGGTCCTGTAGATAACAAAAAGAAAAGAGGAAAATAAAATGACAAATCCAATCGTAACAATTGAGATGGAAAATGGAGATATTATGAAAGCAGAACTGTACCCGGAAGTTGCTCCGAATACAGTTAATAATTTTGTTTCACTGGTGAAGAAAGGTTATTATGACGGACTGATCTTTCACCGTGTCATCAATGGATTTATGATCCAGGGAGGATGCCCGGACGGAACAGGAATGGGAGGCCCGGGATACACAATTAAAGGAGAGTTTGCTCAGAACGGTTTCGCAAATAATCTTGCTCATACAGAAGGTGTACTTTCTATGGCAAGAGCTATGCATCCGGATTCAGCAGGTTCACAGTTCTTTATCATGCATAAAGCTGCACCACATCTGGACGGTGCATATGCTGCATTTGGTAAGATCATCGAAGGAATGGATATTGTAAATAAGATTGCTGAGACAGATACAGACTACAGTGACAGACCGCTTGATGAGCAGAAGATGAAAAAAGTAACCGTTGATACAATGGGAACAGAGTATCCGGAACCGGAAAAAGCATAAGAAAAACATAAGAAAAAGAAACGAAACAGCAGAATCATAGCAACTTCCAACACATATGACGCGGAGGAAAATAAAAGATGGAAATGATCCAGACAGAAAAATTAGTATATGAATATGAAAAACGTGATGAAGAAGGCAATGTGATTGGAACATCGCGTGCTATTGATGAAGTGGATATTGAAGCAAAAGAAGGACAGTTTATAGCAGTTCTCGGACACAATGGTTCCGGTAAATCAACGCTTGCGAAGCATTTAAACGCAATTTTAGTTCCGACAGAAGGTTCCGTATGGGTGAATGGAAAGAATACAAGTAATCCAGAAGAACTCTGGGATGTAAGACAGTCGGCAGGAATGGTGTTTCAGAATCCGGATAATCAGATCATCGGTACTGTAGTAGAAGAAGATGTAGGATTTGGTCCGGAAAATCTGGGAGTTCCGACAGATGAGATCTGGCAGCGTGTAGAAGAAAGCCTGAAAGCAGTTGGAATGATCGAGTACAGACATCATTCTCCGAATAAGCTTTCCGGTGGACAGAAGCAGAGGGTTGCAATTGCAGGGGTTGTAGCAATGGAACCCAAATGCATCGTTATGGATGAGCCAACGGCGATGCTTGATCCGGTTGGAAGAAAAGAAGTCTTAAAGACGGTCCACAAACTCAGAAAACAGAAGAATGTTACAGTAATTCTGATTACGCATTATATGGAAGAAGTAGTAGATGCGGATAAGATCTTTGTAATGGATCACGGCAAGGTTGTGATGGAGGGAACTCCGAAAGAGATATTCTCAAGGGTGGATGAGCTTAAGAGCTATCGCCTGGATGTACCACAGGTGACAATCCTGGCAGATGAACTTCGAAAACGTGGACTGGATATTCCAAAAGGAATCTTAAGAAAAGAAGAACTGGTAGAAGCAATTACGCATTTACAACAATAGAACATTTGATGTGAGAAATGGTGAGAAGAAATGACAGACATTGCAATTAAGATAGAACATTTGAATTATGTATACAGTCCCGGGACTGCATACGAAAAACATGCACTCAAAGACATTTGCCTGGAGATTCCACACGGTGAATTTGTGGGAATCATCGGTCATACCGGATCGGGGAAATCGACTCTGATCCAGCATCTGAACGGACTTGTGAAAGCAACGGACGGTGCGCTGTATTATAATGGAGAGAACATTTACCAAAATGGATATGATATGCGTGCACTCCGTAATCAGGTAGGACTGGTGTTCCAGTATCCGGAGTATCAGTTGTTCGAGATTGACGTACTGACAGATGTGTGCTTTGGACCGAAAAACCAGGGGCTGAGCAAAGAAGAGTGTGAAAAGCGTGCGTTGGAAGCACTGAAACTGGTAGGATTGAAAGAAAAATATTATAAATCTTCTCCGTTCGAGCTCTCGGGCGGTCAGAAACGAAGAGTAGCGATCGCAGGAGTTCTGGCAATGCGTCCGAAAGTGCTGGTTCTTGACGAGCCGACGGCGGGACTTGATCCAAAGGGAAGAGATGACATTCTGGATCAGATCGCATACCTGCATAAGCAGAGTGATATGACGGTCATTCTGGTATCACATAGTATGGAAGATATTGCAAGATATGCAGACCGGATCATTGTGATGAACAAAGGGTCTGTAATGTATAATGGTGCGCCGAAAGAGGTATTTGCACATTATCAGGAACTGGAAAAAATCGGACTTGCAGCTCCGCAGGTGACGTATATCATGCATGATCTGAAAGAAAAAGGTTTACCAGTCAAGGTAAATGTAACGACTGTAGAAGAAGCGGCAGATGAGATTATGCAGGCACTGGAGAAGAAGATATGATAAGAGATATTACAATCGGACAATATTATCCGGCAAAGAGTGTATTACACAGATTAGATCCAAGAGTGAAACTGGTGGGGACGCTGTTATATCTGATTTCATTGTTTTTATTCAACAGCATTCCGGGATATGTGATGACAACATTGTTCCTGATCATTATTATTAAAATGTCAAGAGTTCCGTTTTCCTTTATTGTAAGGGGATTGAAACCAGTCATCATGCTTCTGATGATTACAGTGTTGTTCAATCTGTTTCTTACAAGAGACGGGGCAGTACTGTTTCACGCGTGGATCTTCACGATTACAGAAGGGGGATTAAGGACTGCGGTATATATGGCAATTCGTCTGATCTACCTGATCATCGGCTCGTCGCTTATGACATTTACAACGACTCCGAACGAGCTGACAGATGGAATCGAAGAGTTACTTGGGCCACTGAACAAGATCCATGTTCCGGTACATGAGATTGCGATGATCATGTCGATTGCACTCCGCTTTATTCCAATCCTTCTGGAAGAGACCGATAAGATCATGAAAGCACAGATCGCAAGAGGAGCTGATCTGGAAAGCGGTAATATGATTCAGAAAGCAAAGAGTATGATACCGATTCTGGTTCCGTTGTTCGTATCGGCATTCCGAAGAGCCAATGATCTGGCAATGGCGATGGAAGCGAGATGTTACCATGGCGGCGAAGGACGCACAAAGATGAAACCGTTAAAATATCATAAAGAAGACAGAATGGCATATATTACTGTAATTGCTTATGTGATTTTGGTGGTGGTGATCGGAAGATGCGTGCCGGTGCATATTTGGGTGTTTTAAAATGTATACAGGGACGGAGGAATTAAAAAACCTCCGTCCCAAATTTATGTAATCTTGTTACTAAAAAATAATTGTATCAGATTGTGTGGAGGTCATCATGAAAAGAATCAGAATATTCGTAGCATATGATGGAACTAATTACTGCGGCTGGCAGGTCCAGCCAAATGGAGTTACGATTGAAGAAAAACTGAATAAATCATTAGCAAGACTTACCGGGGAAGAAATCAGAATTATCGGGGCAAGCAGGACTGATTCAGGGGTACACGCACTGGGAAATGTAGCGGTATTCGATACAGAATCTTCCATTCCGCCTGAGAGATTTGCGTATGCATTGAACCAGAGGCTTCCGGAAGATATTGTAGTAGTAAGGTCCGATGAAGTTCCGGCAGACTGGCATCCGAGATATCAGGAGAATATTTCAAAGACTTATGAATATCATATATACAATGCGGCGGTACCAAATCCGTTAAAGACAAGATATTGTACGTTCGTATCGTTTCCAATGGATGTTGAGGCTATGCGTGCCGGTGCAAAATATTTGGTTGGAGAACATGATTTTGTAAGCTTCTGTAATATCAGAACGAATACGCAGGATACAGTCCGGACGGTGTATGATTTGATAATTGAGAAAAAAGACGATGAAATCGTGCTTCGTATTACAGGAAATGGTTTCCTTTATAATATGGTTCGTATTATTGCGGGAGTCCTGATCCGCGTTGGCAGAGGATTCTATACTCCGGAAAAGGTAAAGGAAATTCTGGATGCAAAAGTTCATACTTCAGAGGGAGCGACGGCACCACCGAATGGGCTTGTGCTTATGAAGATAGATTATAATTAATCTTCTATACAAGAAAGTTATTGGTAAAAATAGATTATAAATAATCAATGAAAGGTCGGAAATTTGGACAATACACAGAAAATAATCGGAATAACGTACAAAAATAAAAAATAATGCCATCAAAAGTTAAGAATATGTTAAGATATACCTGTCTGACATGAATTTGACAAAGTCGGACGGAAGGAGAGAATTTATGGAAATGTTATTGTACCTTGTTCCGGTATTTGGAATTCTTGGACTTCTTTTTGCAGCTTATCTGGCAGCAAGAGTAGGAAGACAGGACGCCGGAAACGACAGAATGAAAGAAATTGCCGCTGCTATCAGTGACGGTGCGCAGGCATTTCTGACAGCAGAGTATAAGATTCTGATCATCTTCGTTGCTGTATTATTTATACTCATCGGAGTAGGAATCGGGAACTGGATCACTGCTGTATGCTTCGTAGTAGGAGCTCTGTTCTCTACGCTTGCAGGTTACTGTGGAATGAAAGTAGCTACTAAGGCAAATGTAAGAACTGCAAATGCAGCAAAAGAAAAAGGAATGAACAAAGCACTCTCAATTGCATTCTCCGGTGGAGCTGTAATGGGTATGTGTGTAGCTGGTTTTGGTGTGTTTGGTGTCAGCATGATTTACATTCTGACTAAAAACGTTGATATTATTACAGGATTTAGTTTAGGAGCTTCTTCAATCGCTCTGTTTGCCCGTGTTGGTGGTGGTATCTATACAAAAGCTGCTGACGTAGGAGCTGACCTTGTAGGTAAAGTGGAAGCTGGTATTCCGGAAGATGACCCGCGTAACCCGGCCGTTATTGCTGACAATGTAGGAGATAACGTAGGTGACGTTGCAGGTATGGGAGCAGACCTTTTTGAGTCTTATGTAGGAGCACTCGTTTCTGCACTGACACTTGGAATCGTGTATTATAAAGCTGAGGGAGCAATCTTCCCGCTTCTGATCGCAGGACTCGGACTGGTTGCATCTATCCTTGGAACATTCTTTGTAAAAGGTGATGAGAATTCAAATCCACACAAAGCATTAAAGACTGGTTCTTATGTAGCAAGTGCACTGGTACTGATCGTATCTTGTGTACTCAGTAAAGTATTCTTCGGAGACTTTAAGGCAGCAATCGCTATCGTAGCTGGTCTGATCGTAGGACTTCTGATCGGTATCATCACAGAAGTATATACGTCCGGAGATTACAAATCAGTAAAAGAAATCGCAGAACAGTCAGAGACTGGATCTGCAACAACCATCATCAGTGGTCTCGCAGTAGGTATGAAATCTACAGCAATCCCGATCCTTTTGATCTGCGTTGGTATCTTTATTGCTTACCAGACATGCGGACTTTACGGTATCGCGCTTGCCGCTGTAGGAATGCTTTCTACAACAGCCATCACAGTAGCTGTAGATGCTTATGGACCGATCGCTGACAATGCCGGTGGTATTGCAGAGATGTCCGAGCTTGATCCACACGTTCGTCAGATCACTGACAAACTGGATGCCGTTGGTAACACAACAGCAGCTATGGGTAAAGGTTTTGCTATCGGATCTGCAGCCCTGACAGCACTTGCTCTGTTCGTATCTTACGCAGAAGCAGTACATCTTAAGTCAATTGATATCCTTGACTCACGTGTAATCATCGGAATGCTGATCGGTGGAATGCTTCCGTTCTTGTTCTCAGCTATGACAATGTCATCTGTATCAAGAGCAGCATACCAGATGATCGAAGAAGTAAGACGTCAGTTCAAGACAATGCCTGGAATCATGAAGGGTACAGAAAAACCAGATTACAAGTCATGCGTTGCAATCTCAACAACAGCAGCATTAAAAGAAATGCTGGTTCCTGGTGTCATGGCAGTACTTGCACCGCTGGTAGTCGGAATCCTTCTTGGACCTTCTGCGCTTGGCGGACTTCTTGCAGGAGCACTTGTAACAGGTGTTATGATGGCAATCTTCATGTCTAATGCAGGTGGAGCATGGGATAACGCTAAGAAATACATTGAAGATGGAAACCACGGTGGAAAAGGAAGCGAGGCTCATAAAGCAGCTGTAGTTGGAGACACTGTAGGTGATCCGTTCAAAGATACATCAGGACCATCTATCAACATCCTGATTAAACTGATGACAGTTGTATCACTGGTATTTGCACCACTGTTCCTGTCAATCGGCGGATTATTATAAGAACATTTTAGAATAATCATAAAAAGCAGACGATATCTGTACCATCCGGTACAGATATCGTTTTTTTACTCTACTATGTGTACAAGAAGAAATTGTCTCCAATCAAAATATCTATAATGAGCAGCAGAGTTTGCGGGTGATTTATAAAAAGTTGAGAAAAATATTAGAATTGGGGGACTGGCAACCACCCGCTGTTTGTGATAATATATGTGTCGGGACTTTTATTAATTTTGAAAATAGATAGAAAAGAGGCAATAAACATGACAAAAGTAGATATTATTTCAGGATTCCTCGGAGCAGGAAAAACTACATTTATCAAAAAGCTGCTCAGTGATGTATGGGCAGGAGAGAAACTTGTGCTGATCGAGAATGAATTTGGCGAGATCGGTATCGATGGCGGATTCTTAAAAGATGCAGGAATCGAGATTACAGAGATGAACTCAGGATGCATCTGCTGTACACTGGTAGGTGACTTCAGCAAAGCTCTGGTAAAAGTATTAGATGAGTATCATCCGGACCGTGTAATCATTGAGCCATCAGGAGTTGGAAAATTATCTGACGTAGCAAGAGCAATTGAAGCTGTAGAAAAAGATGCGGACATTGAAATTGACGGAAGAATCACAGTTGTAGATGGTAAAAAGGCAAAAATGTACATGAAGAACTTTGGAGAATTCTTCAAAGATCAGGTAGAGCATGCGTCAACAATCGTAGTAAGCCGTACACAGATGATGACAGATGAAAAAGTAGAAGAATGCGTACACACACTTCGTGAAGAAAATGCAGAAGCAACGATCATCTCTACACCATGGGATGAGCTTGGCAAAGAGGCAATCAGTCATGCACTGACAAAGGGTGCTGAGATTGAGAGCCTGTTTGAAGATCATGAAGATCATGAAGATCACGATCATGATCACGACCATTGTGACCACGATCACCATGACCATCATGATCACGATCACGACCATTGTGACCATGATCACCATGACCACGATCATGATCACTGCGATCACGACCATCATGATCACTGCAATCACGATCATCATGACCACGATCATCATGACCATGATCACGATTGCTGCTGTGGACACGATCACGATCATCACCACCATCATCATGCAGATGATGTGTTTACAAGCTGGGGCAAAGAGACTGTTCATAAATATACCGAAGAAGAACTGGATTATCTGATGAAGGCACTGTCAGAGACAACATCTTACGGAACAATTCTTCGTTCTAAAGGTATTATCCAGATGACAGACGGATCATGGAAACAGTTCGACTTAGTACCGGAAGAGTACGAAGTAAGAGAAGGACAGCCGGACTACACAGGACGTATCTGTGTAATCGGAACAGACCTGAAAGAGGACGACCTTCTGAAATTATTCCACGTATAGGATACTAATAATTGGCTCCATATTATTATGGAGCCAAAAATCACAATATAACCATAAAAGAAAGAGGTGCGAGTATGGCAACACCTATGTTTATCGTTACGGGATTCTTAGACAGTGGTAAGACAACCATGATCAAGGATACCCTGATGGAACAGGAATGGATTGAACCGGGACTTACACTGTTACTTCTCTGTGAAGAAGGAGAAGAAGAGTATCCGGAAGAATATTTAAAAGAAAAAAATATGGCAGTTCTGAAAATCGAAGAATTTGACCAGTTGAACACTGTATTTTTCAAAAACTGTGAAAGAAACTATCATCCGGCACAGATTATCATTGAGTACAATGGAATGTGGAAGCTGGAGGATCTGCTTTCAATCAGATACCCGAGAAGTTTCGAACTTCAGGGAGTATACTCTACCGTAAATGGTACAACACTGGATATGTATCTGATGAATATGAGAAATATGCTGATGGAACAGCTCACAGAGTCTGAGCTGATCGTTGTTAACAGATGTGCAGATGGTGTTAACAGATCCGGATTCAGACGTGCACTGAAGGTACAGAATCCGATGGCACAGCTGATCTTTGAAGATATGCAAGGCAAGATCATCGAGCCATCCGAAGAAGATCTCCCATATGATGTAAAAGGAGACAAGATCGTACTGGATGATGTTGATTTTGGTGTGTGGTATGTGGATGCATATGATCATCCGGAATTATATCTGCATAAAGAAATCGACTTCAAAGGACAGATCTTCCGCCCGAAGGGAATGCCGGACAATATGTTCGTTCCGGTCAGAGAGATCATGACATGCTGCGCGGAAGATGTACGTTATTACGGATATCCATGCAAAGCAGAAAAGAAGATCGATGTAAAAGCAAAATCCTGGATGCAGATCCGTGCAAGGTTCGAGTACGAGGCAGTAAGTTCCTTTGGAAATAAACAGCCGGTACTGTACCTGATCGATATGGAACCAGCCGCAGAGCCGGAAGATAAGGTTGTGTATTTAGGGTAATTGGGATTTAATTCAGAAAGGCACGACGACCCGGACCTGCATAAAAAGTAGGAAGCCGTTCCTGTTCAGGTTCCGTCGGCGGGAAATACTAAAGCGTCAAAATTATGCTAAAAACGGGCTTCCGAAATTTGCAACTCGCCATTCGGCTCAAACAGGCAAATTTCGAAAACCCAACGCATAATTTTGACGCTTAACTATTTCCAACACCTTCTTCACATTCACTGGAACGGCTTCCTACTTTTTATTCCGTGTGTGTCGAATACCTTAAGAATGAAACCTGCTAAGAAAAGTCAATAATTATTTTTATCTTTTTTATTTTCTGTCACAAAATATATTTGCGTACCACAAATAGACTGTCTGATTGGCAGTCTAAAAAATTATTTATTTTATATAAGATTATATATTTTTATATAGTTCGGTTACTCGAGCATAATAAATGCGTAAAAACTTATTTAATCCGGCTATCTTTGCTGATTTTTTACTTTTACCTTCTGATTCCTTTTTTACAACATATCGGTAAACCGGATCTTCTGGCCTGGAACGCATTTTTAAACTTCTCATTGTTTCGTATCCTACTTTGCGCAATGATGCTGAACCACGTTTCGAGATTTTCCTATTACAACCTACAAATTGGCCAGATTCATACGGTGGTGGATCAATTCCTGCGAATGCAACCAATGCCTTCCCGTTGCGAAATCTGCGAACATCTCCTATTTCTGCAATTAACTTTGGGGCTAATGTATTTCCCACTCCACCCATTTCTCTTACAACCGAATATTCTGGCAAAGTCTTGGCTATTTCCTGCATCCGTGATAAAATTAGACCAAGGGTTGCATCAACTTCCTTGAGCACCCGAACTGCTTCAGTCACCAGCATTTTGACCGATGAGGTTTCTGAAGGTAATGTGGGAATACTTTCCTGAGCCAGGGTGTATATAACTTTGGCTTTTTCCTGGCTTGGGACGTATTTCTTTTCTTTTGCCCAAAGTATATACTTTTCAGTAAATTCCTGTTCAGACATAGATGTTATTACATCATAATGCCAAAAACGTTCCACAAAATCACTTCTTTTATCTTTCCGATTTGTTTCATTCCAACTTGCAAGAAGATTCTTTATTCCAGGCATGGTCAAATCTAAAAGATGGGTCAATTCAGCGAGAGATAAAAGATGAAGCTTCATATAATGCCGATATTGCTGTCCAAGCAACTTCAACTCTTCATAAATCACTCCAGAAATTTGAAATTCTTTCATTTTAAACCAATGATCAATTCCATAATTAGCAATGATACGGGAATCAATCTTGTCGGTTTTGGCTTTTCGCAGACTTTCGTTACGATAACTTTTCATAAGATACGGATTAATTACAGAAACAAAAAATCCTTTTTCCTGTAAATATGTAAGAACTGGAAGATGATAAATTCCGGTTGCTTCCATAACGATTTTGACTTCATCATTTAGTCTGAAAAGCATGGAAGATAATTCGCTTAAATCCTTTTGGGTATGGGTAATATTGAAAGGCTTACTAACAATCTCTCCATATGGTTTCAAAATACATACTGTACTTTTCCCTTTTGATACATCAATTCCTACGCTGATCATAATATACTCCTTTTCTTTTTATAGAATTGCAGTTGTTTATCCCATCTACACTTATTATGATTCAGTTTAGTTCGTTACGCGAAAGCTCCTGCGAGTTTCAACCTGCTTAAATGAATGTTTATAATAAGGGGATGGCTGACGGTTTCATTCACGGATGTGAAAATCCTAATGGCAATATGTCATACCAACTACTTCCCTTATTATAATAAAATAAGTGTAGATGTTAGAGTTAATTCCTCTCTAACAACTACACTTTTATGGTACTAAATGGCAAGTGCGTAACCGTAGTGGCCTTCACCGGGTTACACTTCCGGGCATTTTATTTATTAACATTCGCTGCCAGTCACGACTTGAAGGAAACAATAGATAAGGATTATTGTGAATGTGGAATGCCGTTAGAAACAGTTAGAGAGTCAGAAGCACCGTTAAAGGAACGAAGCGAACGTGTTTGAGGCGAACGCCGAGTTTGAGCGTAGTTCCTTTGCTTTTAGGTGATTCTGACTCTCTTAGTGTTTCTTATGGTATGGAACCTGAACAAGAAGCCTTATCTATTGTTTCCGTCAAGGACTGAGAGGCCGTTTCTCCAGTTAATAAATTAAATACCAAGCTTATTTTATATCAGAATATACGATGTTTCCTCCGCAGATCGTATATTTCACCTTACCGGTAAGTTCCTCTCCGGTAAATGGTGAGTTTGATGATTTGGAAGCATATTCTTTCGGGATCCATGTTTCATCAGGGTCAAATATAACAAAGTCTGCATCTGCACCTTCCTGAATTGTTCCGTAAGGCAGATGGTATAGCTTTGCCGGGTTCACTGTCATTTTTTCCAGAAGTTGTATCATGGTCAGATATCCGGGCTTTACAAGGTTGGTGATACCGAGTGCAAGGGAGGTCTCGAGACCGATAATGCCGCTTGGGGCTTCTGTGATCGGTTTGGATTTTTCTTCTGTGCTGTGTGGGGCATGATCCGTAGCAATCAGGTCAATAGTTCCATCAGCGAGTCCTGCAATAATCTGCTGGCGGTCATTTTCCGTACGAAGCGGCGGATTCATCTTTGCCAGCGTGCCATGTTCCAAAACAGCGTCTTCTGTTAAGGAGAAGTGGTGCGGTGTTGCCTCAGCGTGTAATTTTGCCCCCAGTTTTTTGTATGTACGGATCAGATCAATCGATACACCGGAACTGATATGCTGGATTACAACATCTGCACCGGAACGGAGCGCCAGAAGACAGTCTCTTGCCACCAGTGCTTCTTCGGCAATGGATGGAGAACCGTAGATGCCGAGTGCATCGGATACTTTGCCATGATTGATCCCATTGTTGCGGATAAAAGCCGGGTCTTCTTCGTGAAGACTGATCGGAACGTTTAACTTTGCGGCATTTTTCATCGCCTGATAGCAGAACTCAGCATTCAGAAGAGGGATGCCGTCATCGGTAAATCCGCATGCCCCGGCTTCTTTTAATGCAAGCATGTCTACTTCGTCCTGGCCCTTTAATGAACGGGAGATTGCAGCAGCCTGGAAGATACGGATATCTTCTTTGGAAGCACGTGCAAGATTATCTTTGAGGGTGTCTGTATTGTCGACCGTAGGGGATGTATTTGCCATACAGATTACAGTAGTAAACCCGCCTTTTGCAGATGCCTTTGCTCCTGTATGGATATCTTCTTTATATGTAAATCCCGGATCACGGAAATGTACATGTGTATCGATGAGTCCCGGTCCGACAACGAGTCCTCCGGCTTCTAGAATCTCCTCGGAATCTTCTGAAATTTCAGGTGCGATTCTTGCAATTTTTCCGTTCTTCACCAGTATATCCATATGCTCGGACAGACTAGATGCAGGATCTACCACAAGTCCATGTTTGATGATCATGATAAATTTCCTCCTTAAAAATCTGATGTTAAAATACAGTAAATATTATAAATGTAGTATAATGTATTGGAAATGGGCTTGTCAATTAAGAGACATGGAACAGGAAAGCTGAATATATGAGAAATAAAAGGAGCACGTAGAACAGAAATGGGATTTAAACGTTTGGAAAAAAATTTGATCGATATTATAAAAGAAGAACAGGCAAAACTTGGATTTCGAAAAGAAGAGATCCGTTTGTATTATCCATTGATTTCCCTCAATCATTTCTTTGAGGCGGATGACGATGTGGATGAGATGCAGACACGTCTGGAACAGTTCCCGGAAGAAGTAAAGAAAAAACTCGGAGATATCTGTGTAACGCACAAAAAAGACAGATTCTGCCTGCATATTCCGGAACAGGGAAGTGTCTATGTACATGAACATACGGCAGAAAATGAATTCATCAAAAAGCTGGTGGAGCTGATGATGAATCACGGAATCAAAAAAGAAGATATCCTTGCGATATTTCAGAAAGAGGCAAAAGATATCAGGGTGGGAGATATGCACAACGGAGAATTTGACTTTTGGGTAAGATTTCCGGAAGAAAATGAGGACGAATACTATTACTGCTTTAAGGACGAAGGGGGTCATATGATCTATCACCGTTTTTTGCCGGAAGATTATGCAGATTTCGGATTCTGAAAGGCAGTCGGAAAAGGATAAAAATACAGATGCAGACAGGAATTATAATTATAACTTATAAATGCTGCCTGCATTTTTAATTATAAAATATCTTGCTATATGTAAAGATTCATGATAAGCTATCCTACATCGTGCTAAAGCAAAGACGTGCTAAAGCGATTTGGGTGAGGATTTATTCTCAAAATAATGACAATTACTTTGACGAATTTGCTGCAATGCGATTACGTTATCATAAAAAACTCAGGAGAGTCTTTTCGTAATGAAATGAAAAGCGCCGAAGGTGTAAGCAGAAAACAGATCTGCAAATCTCTCAGGCAAAAGGATGGAGGAATGAATTATGGGAATTTTTGGACGTATTGACACTTTTATTACATGGTTTGACGGAGTCGTATGGGGACTTCCGTTAATCATCTTAATTCTGGTCACAGGAATTTTTCTGACTGTGCGCTTGGGCCTTCTTCAGGTAAGGTATCTTGGAAAAGCGTTAAAATTCATGGTGAAAAATGAAGAAGATGGACACGGAGAAGTAACCAGCTTTGGAGCTCTTTGTACCGCATTATCGGCAACAATCGGTACCGGTAATATCGTCGGTGTGGCAACTGCAATTTCTGCAGGTGGACCGGGAGCGTTATTCTGGATGATCCTGACAGCATTTTTAGGAATGGCAACAAAGTATTCAGAAGGTCTTCTGGCAGTAAAATACCGTACGATCGATGAAGACGGGCATGTACTTGGCGGACCATTCTATTACATTGAGAATGGAATGGGTGTAAAGTTCAGATGGCTTGCAAAGATATTTGCATTCTTTGGAGCAGGGGTTGGATTATTCGGAATCGGTACATTTACACAGGTGAATGGTATCTCATCTGCAGTCCGTAACTTTTTTGATCCGAACATGGCACATACAGTAGCATTGTTTGGAAATGATTATTCATGGGCAACTGTAATATCCTGTCTGGTACTGACGGTATGTGTCGGAATGGTTGTATTAGGTGGAATCAAGAGAATTGCAAAAGTATCTGAGATCGTCGTTCCGTTCATGGCGGTTCTGTATGTAGTATTGGCAGTCATTATCATGGTGACAAATATTACCGCAATTCCGGCAGCTATTGTAACAATTGTAAAATCTGCATTTACCGGAAGCGCACTGGCCGGTGGTGCAATGGGAAGTATGATCGTAGCAATGCAGAAAGGTATTGCCAGAGGAATCTTCTCGAATGAATCCGGACTTGGAAGCGCACCGATCGCAGCGGCTGCAGCACAGACCAAAGAACCTGCAAGACAGGGACTGGTGTCAATGACCGGTACATTTATTGATACGATCGTAATCTGTACGATGACAGGACTTTCTATTGTCATTACAGGAACATGGAATACGGGACTGGAAGGTGTGGAAATTACGACAGCGGCCTTCCAGAAGGGACTTCCGTTCCCGCCGGTTGTGGCATCCTTTGCATTGATGATTTGTCTGGTATTTTTTGCATTTACAACGATTCTTGGATGGGATTATTACGGAGAACGATGCCTGGAATATCTGTTTAATAAGAATATGAAAGCTGTAAGAGCGTATAGATGGCTTTATATTATATGTGTATTCATCGGACCATATATGACGGTTGCGGCAGTATGGAATATCGCAGATATCTTCAATGCATTGATGGCAATCCCGAATCTGATAGCCTTGCTTGCACTCAGCAAAGTCATAGTAAAAGAAACGAAAGCATTTACGGAAAAACTGAATGTGGAAGAGAAGAATCAGAGAATTCTCAAAGGAATGAATGCAGAGAATGTATAATAGAATATAAGTTCTGTAGAGCATATGGTGATAAAATACAGGGATTTTGGTATAAGAAGCAGAATCCCTGTATTTATTTTTGTCCTCTTATTTTGATAGAAAAATTATGCTGGATGCAGAATTTATAAAAGGTCATACTTTTCTTTAAAAGTCCGTATTATTTCTAAAATAAAACAAAATACATACAATGTTTGTGTAAATTTGTGCAAAATGTGTTAAAATGTAAGAAAACAAAGGACAGGTGCAAAAATGAAGAAACAAAAGAAAGATCCATTGTATAAAAGCTTCGGTTATGCATTTGCCGGAATATTTGCAGTGGTAACGAAGGAACGGAATATGAAGATTCATTGTGTGGCAATGGTTTGTGTGGTGATCGCAGGATTCGTATTTCATATTACACCGGTAGAGTGGTGTATCTGCCTGATATTGTTTGGTCTGGTCATGGCATTGGAAATGGTGAATACGGCAGTGGAAGCAGTGGTCGATCTGGTCACGGAAGAGAGAAAGCCGCTTGCAAAGCTTGCAAAAGATGCTGCAGCAGGAGCAGTACTGATCGCGGCAATCATGGCAGCAATTGCAGGGATGATCATATTTATTCCAAAGCTTTTGGAAAGCCTGTCTATATAGACATCGAAAGGAGAACGACCTATGGAAAAATTAGGAAGCGGATTAAAGAAAGTATTACTTGCAGGAATCGGAGCAGTTGCAGTCACAGGAGAGAAATCAAAAGAACTTCTGGATGAGATGGTGAAAAAGGGTGAGTTGACTGTTGAACAGGGCAAAGCACTGAATGAAGAACTTAAGCATAACATCAAGTCGACAGTAAAAGAAAAAGTGAATGTAAAAGTAAAAACATCTTCACCGGAAGAACTGGATGAGCTTTTGGATAAGATGACTCCGGAACAGATGGCATTGTTGAAACAGAGAATTGATGAGATGGAGAAAAAACAGGAAGAATTTGAAGCTGCAGAGACGGTAGAAGATGTGGCAGACGAATCCGTATGCGAAGATGCGGCAGAGAAAGCAGCGGAAGAAGAGACAGCTGAGAACGAAGATATTTAAAGAGGAACAGGTTCATGAGTAAGGGAGAATCCAAAGAATACCGTACCAGGTTAAAGGAGATTACATCCGTACTTCATAAATATGGAATCACCAGGGGAATTACGCCTCAGAAACTCCGGATGATACTGGAGGATCTGGGGCCTACTTATATTAAAATCGGTCAGATTATGTCACTGCATTCAGACATTTTACCGAAAAGGTATTGTGATGAACTGATGTGTCTGCGTTCAGAAGTAACTCCGATGGAATTTCCGGAAGTAAAAGAAGTGATCGAACAGGCATATGGTTGTCCGTGGAATGAAATATTTGCATTTATTTCCGATACACCACTGGGATCGGCATCCATTGCACAGGTCCACAGAGCAGAACTGCTCAGCGGTGAACAGGTTGTTATCAAGGTTCAACGAACAGGCATTTATGAAATTATGGCAAGAGATATCGGACTCCTTCGGAAGGCAGTAAAACTGATGCCGCCGATCAGTCTGAAAGGAATGGCTGACTTCGACCAGGTACTGGATGAACTTTGGAATGTGACACGGGAAGAGATGAATTTTCTCACCGAAGCATCGAATATGGAAGAGTTTGCCAGACGGAATGCGGATGTTGTATATGTAAGAACACCGAAACTATATCAGGAATATACAACCATGCATGTGCTGGTCATGGAATACATCGAAGGGCCTGCGATCGATGATAAAGAGAAACTTCTGGCAGGCGGATACGATCTGGAAGAGATCGGGATCAAGCTGATCGATAATTATATCAAACAGGTGATGGAAGACGGTTTCTTCCATGCAGATCCCCACCCGGGAAATGTAAAGATCCAGGATGGCAAGATTGTATGGATCGATATGGGAATGATGGGAAGACTGACCGAACGGGATAAAGAACTGATCGGAAAAGCAATCCGCGGCATTGCAGGAAATGATATCGGCATGATCCAGGAAGCAGTCATGGCACTGGGTGAATTTAAAGAGAAACCAGATCAGAGCGTATTGTATGAAGATATCAGTGAATTGATGTCGAAGTATGGGTCCTTGGATATGGGAGAGATCGATGTTGCAGAAGTGATGATGGATCTTATGGAAGTGATGAAGGAAAATAAGATCCGTATGCCGCATGGTCTGACGATGCTGGCAAGAGGATTGACTAACATGGAAGGCGTGCTTGCAGACATTGCTCCACAGATTAATATGATCGAGATCGCATCCAGACATATTTCAGAGAGTATGTGGAAAGATCTGAATTGGAAAAAAGAATTAAAACATGCAGGAAAGAATCTTTACCGTTCGATGCATAAAGCAGTAGAAGTCCCGGGACTTGCAGCGGATGCACTGCATGGTCTGATGAAAGGTCAGACAAGAGTCAACCTGGATCTGCATGCATCCAACGATCTGGCACAGTTACTGAGGCGTCTGGTGCGGAATGTGGTAATGGGATTGTGGGTGATGGCATTGCTGATCAGTTCAAGCATTATCTGCACTACCAATATGAGCCCGAAGATCTGCGGAATCCCGGCAATTGGTGCGATTGGGTATTTATTTGCATTTGCGATTGTGATGTATGTGCTTATTAAGCATATTCTTTCCAAATGAATTTGGGATTTATTCTCAGTTTTATGGGCAAATATGCCGACAAAATGATACGAGAATCTGTATTTGTACCAAAAAATGAACAAAATAACAGTCGGAATCGCTAGACTTTTGATGATACAGGAGATATAATAAAACCATACACGTCAATATATGATTTGTACTATTATCAAGGAGGAACAACGAAAATGGCAAGAAAAATGAAGACCATGGATGGTAACCAGGCCGCAGCTCATGCTTCATATGCATATACAGAAGTTGCAGCAATTTACCCTATTACACCATCATCCGTTATGCCGGAACATGTAGATGAATGGGCTACAGAAGGAAGAAAGAACATATTTGGACAGACTGTTCAGGTAACAGAGATGCAGTCAGAAGCTGGTGCTGCAGGAGCAGTACACGGATCTCTTTCTGCTGGTGCTCTGACAACAACATTTACAGCATCACAGGGACTTCTGTTAATGATTCCTAACTTATATAAAGTAGCAGGAGAACAGCTTCCTGGAGTATTTAACGTATCCGCTCGTGCGCTTGCAAGCCACGCACTGAATATCTTCGGAGATCACTCTGATGTTTACGCCTGTCGTCAGACTGGTGCAGCAATGCTTTGCGAATCCAGCGTACAGGAAGTTATGGACTTAACACCAGTTGCACACTGCGCAGCATTAAAAGGAAAACTTCCATTTATCAACTTCTTCGATGGATTCCGTACATCACACGAGATTCAGAAGATTGAGACATGGGATTACGAAGATCTGAAAGATCTGGTAGATATGGACGCAATCGATGCATTCAGAAATCATGCACTGAATCCAAATCACCCATGCCAGAGAGGTTCAGCTCAGAACCCGGACATTTTCTTCCAGGCAAGAGAAGCATGTAACCCATACTACGATGCTATGCCGGCTATCGTACAGGAGTACATGGACAAAGTTAACGAGAAGATCGGAACAGATTACAAACTCTTCAACTACTACGGAGCAGCAGACGCAGAGAAAGTTATCATTGCTATGGGTTCTGTATGTGACACAATCGAAGAGACAATCGATTACTTAACAGCAGCTGGGGAAAAAGTTGGTGTTGTTAAGGTTCGTCTTTACAGACCATTCTGTGCACAGGCATTAATTGATGCAATTCCTGACACAGTAAAATACATCAACGTACTTGACAGAACAAAAGAACCAGGAGCTCAGGGAGAGCCATTATTCCTGGATGTTGTTTCTGCATTAAAGGGATCTAAGTTCGACGCAGTACCGGTTAACGGCGGACGTTACGGATTAGGATCTAAAGATACAACACCTGCACAGATCGTTGCAGTATTCAACAACGCAGACAAAGAAAGATTCACAATCGGTATCAACGATGATGTTACAAATCTTTCACTTGAAGTTGGTGCACCACTGGTTACAACACCAGAAGGAACAATCAACTGTAAGTTCTGGGGACTTGGAGCTGACGGTACTGTAGGAGCTAACAAGAACTCTATCAAGATCATCGGTGACAATACTGACATGTATGCACAGGCTTACTTCGACTATGACTCTAAGAAGTCTGGTGGTGTTACAATGTCTCACCTGCGTTTCGGTAAGAAGCCAATCAAATCTACTTACCTGATCCACAAGGCTAACTTTGTAGCATGTCACAACCCATCTTATGTAAACAAATACAACATGGTTCAGGAATTAGTTGACGGAGGAACATTCCTTCTGAACTGCTCTTGGGACATGGAAGGTCTTGAGAAACATTTACCAGGACAGGTAAAAGCATTCATCGCTGATCACAACATCAAGTTCTACACAATTGATGGTATCAAGATCGGTAAAGAGATCGGACTTGGCGGACGTATCAATACAGTCCTTCAGTCAGCATTCTTCAAACTGGCATCTATCATTCCGGAAGAAGAAGCAATCGATCTGATGAAGAAAGCTGCAAAAGCTACTTACGGAAGAAAAGGTGACAAGATCGTACAGATGAACTACGATGCTATCGATGCCGGTGCTAAACAGGTAGTTGAGATCGAAGTTCCGGAATCTTGGAAATCTTGTGAAGACGAAGGATTATTTACACCGGAAGTTAAGGGTGGAAAAGACGATGTTGTAGCATTCGTTAAGAACATCCAGTCTAAGGTTAATGCTCAGGAAGGAAATACTCTGCCAGTATCTACATTTACTGACTATGCAGATGGATCTACACCATCAGGTAGTGCAGCATATGAGAAACGTGGTATCGCAGTAGATATCCCTGTATGGCAGTCAGAAAACTGTATCCAGTGTAACCGTTGTGCATACGTTTGCCCACATGCAGTTATCCGTCCGGTAGCACTTACAGAGGATGAACTTGCAAAAGCTCCAGAAGGAACAAAAGCAATCGATATGATCGGTATGCCGGGAATGAAATTCACTATGACTGTATCAGCTTATGACTGTACAGGATGTGGATCTTGTGTAAATGTATGTCCAGGTAAGAAGGGTGAAAAAGCTCTTGTTATGGCAAACATGGAAGAAAATGCAGCAGAGCAGGATATCTTTGATTTCGGACGTGAGATCGAGGTTAAACCAGAAGTTGTTGCTAAATTCAAACCAGAGACAGTTAAGGGAAGCCAGTTCAAACAGCCATTACTTGAGTTCTCAGGAGCTTGTGCAGGTTGTGGAGAAACACCTTATGCAAAACTGATCACACAGTTATTTGGTGACAGAATGTACATCGCTAATGCAACAGGATGTTCTTCAATCTGGGGTAACTCTTCACCGTCTACACCATACACAATGAACTCTAAGGGACAGGGACCTGCATGGTCTAACTCACTGTTCGAAGACAACGCAGAGTTTGGATATGGTATGTTACTTGCTCAGAAAGCAATCAGAAAGAGACTGAAAGAAGAAGTTGAAACTGTTGCAGCATCAGAGCAGGCTTCAGCAGAGGTTAAGGCAGCTTGCCAGGAATACCTCGATACATTCGCATGTGGTATTACAAACGGAGATGCTACAGATAAATTAGTTGCAGCATTAGACGGATGTGACTGCGATACATGCAAAGACATCGTTAAGAACAAAGACTTCCTCGCTAAGAAATCTCAGTGGATCTTCGGTGGTGACGGATGGGCTTACGATATCGGATTCGGTGGAGTTGACCACGTATTAGCAAGTGGTGAAGACATCAACATCATGGTATTCGATACAGAAGTTTACTCTAACACAGGTGGACAGTCTTCTAAGGCTACTAAGACTGGTGCTACAGCTCAGTTCGCAGCAGGCGGAAAAGAGACGAAGAAGAAAGACCTTGCAAGCATGGCTATGAGCTATGGATATGTATACGTTGCACAGATCGCTATGGGTGGAGACTTCAACCAGACTGTAAAAGCAATTGCAGAGGCTGAGGCTTATCCGGGACCATCTCTGATCATCGCATACGCTCCATGTATCAACCATGGTATCAAGAAGGGTATGAGCAAAGCTCAGACAGAGGAACAGTTAGCAGTAGAATGCGGATACTGGAACAACTTCAGATTCAATCCTGCAGCTGAAAAGGGAAGCAAGTTCACTCTTGACAGCAAACAGCCTAAGGAAGAAGATTACCAGGCATTCCTTGACGGAGAAGTTCGTTACAATGCTCTTAAGAGAGCTAATCCGGAAAAGGCTGCAAGACTCTTCGCTAAGAATGAGGCAGAGGCTATGGAAAGATACGATTACCTGTCAAAACTGACAGACCTTTACAAAGTAGAGGAGTAATCATATCTGATTAGCAATAGAATAGTATAAATCATGACTCCCGCAGATTCGAAAGGATCTGCGGGAGTTTTGCGTTGCCATGCATTTGCCATATTGTATTGACAAAATAGATCAAAGATGATAAAAATATTATTATATGAATAATGAGACTAGATAGAGGCGCAGGTTTCATCAGTAAGGCAGAACAACAGATAAAGGGAAATCATTTCTGCCTGAAAGGGAAAACTGCCGAAGGAAGATATCATCCCTTATTATATTCGAGATATACTTCCTGGGACGCAGCAGAATATGCTGCGGACTGTCACTTCAGTAAGTGGAGCGCTATCGGAGTATATAGAAGATATAAGAGTTTAATTATGTAATTTGTATTTAGAGTTATATAGAGGACATAAATGAAGTGTTGAATGATCTGAAAATACGGACGTCCTGCTTATAAGATGATATATGCCATGAGCAATCCACGCAGAGGAAATTGTTCATGGTATTTTTTTGGAAAAAAACGAAGGAGAGAGTTATGAGAAAAAGAAAAAAATTACTCTTTGCCGTACTCACCTGCCTCATGATCTTTGCATGCGGTGCAATTACCGTATTTGCGGCAGATGGAGGAAAAGAGTATGTACCAAAGGTGTATTCATCATTCTGGGCACTGGTACCCCCAATTGTGGCAATTGGTCTTGCACTGATCACGAAAGAAGTGTATAGTTCCTTGTTTGTCGGAATTGCGATCGGAGGAATCTTCTGGTCTAATTTCCATTTTGAAAAGGCAGTATTGCATATATTTGAAGATGGAATCGTAGGAGTACTGACAGATAGCTATAATATGGGAATCCTGGTATTCCTGGTTATTCTTGGAATTATGGTCTGCATGATGAATAATGCAGGAGGTTCGGCAGCATTTGGGCGTTGGGCTAGTATTCACATCAAGACAAGAGTTGGGGCACAGCTTGCAACGATCGTGCTTGGAATCCTGATCTTTATTGATGATTATTTTAACTGCCTGACAGTTGGAAGTGTTATGCGTCCGATCACAGATAAGCACAATGTATCACGTGCGAAACTGGCGTATCTGATCGATGCGACAGCGGCACCGGTATGTATCATTGCTCCAATCTCATCATGGGCAGCGGCTGTAACAGGATTTGTAAAAGGTGAAGATGGATTTTCTATTTTTATGCGTGCGATTCCGTATAACTATTATGCTTTACTCACAATTCTTGCAATGGTTTTGATCGTAGTGCTTAAGATTGATTATGGCCCGATGAAATTACATGAAGATAATGCTGTAAAGGGTGATATCTATACTACACCGGACAGGCCATATGCAAATGCTGAGAATGAGATCGTAGAAGAAAAGGGAAAAGTGATCGATCTGGTATTCCCGATAGTGGTCCTGATCATTTTCTGCATCTGCGGTATGCTTTATACAGGAGGCTTCTTTAGTGGAACAGGCTTTGTTAAAGCATTTTCTGCAAGTGATGCATCGGTAGGTCTGATGCTTGGAAGTTTCTTCGCATTGGTTGTTACGGTTGTATTCTATGCACTTAGAAAAGTACTTAAGTTCCGTGAATCTATGGAATGTGTTCCGGAAGGATTTAAGGCTATGGTACCTGCAATCCTGATCCTGACATTTGCATGGACATTAAAAGCAATGACAGACAGTCTTGGCGCAGCAGAGTATGTGGCTAATGTTATGCAGTCCGCAGCTGGAGGATTATTAAACTTCCTGCCTGCAATTATCTTCCTCGTAGGATGCTTCCTTGCATTTGCAACTGGAACATCATGGGGAACATTCGGAATCCTGATCCCGATCGTAGTAGCGGTATTCCAGGGAACGAACGAGACTATGATGATCATCTCTATCTCAGCTTGTATGGCGGGAGCTGTATGTGGAGATCATTGTTCGCCTATTTCGGATACAACGATCATGGCATCCGCGGGAGCGCAGTGTAATCATGTCAACCATGTAACGACACAGTTACCGTATGCGGCAACCGTTGCAGTTGTTTCCTGCATTACTTATGTAATTGCCGGATTTGTTCAGAATGCATTGATCTGTCTTCCGATCGGTATGGTACTTCTGGTAGCAGCTTTACTGCTCATGAAGAAGAGAACAGAAAGCCATTCATAAATGATTTGTTAAAAAATTAAAATTAGCAGAGACTTCAAAGACTCTTTGCCTTGCATAAAAGTATGTGGCGCAAAAGTTGCTTTGGAGTCTTTTTTTGATAGGTGCAGAATAATAAGAAAGGTGTTATAATATCTTGCATGAGTGGCAATTATTCCAGTAGATATATTGCGGGGCAGAAGAATCTTCTGCTTTGGGGAAATGGAAGATTGCAGACGAAAGGAGAACATAGAAATTCATGAGTGTAAAAGACTTAAGTGCTTACGAATTAGTAAAGGAAGAAGATTTAAAAGGGATCAAATCCCACGGAATGCTGTTAAAGCATAAGAAGAGCGGGGCAAGGATCTTACTGATAGAAAATGATGATGACAACAAGGTATTCAATATCGGATTCCGTACACCGCCGTCAGACAGTACCGGAGTACCACATATCATGGAACATTCCGTACTGTGTGGATCTAAGAATTTCCCGGCGAAAGATCCGTTCGTAGAACTGGTAAAGGGTTCACTGAATACATTTTTAAATGCAATGACTTATCCGGATAAGACGGTTTACCCGGTAGCAAGCTGTAATGATAAGGATTTCCAGAATCTGATGCATGTATATATGGATGCGGTATTCTATCCGAATATTTATCAGCATGAAGAGATCTTCCGTCAGGAAGGCTGGAGCTACAAGATGGATTCTCTGGAAGATGATCTGGCTTACAACGGTGTTGTATATAATGAGATGAAGGGAGCATTCTCTTCACCGGAAGGTGTGCTGGACAGAGTGGTATTGAATACACTGTTCCCGGATACCTCATATGCGAACGAATCTGGCGGGGATCCGGAAGTGATTCCGGAACTTACGTATGAGCAGTTCCTGGATTTCCACAGAAGATATTATCATCCGTCAAACAGTTACATTTACCTGTATGGAAATATGGACATGGAAGAAAAATTAAACTGGCTGGATCAGGAATATCTGAGCAAATTCAACTATGCGCCGGTAGATTCCAAGATCCGCTATCAGGAACCATTTGATAAAGTAATCGAAAAAGAGATGCCATATTCCATAGCAAGCGATGAATCAGAAGAGGATAATACTTACATTTCTTACAATAAAGTCATTGGAACAAGCCTGGATGAGAAGCTGTATCTGGCATTTGAAGTATTGGATTATGCATTGTTATCTGCACCGGGAGCACCGCTTAAGAGAGCACTTACGGATGCCGGGATCGGAAAAGACATTATGGGATCGTATGACAACGGAATTTACCAGCCGATCTTTTCTGTCATTGCAAAGAATGCGAATGTAGAACAGAAAGAAGCATTTGTGAAAGTAATCGAGGATACATTAAAAGATATTGTTGAAAATGGAATGGATAAGAAAGCTCTCGAAGCCGGAATCAATTATAATGAGTTCCGTTACAGAGAGGCGGATTTCGGAGGTTATCCGAAGGGACTGATGTACGGACTGCAGATTATGGACAGCTGGTTATACGATGACGAAAAACCATTTATCCATATCGAAGCGCTGGATACATTCGAGTTCTTAAAGGCACAGGTTGGAACAGGATATTATGAAGAACTGATCCGCAAATATCTGTTAGAGAATACGCACGGTGCGATTGTGCTGATCAAGCCGGAAAAAGGACGTACTGCAAGAATGGACAAAGAACTTCAGGAGAAGTTACAGGCATACAAAGGAAGTCTTACAGAAGAAGAAAGAAAAGAACTGGTAGAGCGTTCCAATGCATTAGAGGCATATCAGTCAGCACCGGATGCAGTAGAAAATCTTGAGAAGATCCCGGTTCTTTCAAGAGAAGATATTTCAAAAGAGATTGAGCCGATCATCAATGAAGAAAAAAGAATCGCAGATGTACCGGTAGTTTACCATGAGATTGAGACAAATGGCATCGGATACGTGGATGTGTTATTCGATATGTCAGGTGTGGAAGAAGCAGATCTTCCGTATGTCGGAATCCTGCAGGGAGTACTTGGAGTCATTGATACCGAGAATTATAAGTACGGAGAACTCTTTAATGAGATCAACGTGCATACCGGCGGTATCGGAACATCACTGGAACTGTATACAGACATTTCCAAAGTGCCAGAAAAAGAATTCAAAGCAACATTTGAAATCAAAGGAAAGGCATTATATCAGAAGCTGCCAGTCGTATTCCGGATGATGGAGGAGATCCTGACACGTTCGAAACTGGGAGATACCAAGAGAATCAGAGAGATTCTTGCGATGCAGAAGTCAAGACTTCTTATGAAATTCCAGTCATCTGGACATACAACAGCAGTGCTTCGTGCGATGTCTTATGCATCTCCGTCATCTAAGTTAAAAGACATGACAAGCGGTATCGAGTTCTATGATAAGATCGCTTATATCGAGGAACATTTTGAAGAAGAAAAAGACGTATTGGTACAGAAGCTTCAGATGCTGGCTCATAAGCTGTTCCGTGCAGACAATATGATGATCAGTTACACGGCTGCAAAAGAGGGCCTGAACGGCATGGAAGAGCTGGTAGAAGGTCTGAAGAAAGCAATGTTCGAAGATCCGGTGGAAGATACCAGATGCGTACTGCACTGTGAGATGAAGAATGAAGGATTCAAGACTGCTTCCAAAGTTCAGTATGTGGCAAGAGTCGGCAACTTTATTGATAACGGGGCAGATTATACGGGTGCATTGCAGATCTTAAAGGTGATCTTAAGTTATGATTACCTGTGGCAGAATATCCGTGTCAAAGGCGGCGCTTATGGATGTATGAGTGGATTCAGCCGTACAGGAGAAGGATATTTTGTATCTTACCGTGATCCGAACCTGGAAAGAACGATGGAAGTCTATGAAGGCATCGCAGATTATCTGAGAAACTTTACTGTCAGTGACCGTGACATGAACAAATATATTATCGGAACTATGAGTAATATTGACCAGCCGATGACACCGTCTGCAAAAGGAGACCGTTCGTTCAATCTGTACATGAATAAAGTCAGTGCAGAGACAATCAAGAAAGAGCGTCTGCAGATCCTTGAGGCAGGACAGGAAGATATCCGGAAACTGGCGGATGTCGTAGAGGCAGTGATGAAAGCCGAACAGGTCTGCGTGATCGGAAGTGAAGAGAAGATAGAAGAAGCAAAAGATATGTTTAAAAATGTGACGACATTTTAGTTGTCTTCAACAGATAAAAGAACAGGAGAAAATATGAAAAAGGATTATAAATCAGGATTCGTGACATTGATCGGTCGTCCAAACGTTGGAAAATCAACTTTGATGAACCAGCTGATCGGACAGAAGATCGCGATTACATCGAATAAACCACAGACGACACGTAACCGTATCCAGACCGTACTTACAACAGATGACGGTCAGATTGTGTTCGTGGATACACCGGGAATCCATAAAGCAAAGAACAAGCTTGGGGAGTATATGGTCAATGTGGCAGAACGTACATTGAATGAAGTTGACGTGGTGCTCTGGCTGGTAGAGCCGACAACATTTATCGGAGCAGGTGAACAGCATATCATCAGCCAGCTTAAGAAAGTAACGACACCGGTTGTACTGGTCATCAATAAGATAGACAGTGTAAAGAAGGAAGATGTTCTTCCGGCCATCGCTGCGTACAAAGATGTCTATGACTTTGCAGAAATCGTTCCGGTATCTGCGAGAAACGGAGACAATACCGATGAACTTGTAAAAGTGATCATGAAATATCTTCCATACGGACCACAGTTCTATGACGAAGATACCATCACAGACCAGCCGGAGCGTCAGATCGTGGCAGAACTGATCCGTGAAAAAGCACTGCACTGCCTGCAGGAAGAGATTCCGCACGGTATCGCGGTTGCCATCGACAGCATGAAGGTAAGAAATAAAGTGATGCACATTGATGCAACCATTATCTGCGAACGTGATTCGCACAAGGGGATTATTATTGGTAAAAAAGGAAGTATGTTGAAAAAGATCGGAAGCACTGCTCGTTATGAGATTGAGAAAATGCTGGATCAGCAGGTGAATCTCAAGCTTTGGGTCAAAGTAAAGAAAGACTGGAGAGACAGTGAATTTTTGATGAAAAATTTTGGATACCGCGAAGATGAATAAAAAGCAGTGCCCATGGGAGAACCTAATCTTAGAGCATTAAAAAATATGCCCTGGCAAAGGATGAGGTGATCATATGGAAAAGTACTGGGACAGATTCGTCGCATCAGGTAAGATAGAAGATTATCTGTATTATAAAGGTATGAGTATCTGTGAGGAGACGATAAACAGATACAAAGAAGGAGATACAATTGGTAAATCAGATTACACTGACTGGCATGATACTGACAGCAGCACCGATAGGTGAATATGACAGACGAGTGGTAATACTGACCAGAGAAAGAGGGAAAATCTCGGCATTCGCACGTGGTGCAAGAAGACCGAACAGTGCACTGATGGGAGTGACGAGCCCTTTTTCATTTGGAGAGTTTACTGTATATGAGGGGCGGACATCTTATACGCTGGTGTCGGCCTCTGTTTCCAATTATTTCCAGGAATTGCGTACGGATGTAGAAGGTGCCTATTACGGATTCTATTTTATGGATCTGGCCGGGTATTATGCAAGAGAAGCGAACGATGAGACCGAGATGCTGAAGCTTCTGTATCAGACGCTCCGGGCACTGACGAACATACATATCCCGAATGAACTGATACGGTGCATTTACGAATTGAAGACCATTACCGTGAACGGGGAAGGTCCGCAGGTGATGGAATGTATCATGTGCGGGGATAAGGAGCGGGAAAAAGTATTTAGTATACGGAGAGGCGGCGTGATATGTACGCAGTGTGCCGGCCATATTTCCGATGGAATCCGGCTGCTTCCGTCGACATTATATACATTGCAGTACATCGTATGTTCTCCGGTTGAGAAATTATATACTTTCGTTGTAAAAGAAGATGTGCTTGGAGAACTAAAGAATTTGACGAAAGCGTATCTGGATGAATATTTGGGAAAACGCTTCAAATCATTGGAGATATTGGAAACAATTGTACGATAAGGCTTGAAAACAAAGAGGGCAGACGCTATAATTAAATTCAATTACGAATATTTTGAGAAGGTGAGGATGAAAAAATGGCAGAAAAGACTATGGATAAGATCGTTTCATTGGCGAAAGCAAGAGGATTTGTATATCCGGGATCTGAGATCTATGGCGGGCTTGCGAATACATGGGATTATGGTAATCTCGGAGTAGAATTGAAAAACAATGTAAAAAAAGCATGGTGGAAGAAATTCATTCAGGAATCTCCGTTCAATGTAGGTGTGGACTGTGCGATCCTTATGAACCCACAGACATGGATCGCAAGTGGACATCTCGGAGGATTCAGTGATCCTCTGATGGATTGTAAACAGTGTCACGAACGTTTCCGTGCGGATAAAGTCATCGAAGATTATTGTGCAGAGAATAACATTGAACTGGATGGTGCGGTAGATGCATGGACACAGGAGCAGATGAAGAACTTTATCGATGAGAATCAGATTCCATGTCCGACATGTGGAAAGCATGACTTTACAGATATCCGTCAGTTCAACCTGATGTTCAAGACATTCCAGGGAGTAACAGAGGATGCGAAGAATACGGTATATCTCCGTCCGGAGACTGCACAGGGAATCTTCGTAAACTTCAAGAATGTACAGCGTACATCCAGAAAGAAACTGCCATTTGGTATCGGACAGATTGGTAAATCATTCCGTAACGAGATCACACCTGGTAACTTTACATTCCGTACCAGAGAGTTCGAACAGATGGAACTGGAATTCTTCTGCAAACCGGATACAGACCTTGAATGGTTTGATTATTGGAAGAAGTTCTGTCTGAACTGGCTGTCTTCATTAGGTCTGAAAGAAGATGAGGTACGTTACCGTGATCACGATAAAGAAGAACTTTCTTTCTACAGTAAAGCAACAACAGATGTTGAATTCTTATTCCCATTCGGATGGGGCGAGCTGTGGGGAATTGCAGACCGTACAGATTACGACTTAACACAGCATCAGAAGGTATCCGGACAGGATCTGACATACTTTGATGATGAGACAAAGGAAAAATACATCCCATACGTTATCGAGCCGTCACTCGGTGCAGACCGTATGGTACTTGCATTCCTTTGCAGTGCTTATGATGAAGAAGAGATCGGAACAGAGGAGAAGCCTGATACACGTACAGTTCTTCACTTCCATCCGGCACTGGCACCGGTTAAGATCGGTGTGCTTCCGCTTTCTAAGAAGCTGAATGAAGGCGCAGAGAAAGTATTTGCACAGTTAAGCAAGAAATACAACTGCGAATATGATGACCGTGGAAATATCGGAAAACGTTACCGTCGTCAGGATGAGATCGGAACACCATTCTGTGTAACATACGATTTCGATTCTGAAGAAGACGGAGCAGTAACTGTCCGTGACAGAGATACCATGGAACAGGAAAGAATCAAGATTGAAGATCTGGATGCTTATTTCGAGAAGAAATTCGAGTGGTAAGAATCAGAAAATTGAAGCATAAGAGATAAAACAAGAGACCGTGGAATCGGCTATGTATGCCAAAGTGCGTGCATGGCGGTTTCACGGTCTTTTTTTATATATGCAGGTATGTAGAAAATGATTTGTGCATAATGTACAAAAAAATAAAATATAAAATAAAATATTGATTTAAAATAAATAAAAGAGTATATTTATAGAAAACACCTGATTCATTATTCATAAAATCTATAAGTAAGGAGGAAAGACTTTGGATAAACTGAATAATATCGTATTACTGATTCAGCATTATCTGGCAGATTATATTTTAATCATTCTGCTGTTAGGAGGAGGTGTTATATTTACGATCCGGCTCGGATTTATCCAGATACGGGGATTTAAGGCCGGGTGGAAAAGAACGTTTGGCGGACTGTTTTCGAAAAAAGGAACGGCGGGAAAAGACGGTATGTCATCATTTCAGGCACTTGCAACGGCTATTGCAGCACAGGTAGGAACGGGGAATATTGCAGGAGCGGCAACAGCATTGGCAATAGGCGGACCGGGAGCGATTTTCTGGATGTGGATTGCGGCATTTCTTGGAATGGCGACCATTTTCGGAGAAGCTATTATGGCTCAGAAATATAAGCATGTAGGAAAAGACGGGCATGTAACAGGCGGACCGGTTTATTATATTCAGGCGGCTTTCAAAGGTACTTTTGGAAAAATCCTGGCAGCTGTCTTTTCTGTTCTGATCATTTTTGCACTGGGATTTATGGGAAATGCGGTACAGTCCAACTCGATAGCGTCAGCATTTCATACTGCATTTGGTATACCACAGATAGTGGTGGGGATCATTATAGCGGTTATCGCATTGTTTGTATTTGTCGGAGGAATTTCCAGAATTGCAAAAGTTACAGAGACGATTGTTCCAATCATGGCATGTTTTTATATTATCGGATCACTGATTGTAATCTTTGCAAACTTTAAAGAAATCCCATATGCATTTTATTCTATCGTTGTAGGTGCTTTTAAACCGTCTGCAGTCAGTGGCGGAGCAGTGGGAGCAACGGTAAAGCTTGCACTCACAAAAGGTGTGGCAAGAGGACTGTTCTCGAATGAAGCAGGTATGGGATCGACGCCTCACGCACATGCGGTAGCGAAAGTAGAACATCCGGTAGAGCAGGGATTTGTAGCAATGATCGGTGTATTCATTGATACCTTTGTAATTCTGAATCTGACGGCACTGGTGATTATTACAACACAGTCGATTCCGACAGGGCTTACAGGTACAGCACTCAGCCAGTATGCATTTTCGAGTGTATTCGGAAAATTCGGTAATGTATTTATTGCAATCTGTATGTTCTTTTTCGCATTTTCGACGATTATCGGCTGGTATTTCTTTGGACAGGCCAATGTGAAATATTTATTTGGAAAAAATGCAGTAAAGCCGTATGCGGTTCTGGTTTCGCTCTGTGTATTGTTAGGTTCACTTGCACAGGTTGATCTGGTATGGAATATGGCAGACTGTTTCAATTCATTGATGGTAATTCCTAATATTCTTGCATTGTTCTTCCTGAGCAGCCAGATGAAAGAACTGCATGACGATTACTATCATAATTTCTTAAAAAATAAAAAAGTAAAATAAAGAAAAAAGACTTTATGAATAATGAATAAGTGAAAATGAAAAAATGGAGGAAAAATAAAAAAATATACAAATAGTAGATTGCATAATTGTTCAAAACGACTAAAAAAAGATAAAAAAAGATAAAGTATTGCAATATAAGTAACAATGATGTAATATAGAAGAAGGAAATAAATGATATAAAAATTTTCTATAACTGAAAAGAAGAGTGGGATGATATTTCTCAAGAGAGAGCTGCCAGGGCAGCCGCCGAAGAGGCAAACCGGTATCGAAAAAAATGGGGAGAAACCGGACGAAACTTTCAGGCAAAAGGACGGAGAAAGGTACTACATTCTGAATCTTGTACTGTAAGAGGAATTAGATTTAACAGGACGAAAGACAGAAAAGGACGTTTGAACGCAGTAACTGGCGTGGGACGTCCTTTTTATTTTCTAAGGCTGGTTGAAATAACATAAGAGAGGATGGACATGAATGAGTAAGTATATGGTGATCACAAATAATCCGCTTGTACGATCCAGGCTGGATGATACACATGAGGTAATCTATCTGGAACTCTCTTATGAAGAACTTCTGAAGGTAGTAAGGGACAGAATTTACGAAGGTCACAGATTATTGACACATCCATTATCAGGAAGTGTAAAACCAAAGGAAACACCGTACAAATCTGTGCTGATATCTGAGAGAAAGGAGAAGGTGGATGGGGAATCTGTCAGATTGATTGAAAATGCGATTCTGGTATGTCAGAAATTTCAAGATAAAAGTAAGTATTACAAAGAAGAAGTTTATAAGGATTTTCAATTGGTTGACTGGACTTTATTAGAGAGCGGACTGGCGTCTGCGGATGTCTGGTAGAAGACAGTGATAAAAGAGGTTGTAAAACGGGCAGCGTTTTATAAAAGAAGATGAAAAGAGGAGGAAAAGATCGTGAGATTAGAAATGGGTAATATTTACATTAAGGATATCCAGTTTGCGGATACATCAAAGATTGAAGATGGAATCCTGTATGTAGATAAAGGAGCTGTAAAAGCGGTAGCATTGGAAGATGAGCATATCAAAACAGTCACTTTTGATATTGCGAAACCAGGAGAATCAGTAAGAATCACACCGGTAAAAGATGTGATCGAACCAAGAGTAAAAGTTGAGGGAAAAGGCGGGGTATTCCCGGGAATTATTTCAAAAGTTGATACCGTTGGTTCCGGAAAGACGTATGCATTAAAAGGAATGGCTGTTGTAACAGCAGGAAGAATCGTCGGTTTCCAGGAAGGTATCATTGACATGACAGGACCGGGAGCTGATTACACACCATTTTCCAAGACATTGAATCTGGTTATGGTATGTGAACCTGTAGAAGGTATCAAGCAGCATGAATATGAAAAAGCAGTCCGGTTTGCCGGATTCCGGGTAGCAGCTTACATTGGGGAATTAGCGCGTGAGCTTACACCGGATGAGACAAAAGTATATGAGACATGCGGTATCAAAGAAGGAATCACACAGTATCCGGATCTTCCGAGAGTTGCATATGTCCAGATGCTTCAAAGCCAGGGACTCTTACATGACACTTATGTATACGGAGTGGATGCAAAGAAGACACTTCCTACAATCTTAAGTCCTACAGAGATCATGGACGGAGCAATCGTCTCTGGTAACTGTGTATCTGCATGTGATAAGAATCCTACATATGTACATGAGAATAATCCGGTTGTTCATGATCTGTTTGAAGAACATGGAAAGACACTGAACTTCGTATGTCAGATCATTACAAATGAAAATGTATACCTTGCAGATAAAGAAAGATCTTCTGACTGGACAGCAAAACTGTGTAAGATGTTAGATCTGGATGGCGTTATTGTATCACAGGAAGGATTTGGTAATCCGGATACAGACCTTATTATGAACTGTAAGAAGATCGAAGCAGAAGGCATCAAGACTGTAATTATTACAGATGAGTATGCCGGACGTGATGGAAAATCACAGTCTCTTGCGGACGCAGATGTGGCAGCAGATGCGGTTGTAACAGGTGGTAATGCAAATGAAGTTGTTATCCTGCCAAAACTTGATAAAGTAATTGGAACTTTAGATTATGTGACAAAGATCGCCGGAGCAAGTGAAGATACACTTCGCGAAGATGGATCTCTTGAAGTAGAACTTCAGGTCATCACAGGTGCAACAAATGAGACAGGTTTCAATAAGCTGAGTGCAAGATAGAAGAGGGAGGATAAGAATATGTCTAAGATAAAAGTAGTTCATTATATCAACCAGTTCTTTGCACAGATTGGTGGAGAGGAAAAAGCAGACTATCCTGCAGAAATTCGTGTTGGGGAAGTTGTAGGACCTGGTCTGGCACTGACACAGAATTTTAAAGATGAAGCAGAGATTATTGCAACAGTTATTTGCGGAGATTCTTACTTCAATGAGAACCTTGAAAAAGCAAAAGCAGATATTCTTGCAATGGTAAAAGAGCAGGCACCGGATGTATTTATTGCAGGACCGGCATTCAACGCCGGTCGTTATGGCGTGGCTTGCGGTACAATTGCGGCAGCTGTTCAGGAGGAACTTGGAATTCCTGCAGTTACAGGTATGTATGTAGAAAACCCTGGAGCAGATATGTTCAAGAATGATGTCTACATGATCTCAACAAAGAACAGTGCGGCAGGTATGAGGGATGCAGTGAAGAAACTTGCTCCGTTGGCAGTGAAACTGGCAAAAGGAGAAAAAATCGGTTCATCTGCAGAAGAAGGATATATCCCGAATGGTATCCGTGTGAATTTCTTCGAAAAAGAAAGAGGATCCAAACGTGCGGTTAAGATGCTGATCAAGAAATTGAATGACAAGCCATATGTAACAGAATATCCGATGCCGAATTTTGACAGAGTAGAACCAAATCCGGCAGTGAAGGATCTTGCACATGCGAAGATTGCCCTGGTTACTTCCGGTGGTATCGTTCCAAAGGGAAACCCGGACCACATAGAAAGTTCAAGTGCTTCTCACTATGGAGAGTATGATATTACAGGAGTTACAGATCTTACAGAAGAGACATATGAGACTGCACATGGCGGATATGATCCGGTATATGCGAATGAAGATCCGGATCGTGTACTTCCGGTAGATGTTCTTCGCGATATGGAAAAAGAAGGTGTGATCGGATCGCTTCATCATCTGTTCTATACAACTGTAGGAAATGGAACATCTGTAGCATCCGCAAAAGCATTTGCAGCAGAGTATTCGCAGAAATTAAAGGCTGACGGAGTAGATGCCGTTATCCTGACCTCCACCTGAGGTACCTGTACTCGTTGCGGTGCAACGATGGTAAAAGAAATCGAAAGAGCAGGAATTCCTGTTGTACATATCTGTACAGTTACTCCGATTTCTATGACAGTTGGTGCAAATAGAATCGTACCGGCGATTGCTATTCCACATCCACTCGGTAATCCGGCACTGGATCAGGAAGAAGAAAAGAAATTACGCCGTGGAATCGTAGAAAAAGCTCTGGAAGCTTTGACTACGGAAGTTGACGGACAGAAAGTTTTTGAATAGTACATGTGAATATAGAAGGAGATATAACGTAAAATGAGTGAGATTTATGACGTTATCATTCTGGGTGCAGGTCCTGCCGGTCTGGCGGCGGGGCTGTATGCAGGAAGAAGCCGGCTCAATGTTCTGATCATCGAAAAAGGTCAGGATGGAGGTCAGATCGCAATTACTGACGAGATTGAAAATTATCCGGGTCAGATTGTAGAAGGGGAATCCGGACCATCCCTGATTGCAAGAATGACAGAGCAGGCAGAAAAATTCGGGGCAAAAAGGGTATCCGATATGATCAAAGAAGTAGAACTTGAAGAAGAGGTCAAGGTTCTTAAGAGCGAAAAGAATGAATATCGCGGAAAAAATGTGATCATTGCAACGGGCGCACATGCAAGACCGATCGGATGCAAAGGAGAAGGACAGTTCAGGGGAAAAGGTGTTTCTTATTGTGCAACATGTGATGCGAACTTTTTTGAAGATTTTGAAGTATATGTAGTCGGCGGTGGGGATTCCGCGGTAGAAGAGGCTATGTATCTGACAAAATTCGCAAGAAAAGTTACGATCATTCACAGAAGAGATGAACTGCGGGCTGCAAAATCAATTCAAGAAAAAGCATTCAAGAATCCGAAGCTTTTCTTTATGTGGGACAGTGTCGTAGAAGAACTGGAAGGTGACGACATCCTTCAGGCAATGTATGTGAAGAATGTTAAGACCGGAGAAGTAACAAAAGTCGAAGCAGATCCGGAAGACGGAATGTTCGGGCTGTTCGGATTTATCGGAACGGTTCCGAATACAAAGATCTTTGAAGGAATCATTGATATGGATGAAAGAGGGTACATTAAGACGGATGCTGATATGCATACCAATATTCCGGGTGTATATGCAGCAGGAGATGTACGTGTAAAGAGTCTCCGCCAGGTAGTGACTGCGGCGGCAGATGGTGCGATTGCTGCGGTCCAGGTTGAAAGAAGCATGTCAGATTATTTCTAAAGAGATGTTCTTTTAGGAGAAACTCCGGAGTTTAACCGGATTAAGAATATTATATAAAAGGAGGAAAACAGACATGATAGATGTAGATAAGACTACTTTTGAAGAAGAAGTATTAAAAGCAGATGGTTATGTGTTTGTTGATTTTTATGGAGATGGATGTGTTCCTTGTCAGGCTTTAATGCCAAAGGTACATGAATTTGCAGAGACTTATGGGGATAAGTTAAAATTCACATCTTTAAATACAACAAAAGCGCGCCGTCTTGCAATTTCACAGAAAGTTTTAGGACTTCCTGTAATGGCAATCTATAAGGATGGCGAAAAGGTAGAAGAGCTGGTCAAAGACGACTGTACAGCTGAATCAATTGAAGCAATGATTAAGAAATATATCTAGACAGAACGGTAATTTCTAAATCATAGAGAAATGACCTGTAAAAGGTTAAAAATAAAAAGAAAGGAGATATAATTATGGCTATTTTAGAAGGGAAAAAAGCAATAATTATCGGAGATCGTGATGGAATTCCGGGACCAGCCATTGCAGAATGTGTAAAAACTGCAGGTGCTGAGATCGTATTCTCATCTACGGAATGTTTCGTCTGAACGAGCGCAGGCGCAATGGATCTGGAAAACCAGAAGAGAGTAAAAGAATTCGCTGAAGAATATGGTGCAGAGAACTTAGTAGTAGTTCTTGGTGCAGCAGAAGGAGAGGCTGCAGGTCTTGCAGCTGAGACTGTAACTTTAGGCGATCCTACTTTCGCAGGTCCATTGACAGGGGTCCAGCTTGGACTCACGGTATATCACGTATGCGAACCAGAGATGAAAGCAGAGTTTGACGAAGCGGTTTATGATGAGCAGGTAGGCATGATGGAAATGGTATTAGATGTTGATGATATCGTTTCAGAGATGCAGGCTATCAGAGATCAGTTATAGTCCGAAGTTTCTCATACGAATAAAAAGGACAGGTCCGTTGTGTTCCTACAGGGGACTGTCCTTTTTTCAAAATTACAATGCATTTGTAAGAAGCTGCAGGTGGCAGGTTCTGTAGATACGGTGCTTATTTTGAAGTAAACAGAAAGGTGGATAACCAATGAACAGTGTAATTAAAGGGGCAAGTTATGTATTAGTACATACACCAGATATGGTTTTATATAACGGAACAACGCAGACAACAGAGAGAGTTGTAAATCCGGATTCCGAATATCTGAAAGCAGTGCCGGAACACCTCCGGTCATATGAAGAGGCGGTTTCTTATTGGCCGAATCAGACTTATATCGGTAATGCACATCCGGATGAACTTGCTGCAGTTGAATTTCCATATTACGATAAGAAAAAAGAAGGAGCAAAACGTTACGGAAAATATGGTGAGATCATGCCGGAGGAAGAATTCCTGCTTCTGGTACAGGCATGCGATATGTTTGAAGTAGTGAGACTGGATAAAGCATTTGTAGCAAAATATAAAGATGTATTTGCCCAAGATCCAATTATCTCTGATGACATTATTGAAAAAATCCATGAAGGAGTAGAGCTTTCAGAGATCGAAGCATTGATCAATGAAGATCATGCAGAACCATTATATTTTGAACATCAGTTAGTCGGATGTGTAAAACCGGCACATGATATTGATGTGAATTTATCTTCTCATATTATGCATGAGAATCTTATGAGCAAAGCATCCAGCGTACTTGCCCTTCTGTATGCTGTGAAAAATGCAGGAATTGAAAAATCGGATGTTGAATATGTAATCGACTGTGCGGAAGAAGCATGTGGAGATATGAACCAGCGAGGCGGCGGTAACTTTGCGAAGGCAGCGGCAGAAGTTGCAGGTCTTGTAAATGCTACCGGATCCGATGCGAGAGGGTTCTGTGCGGCACCTACACATGCGCTGATCGAGGCAGCAGCACTGGTTAAATCCGGTGCATATAAGACGGTTGTTGTCACAGCAGGAGGATGTACGGCCAAACTTGGCATGAATGGAAAAGATCATGTAAAGAAAGGACTTCCGATTCTGGAGGACTGTCTGGGGGGATTTGCGGTAGTTGTATCTGAAAATGACGGAGTAAATCCGGAGATTGACCTTGATATGCTTGGACGGCACAGCGTAGGAACCGGATCTGCACCACAGAATGTAATTGGAAGTCTGGTAGCAGATCCGCTGGATCGGGTCGGTATGAAGATTACGGATATCGATAAATTTTCACCGGAGATGCAGAATCCGGATATTACGAAACCGGCGGGTGCAGGAGACGTTCCGCTTGCAAACTATAAGATGATCGGAGCTCTGGCAGTTAAGAGCGGCGAGCTGGAAAGAAAAGAACTCGTGAACTTCACAAAAGAACATGGTCTGACAGGATGGGCACCGACACAGGGACATATTCCTTCCGGAGTGCCTTATATCGGATTTGCACGGGAAGATATTTTAAGCGGTAAGATCAAGAATGCCATGATCATTGGAAAAGGAAGTCTGTTCCTTGGACGTATGACGAACCTTTTTGACGGCGTATCATTTGTAATCCACGGTAATATGGCAGCAGAGGAAAAAGCGGCTTCCGGTGTATCTGAGGAAGAAGTAAAGGGACTGATCGCAAAAGCGATGAAAGAATTTGCAGCAACCCTGATGGCAGAATAAAGGGGGTGCGTGAAATGGCAGACAAGATTGAAAGAATCATTGCAGATACATTCTTACAGATGGCAGAAGGACTAGAGACAGGAAACTTCGGAAAGAAGCCAAAGATTGCATTGACAGGTATGGGCAGTGAGCACGGAGAAGAAAATGCAATGGAAGCTGCGAAGATGGCCGCCAAAGATGGAATTGAGGTATATTACATCGGAACACTGGAAGCAGAAGGCGTTACTACTGTTAAGGTGGCAAATGATGAAGAAGGTCATAAGAAGATGGAAGAACTGCTGGCATCCCAGAAAATAGATGGAGCAGTAACTATGCATTTCCCATTTCCGATCGGTGTGTCAACGGTTGGACGTGTAGTGACACCCGCAAAAGGAAAAGAGATGTTTATTGCCAATACGACCGGAACATCCAGTGCAGACCGTATTGAGGGAATGATTAAGAATACGATCTATGGAATGATTACGGCGAAGGCGTGTGGTCTGGAACATCCGACAGTAGGAATCCTGAATGTCGACGGTGCACGTCAGACAGAGATTGCATTAAAAGAACTTAAGAAGAATGGATATGATATTACGTTTGCAGAATCTGCAAGAGCAGATGGCGGATGTGTCATGCGTGGAAATGATGTATTGCAGGGGACACCGGATATTATGGTATGTGATTCCCTGACGGGAAATATTATGGTCAAGATGCTGTCTTCCTATACAACCGGAGGAAGTTTTGAAGCATCCGGTTACGGCTATGGTCCTGGAATCGGGGAAGATTATGAACAGTTGGTTATGATCGTGTCCAGGGCATCCGGTGCACCGGTGATCGCAGGAGCAATCCGGTATGCGGCACAGCTGGTAAGAAGTAAGGTGTTTGATATTGCAAAGAAAGAATTTGAGATGGCGGAGAAAGCCGGACTAAAGGAGATTCTGGAAGTAAGAAAACAGAGCTCTAAGCCGGCGGCATCAGATGAGAATATAAAAGAGCCGCCAAAGGAAGTTGTAACATCCCAGATCGCAGGAATTGAGGTCATGGACCTGGAAGATGCAGTAAAAGTATTGTGGAAACAGAACATATACGCGGAAAGTGGAATGGGTTGTACCGGACCGATTATCCGTGTGTCCGATGCGAATCTTTCAAAAGCAGAAGAAGAGCTTAAGAAGGCCGGATATATGAATTAGAAAATAACAAATATGAAAAGCCTGGGTGAGAAGAAATTATAAAAGAAATTCTTCTCATTCAGGCTTTTGGCATTGTTATGATTCGTTATTTCTGATCATGAAGTCTCTTCTCACGGATATCGGCGATTGCTGTATAAAGTACATCAGAAGAAGAGTTAAGACCAGTCTCACAGGAATCCTGGATAACTCCGATGATGAAACCAACACCGACTGCCTGCATGGCAACGTCATTCGGCACTCCAAAAAGGCTGCAGGCCATAGGAATCAGAAGTAAGGATCCTCCGGCAACTCCGGAAGCACCTGCTGCACTTAAAGCGGCCAGTACACAGAGAATGATCGATGTAAGGAAATCTACATGGATTCCCAGTGTATGTGCGGTAGATAATGCCATAACGGAGATTGTAATAGCAGCACCAGCCATGTTGATCGTTGCTCCGAGAGGAATGGAGATAGAATATGTATCCTCATCCAGTCCAAGTTTTTTACAGAGTTCCATGTTCACAGGAATGTTGGCAGCAGAACTTCTGGTGAAGAATGCTGTGATGAAACTTCCTTTTAAGCAGGTAAATACCAACGGGAAAGGATTCTGTTTTGTGAAAATAAACACAATAATCGGATTAATGATGAAGATGACAACAGCCATACTTCCGACCAGAACCAGGATTAGTTTTCCGTAAGAAAGTAATGCATCCAGTCCCTGCTCAGAGATTGTAGAAAAGATCAGTCCCATGATACCGAATGGAGCACAGCTTATGATCCACTGAACTGCAGTAGCGGTAGCATCTGAGATGTTCTCTAATGCATCTTTCGTTCCCTGATTTGCATGTTTTAATGTGATTCCGAAAATAACTGCCCAGAAAAGAATACCGATGTAATTAGCATTGACAAGGGAATCAACCGGATTCTTAACCAGATTTGTTAAAAGGTTGGTCAGCACTTCTGCAATTCCGCTCGGTGGAGTGATATCCGTAGAAGAAGCTGAATCTGTAAAGGTCAGTGTTACCGGGAATAACCGGCAGGCGATAACTGCAACAAATGCAGAGACAAGGTTACCGACCATATACAAAACGATAATAAATTTTAAGTTGGTCTTCTGACCAGTCTTCATGTGGCAGAGCGCGCTCATAACCAGAAAGAATACCAGAAGCGGAGCAATGCCTTTAAGGGCTCCGACGAACATGGTTCCAAGGATTGAGATTACGGATGCCTGAGGAACAACAAGACCAAGAATCAGGCCGATGATCAGTCCACAGATGATACGCTTGATCAAGCTGATGTTGTTCCACTTTTTAATTAAGTTTTTCATGCGTCTTTTGGCAGGATGAAAATCCTGCACCCCTCTCTTTCGTATTTTGCTTTCGTAAGCATAGTTTGATTATACAGGAAGACTTTAAGAAAGTAAAGAAATACTTTGGAAAAGCAACTATAAAAATAGTGCAAAATAACAAGAAAAATAAGAAAAGAATGTGAAATATTTGTCAAAATAAACAAAAAATATGCGATTGAAGGTTGTCTATAAGAGTCAAGAGTGTTATAATAACCATTGTTAGTATGAATGCCATCTGGGGAGATGGTGTGTTTTGGGAGGTTATAATATGCAATTGAATAATGATGGTCTGATGTGGGCACTGGTAAAAGAAAAACCGGAAGAAGGTCTCTGGATGAAGAGAGTTCCGATCCCGGAAGTGGGATCGAATGATGTGAAAATCAAGATTCATAAGACAGCAATCTGTGGAACGGATGTACACATTTATCAGTGGAATGACTGGGCGCAGCATACCATTCCGATCGGCCTTACTGCAGGCCATGAGTACGTTGGAGAGATTGTAGAAAAAGGGGAAGGCGTACGGGGATTTGAGATTGGAGATCTGGTATCGGGAGAAGGACATATCACATGTGGAAAATGTAGAAACTGTCTGGAAGGCCACAAAGAGAACTGTAAGGATGCAAAAGGGGTCGGTGTTAACCGTAACGGAGCATTTGCCGAGTATCTGGTAATTCCGTCAAGTAATGTATGGCCATGTAATCCGAACATACCGGAAGAGATGTATGCAATCTTTGATCCATTCGGAAATGCAACACATACCGCACTTTCTTTTGATTCACTGGGAGAAGATGTGCTGGTCGCAGGAGCAGGCCCGATCGGATGCATGGCGGCAGCAATCGTGAAATTTGCAGGAGCCAGAAATGTTGTGGTGACAGATATGAATCCGTACAGACTGGAACTTGCCGCGAAGCTGGGAGCTACAAGAACGGTTAACTTAAAAGAAGAAAATTTGAAAGATGTCATGAAGCAGATCGGAATGACAGAAGGATTTGATGTCGGACTTGAGATGTCCGGTTCACAGGCGGCATTAGATGACATGATCCACAATATGAAACACGGTGGACATATCGCATTGCTTGGTTTGCAGAGAACAGATGCGAAAGTAGATCTTGAGACAGTGATCTTTAATGGATTACATCTGAAAGGAATCTACGGACGTAAGGTATGGGATACCTGGTATAAGATGTCTACGATGTTGCAGGCAGGACTGGATATTTCTGATATCATCACACACCATTTTGATATCAAGGATTATCAGAAAGGATTTGAAGCAATGATTTCCGGTAATTCAGGAAAAGTTATCCTGGACTGGGCACATGTGAATGACTAAATAGAAATTGAGAGGTAAGAAAATGGCACGTAAGAATGATATTTTAAACATTTATACAAAAGAAGTAGAAGGAATCAAAGAGGCGGGGCTTTTCAAAGGGGAAGCACCATTCGTATCTCCTCAGGGAGCAAGAGTGAAGATGGAAGATGGAAGAGAGCTCCTTTGCATGTGTGCGAATAACTACCTGGGACTGGGGGATAACCCGAGACTGATCGAGGCAGCTAAGAGGACATATGATGAAAAAGGATACGGAGTTGCGTCTGTACGTTTCATCTGTGGTACACAGGATATTCATAAGAAACTGGAGAAGAAGATATCAGGATTCCTGGGAACAGATGATACCATCCTTTATTCTTCCTGCTTTGATGCCAATGGCGGTTTGTTTGAGACAATCCTGACAGCGGATGATGCAGTTATCAGCGACGAGCTGAACCATGCTTCTATTATTGACGGAGTCCGCCTGTGTAAGGCAAAACGTTTCCGTTATAAGAATAACGATATGGAAGATCTGGAGGCAAAATTAAAAGAAGCGGATGAGTCAGGAGCAAGAATCAAGCTGATCGCTACAGACGGTGTATTCTCCATGGATGGAATCATCTGTAACTTAAAGGGTGTATGTGATCTTGCTGATAAATATAATGCACTGGTAATGGTGGATGACAGCCACGCAGTCGGATTTGTAGGAAAGACCGGACGTGGAACCGCAGAATACTGTGGCGTAGAAGGCCGTGTAGATATCATTACCGGAACATTAGGAAAAGCACTCGGAGGAGCATCCGGCGGATATACATCCGGACGTAAGGAAATCATCGATCTTCTGAGACAAAGAAGCCGTCCGTACCTGTTCTCGAATTCCCTGGCACCGGCAATCGCGGGAGCGAGCCTTGAGCTGTTTGATATGCTGGAGGAAAGCACAGAACTTCGTGATCACCTGGAAGAAGTGACTGCATATTATAGAAAGAAACTGGTAGATAACGGTTTCGATATCATCCCTGGAACACATCCATGTGTACCGGTTATGCTTTATGATGAAAAGACAGCAGCAGAATTTGCAAAACGTATGATGGAAAAAGGGGTATATGTTGTTGCATTCTCTTATCCGGTTGTACCAAAGGGAAAAGCAAGAATCCGTACACAGGTATGCGCAAGCCATACAAAAGAAGATATTGATTTCATCGTAAAATGCTTTATCGAAGTAAGAGAAGAGATGGGATTGAATAAATAATTTAAAATGAAATAAAAACAGGAAAATGGTATGCAACATTTATGAAAAGTGGTGCGTACCATTTTCGTTTTTGTGCTATACTAAACACAGCGTGGATTTGAAAGGAGAGACAAACAACATGGAAAGAAGAAATGCATGGAAGATATACACAGCTGATCAGTTAAAAGAACTGGATCAGATCAACAGCAGATATAAAGTATGCCTGGATGAAGGAAAGACAGAAAGAGAATGCGTCCGCCTGACGGTAAAAGAGATTGAGAAGAAGGGTTACCGCAATCTGAAAGATATCAAAGGCAGCTTAAAAGCGGGAGATAAGGTCTATGCAGTATGTATGGGAAAAAGTATTGCAATGTTCCAGATCGGAAAAGAACCGCTGGAAAATGGTATGAATATTCTCGGAGCACACATTGATTCACCAAGAATTGATGTAAAACAGAATCCGTTATATGAAAATGAAGATCTTGCTTATCTGGATACCCACTATTATGGCGGAATCAAGAAATATCAGTGGGTGACACTTCCACTGGCACTTCATGGAGTGATCGTTAAGACAGACGGGACTGTCCAGAAAGTAAATATCGGAGAAAAAGAGGATGATCCGGTATTCGTAGTTACAGATCTGCTGATTCACCTGGCCGGAAAACAGATGGAGAAGAAAGCAAGCACGGTAATCGAAGGTGAGAAACTGGATCTTCTGATCGGAAGTCGTCCGCTTGAGAAAGAAGAAGGACTGGATGAGGATGAAAAAGACGCAGTAAAAGCGAACGTTATGAAGATCCTGACAGACTATTATAATATGGAAGAAGAAGATTTCCTGTCTGCAGAACTGGAGATCGTTCCGGCCGGAAAGGCAAGAGACTGCGGGCTTGACAGAAGTATGATCCTTGCTTATGGACAGGATGACAGAGTATGTGCATTTACTTCGTTATTTGCAATGCTGGATGTAGAAGATGTAGAACGTACTTCCTGCTGTATCCTGGTAGATAAAGAAGAGATCGGAAGCGTGGGAGCAACCGGTATGCATTCCCGTTTCTTTGAAAATGTGGTAGCAGAGCTTGTTGCACTGACAGAAGGAGAATCAGATCTTAAGGTACGCCGTGCACTTCAGAATTCAAAGATGCTTTCCTCTGATGTAAGTGCAGCTTACGATCCGATGTATGCAGAAGCATTTGAAAAGAGAAGTGCCGCATTCTTCGGAAGAGGGCTGGTATTCAATAAATTTACCGGAGCAAGAGGCAAGAGCGGCTCGAATGATGCTAATGCAGAATATCTGGCAGAAGTACGCCGTGCAATGAATGCAGAAGATGTATCCTATCAGTTCGCGGAACTTGGAAAAGTAGACCTCGGCGGAGGCGGAACAATTGCATATATCATGGCAAATTATGGTATGGAAGTCATCGACAGCGGAGTTGCAGTGCTGAGTATGCATGCACCATGGGAAGTTACAAGTAAGGCAGATGTATACGAGGCATACAGAGGATATAAGTCGTTTTTACGTAATATTTAGAAAATTAAGTCGCATATTAGTACTTGAATGTACTAAAATTTAGACAATTGTGCAGAATGCCCGAAATTCCAGGGAAAAATCGGCAGATTTATTGGTGAAAGTCTTGACGAAAACTGGTAAAAACAGTAAAATATGAAGTGCGACTTAGAAAATTTAGTTTTAGGAGGTCATGACAAATGGCAAAATGGGTTTATATGTTTACAGAAGGTAACGCAACCATGAGAAACCTTCTTGGTGGAAAAGGTGCAAACCTTGCTGAAATGACAAACTTAGGTCTTCCAGTACCACAGGGCTTTACTGTAACAACAGAAGCTTGTACACAGTACTACGAAGACGGCAGACAGATCAATGACGAAATTATGGGTCAGATCATGGAAGCCATCGATAAAATGGAAGGAATTACAGGAAAGAAATTCGGAGATAAGAAGAATCCACTTCTCGTTTCAGTTCGTTCTGGAGCAAGAGCTTCTATGCCTGGTATGATGGATACAATCCTGAACCTTGGATTAAATGAAGAAGTAGTTGAGACACTTGCTGAAGCTTCAGGAAATCCTCGTTGGGCTTGGGACTGCTACAGAAGATTCATCCAGATGTTCTCTGACGTAGTTATGGAAGTTGGAAAGAAATATTTCGAAGAGCTGATCGACAAGATGAAAGCTGACAGAGGTGTTAAGCAGGACGTTGAACTTACTGCAGAAGACCTGAAAGAGCTGGCTAACCAGTTCAAGGCTGAATACAAAGAGAAGATTGGTTCTGATTTCCCATCTGATCCGAAGGAACAGTTAATGGAAGCAATAAAAGCTGTATTCCGTTCATGGGACAACCCAAGAGCTAACGTATATCGTCGTGACAATGATATCCCATATTCATGGGGAACAGCTGTTAACGTACAGATGATGGCATTTGGTAACATGGGAGATGACTGTGGTACAGGTGTTGCGTTTACTCGTGACCCAGCTACAGGAGAGAACGGTCTGTTCGGAGAATTCCTTACAAATGCACAGGGAGAAGACGTAGTTGCCGGCGTTCGTACACCAATGCACATTTCAGAAATGGAAGAGAAATTCCCAGAAGCATTCGTACAGTTCAAACAGGTTTGTGAAACTCTTGAAAAACACTATAGAGATATGCAGGACATGGAGTTTACTGTAGAGCATGGTAAACTGTACATGTTACAGACACGTAATGGTAAGAGAACAGCAAAAGCTGCTCTGAAGATCGCTTGTGATCTTGTTGATGAAGGAATGAGAACAGAGGAAGAGGCTGTTGCAATGATCGACCCTCGTAACCTTGACTCTCTGCTTCACCCACAGTTCGATGCTGCAGCACTGAAAGCTGCTACACCACTTGCTAAAGCACTTGGAGCATCTCCAGGAGCTGCTTGCGGTAAGATTGTATTCACAGCTGATGACGCTGTTGAATGGGCTGCAAGAGGAGAAAAAGTTGTTCTTGTACGTCTTGAGACATCACCAGAAGATATCACAGGTATGAAGTCTGCACAGGGTATCCTGACAGTTCGTGGTGGTATGACATCTCACGCAGCCGTAGTTGCTCGTGGTATGGGTACATGCTGTGTATCTGGTTGCGGTGACATCGCAATGGACGAAGCTAATAAGAAATTTACACTTGCCGGAAAAGAATATCATGAAGGAGACTGCATCTCACTTGATGGTTCTACAGGTAATATCTATGATGGTATCATCCCAACAGTTGATGCAACAATCGCTGGTGAATTCGGAAGAATTATGGGATGGGCTGACAAATACAGAACAATGAAAGTTCGTACAAACGCTGATACACCACACGATGCTGTAAAAGCACGCGAACTTGGTGCAGAAGGTATCGGACTTTGCCGTACAGAGCATATGTTCTTCGAAGGAAACAGAATTGATGCATTCCGTGAAATGATCTGCTCTGAGACAGAAGAAGAAAGAGAAGCAGCACTTGCTAAGATTCTTCCAGAACAGCAGGGAGACTTCGAAAAACTGTATGAAGCACTGGAAGGTAACCCGGTTACTATCCGTTTCCTTGATCCACCGCTTCATGAGTTCGTTCCTACAGAAGAGGAAGACATTAAGAAACTTGCTGACGCTCAGGGTAAAACTGTTGAGCAGATCAAGACAATCATCGACAGCCTTCATGAGTTCAACCCAATGATGGGACACCGTGGATGCCGTCTTGCAGTAACATATCCAGAGATTGCTAAGATGCAGACAAGCGCTGTTATCCGTGCAGCAATCAATGTAAAGAAAGCTCACCCAGACTGGAACGTAAAACCAGAGATCATGATCCCACTTGTTGGAGACATCAAAGAGCTTAAATATGTTAAGAAATTCGTAGTAGAGACAGCAGACGCTGAGATTGCAGCAGCAAACAGCGATCTTGAGTACGAAGTTGGAACAATGATCGAGATCCCAAGAGCAGCTCTTACAGCTGATCAGATCGCTTCAGAAGCTGACTTCTTCTGCTTCGGTACAAACGACTTAACACAGATGACATACGGATTCTCTCGTGACGATGCTGGTAAGTTCTTAGACGCTTACTATGATGCTAAGATCTTCGAGAACGATCCATTTGCTAAGCTTGACCAGACAGGTGTTGGTAAATTAATGGAAATGGCTATCGAATTAGGTAAGCCAGTTAACCCAAGCCTTCACGTTGGTATCTGTGGAGAGCACGGTGGAGATCCATCTTCAGTTGAATTCTGCAACAAGATCGGTCTTGACTATGTATCTTGCTCACCATTCCGTGTACCAATCGCTCGTCTTGCAGCAGCACAGGCAGCAATTAACCAGAAATAGTACACTGTAGGTGACTAACATAGAACGTTAATTAGCTTATATAGAAAACCCCTTACATCAATTATGGTGTGAGGGGTTTTTTACGTGAAAAATGTACAAAAGTTTTTGGGTGTGGTAGTATGATGATAAAGACAAATCGGTATTTTCCCATGATAAAGAAGTAAATATTGTAAAGGAAACTTGACAAGATGAGCGTGTCATGCTATAGTAAGATTGTAAAGGAAACTTGTCATGCAAGGAGGCGTTTTTTTGAAGAATAAAGTTGAGCAATTACGAAAGGAGCGAGGACTAAATCAGGATGATTTTGCAAAAATGCTTCGTGTTTCAAGGCAAACCATTAGTTCAATCGAAACAGGAAAGTATAATCCATCATTGGAATTAGCTTTTGCAATTTCAGACTTTTTTGGCAAACGAATTGAAGAAATCTTTATCTATGAAAGAGGTGCAGAAAATGAAAAAGAGTAATTTGATAACCGGGATACTATATGTGCTTTTCGGCGTGGCTTGTTTGATTGTTGCGCTGTTGATTGAAACAAAGTTAGAGGGCATTTTATGGGGCTTTGCGGGCGCAGGTATCTTCCCCGGAATTATGATGATATGCAAATATTTTTATTGGAGTTCCCCCAAAAATAAAGAGCGATACGAAGAGCGTTTGGAGAACGAACGAATTGAACAGCATGACGAGTTGAAAACAAAAATCAGAGATAGAGCCGGAAGATATACTTACAGCTTAGGATTGCTGGTTGTTTGTTTCTCCATTTTGGTTTTCGGTATTCTCGGAGCATTGGAAGTCATTGATAATGCTCGCATGATTGTACTCTATCTCAGCGGATATTTACTGTTTCAAGTTATCGCAGGAATTGTCATTTTTAATAAGCTGATGAAAAAGTATTAAGGAAAAATCCCTTTAGGAACTAAAGGGCGCACTTCTATACTCTCCTATCGGGAGTATGTGCGTCCTGCGGAGCTTCATTCCCAGTCAGCAGAAGAAAACTGCCCGACCGAGAATGTTTCGTCACTTCGTTCCGTCAAGGGAGCTACACTCCCTTGCGCCGCTTATGCGGCTATCCCTTGTGGACTTGCCGTCTGCAAACAGCATAAAATGCTGTTCGCCGCCAGCAAGTTTGAAGGCGAATAAAATGAATTTTATGGAACAAGCAAATCGGAAGTTCAATGTGAGGAAAATTAGATGAAGAAAAAGTCTTATTGGTTAAGTATTAGTGTGTTCGTATTGATACTGATATGGACGGGTTATTATTATGCAATGCAGTACACAGGAGGATTTGCAGACTTAAAGGACTCTATTGTTTGTGGGATTGTAGGTTTGATATGTATCGTATTTATCGTGAAAAGAACTATTGACTTTTTGAAAAACAAAAAATCGTAAAATTTCAGTTTATAGAATTAAGAAAATGAAATGTAAGGAGGAGTATGTAAATGAAATTAGCAGATTTAGCAACAGGCTCTGATTGGATAGTGTGGATTGTCTTTGCGATATTTGCTGTACTTTCTATTATTTTACTTTCTGGACATGGAAGCTGGTTCATTTCTGGATATAATACAGCTTCAAGAGAAGAAAAGGAAAAATATGATGAAAAGAAGTTATGCAGAACAATGGGAATTGGAATGTCTATTATAGCAATTCTTGCATTAACTATGAGCTTGTTTGAAAATATTTTGCCTGCATTTTATATATATATTGCATTGGGGATTATTTTGGTTGATGTCGTGGTAATTATCATTTTAGGAAACACACTATGCAGAAAGTAATAACATCAAGTTAGGAGAATTGAGAAAATCGAAGTTTGTGATGGTAGATAATATGGAATGGTTTAATGTTTTTGGGCTGATTTTTATTGCAGTCATTATGATACCCAATGTTGTATTTGCGATTAAGTGCAAAGATGGATTTGATAATAAGTGGAACAATAAATATGTTGAGGTCACAGAACAAGTAGGGAGATTGGGTTGTTTCGGATTCATGATAATCAATATTCCGGGAACTTGGTTCGGGTGGTGGTCTGACGAAGCATTTGCACTATATCTGATTGTAGATACCATATTGGTAATGCTTTATTGTGCTATTTGGATTATATGTTTTAAGAAAAACAGCGTTTTCAGAGCATTAGCACTTTCTATTATTCCTTCAATGTTGTTCTTATTTAGTGGGATTATGAGTAGGTCAGTGCTATTGATTATTGCATCAGTATTATTTGCACCAAGTCATATTATGATTTCATATAAAAATGTAAAATGATATTTACAAATTCCAGTTTTCGGAGGTCGAAGTATGGGATTGCTTGATAGGTTAAAATCGAATAAAAACAACAAAGATTTCTTTGAATGGTTAGATTTACTTTTAAAGAATGAATTGAGTAGTGAAATAAAAGCGATTATCTTTAATTTATATGAAGATACAGATAATAAATGGTCTATTGAATTAGTCGGCACATTTTCATTCAATAAGGATAATGACGATTGGGCTTAACCAGAAATAGTACACTGTAGGTGACTAACATAGAACGTTAATTAGCTTATATAGAAAACCCCTTACATCAATTATGGTGTGAGGGGTTTTTATGTCGCCATGCGTTCAAGAGAAGTTGCCGATGGCAAGTTCTCTGTGTGAAAAAATGTACAAAAGTTTTTGGGTGTGGTAGTATAATGATAAAGAAAAATCGGTATTGTTTTAATATGTCTTGGATGCGGAAGGCGAACAAAAGCTAGTTTCTATTCTGGATAGTTAATAAAGAGAGGTGCATATGCTATGCCAGGTATACTCGTGGTTGAAGATGATGAAAATTTAAATCGTGGAATTACATTCTCACTGAAAAAATCCGGATATGAGGTTTTTTCAGCAGAATCAGTGAAAAAAGCGAAAAGAATTGCAAGTGATCATAATGTGGATGTTACCATTTGTGATGTGAATCTTCCGGATGGGAATGGACTGGAATTTGTAAGGTGGATGAGATGCAATTATAATACATACATTATTTGTCTTACAGCACTAGATCAGGAGATGGATCAGGTCATGGGATATGAAGCAGGGGCAGATGATTATATTACAAAGCCGTTTAGTCTTTCGGTACTTCTTTTGAAAATAGAAGCACATTTCCGCCGCAGACAGGAGAAAACGGGAGCCGGAAAGATGATTTCGGGAGATATCGTATTTATCGCAGGAGAAATGAAAGTCCTGATAAAGAGTCGTGAAATCAGTCTGACAAAAACGGAGTTGAAAATGCTGACTTTTTTTCTTCAGAATCCGAAACAGATTCTTTCAAAAACACAAATATTGGAAAATGTGTTTGATCTGGAAGGGGATTTTGTGGATGAAAATACAATCGCTGTCAATATCAGAAGACTCCGTGAGAAAATCGAAGACAATCCGGCTGCACCGGTCTATATAAAGAATATCAGAGGTCTTGGGTATATATGGAATCAGGAGGTAAGGCAGTGACAAAGAGATATCGCAAGAAGATCACAGTAGCGCTCTCCTTGGTTTTGCCTGTCATAGTATTGTTTGCAATATTAAATTGCTTTACCACATATGTGTTTTATGAAGATTATAAATATAAAATGAATCTTATGACAGAGATTGCTACAAAGGAAGAATTTTCCGGGCTGGATGCTGTTTCGGAATTGCTTAAGGATAAGGATATTGAAACCAACGAACAGGGAAGGCGATTATTGGAGCAATATGGATACTGGGGAAATAAAGGGAATGCATTTTATATGCAATTCCGGCATCAGGTTATGGTGACCGGTGCTGTAAGCACTGTGATATGCGTGCTTCTTTTGACTTTTTTACTTTATTGGAAGAAAAAAGAAGATGCGTGTCATCAGAAAATTTTAGACCAGTTGGAAGAAATTCTGATCAGATTCCGTGAAAATAAATTTGATGCTTTACTGAAAACGGAAAATCCAGCAGAACTGGAAAAATTGAATGACCAGCTTGAAGCAATCGGACATCATATTCAGTTGCTAAAGGAAGAAGCACGGGAAGAAAAAGAGAGCACGAAAGAAATGGTTTCTGATATCTCTCACCAGTTAAAGACACCGGTTGCAGCTTTGGATACATGTTTTAGTGTGCTGATGCAGAATGACTTAAGTGCCACAGAACAGGAGGAGTTTCGTATCCGTTGTCGGAGTGCTCTGGATGGACTGGAGACATTATTGCAGTCGCTTCTTGAAATATCCAAGATGGAAACTGGACTGATTCAGATTAATAAGAAAAAACTTCCGCTTATGGATACTGTCATATCTGCTGTGAACTGTACTTATCCAAAAGCGGATGAGAAAGAAATTGAATTCGTTTTTGACTATGCAAAAGAGCTGGAAACATGCATGGTTATGCAGGATAAAAGATGGCTTGGTGAAGCTGTGATCAACGTTCTGGATAATGCAATCAAGTACAGCCCGGATGGTTCAAAAATATTTATCCGGTTACAAAAAAGAAACGATCTTGTAAGAATGGAAATTGAGGATCAGGGAATTGGTATTCCGCAGAATGAGTATCACAAAATTTTTCAACGATTTTACAGAGGAAGTTCTAGGAAGGTCATGGAAAAGAGTGGTACAGGAATCGGACTTTTTCTATCGAGAGAAATTATCGAAAAACACGGAGGTACAATCATGGTAACCTCCGGCAAAAAGAAAAAAGGAAGCACGTTTGTGATTCAATTACCATATGTTGGTTAAATTTTAAGTGGGCAGAAATCTTACAATTCTGTAAGACTTCTGCTCGTTTTTTGAAAGTGAAATGAAAGATTATCCTGATACAATTTGGATGTAGGGTGAAAAGGTACACTTTACAGAATTAAAAAGGAGGCAACACATGAGTGTGATATTAGAAACCAAGCAGCTTTGTAAGTTTTATGGCGCGGGTGAGAATCAGGTCAAAGCGGTCAATCAGGTGGACATTCAGATTGAGCAGGGAGAATTTGTCGCAATTGTTGGAAAGTCAGGTTCCGGTAAAAGTACATTACTTCATATGCTTGGAGGGCTAGATACCCCGACAAAAGGCAGTGTTACTTTAGCAGGGAAAGATTTATACAGGATGAAGGAAGATGCCCTTGCTGTTTTCCGCAGAAGAAAAATCGGATTTGTTTTTCAGGCATTTAATCTGGTTTCATCTGTTAATGTCTGGGAAAATATTGTACTGCCACTGGGGCTGGATGGAAGAAAAGTGGATGAAGCGTATGTAAATGATATCATTGCAACTCTGGGGATTGAAAACCGGATTTATAATCTGCCAAATCAGTTATCCGGAGGACAGCAGCAGAGAGTAGCAATTGCAAGAGCACTGGTGAATCGTCCGGAAATTATATTTGCAGATGAGCCGACAGGAAATCTTGATTCTAAGACCAGTGATGAGGTAATCGCTCTGCTTAAGATGACAGCAAAAAAATATGGACAGACAATTGTAATGATTACCCATGATGACGAAATTGCACAGGTCGCTGACCGTATTCTGGTGATTGAGGACGGACAGGTGGTGGATTTCAGATGAAGACAATAAGCAGGATTGCATATAGCAATGACAAAAGGAACAGGACAAGAAGTATACTGATCATGATGGCAATCTGTCTGACCACGATGCTGCTTGTTATCATCAGTACTGTGGGAAATGGGGCAATTCATTTACAGAAAGGTCAGGCGGCAGGATCATATGGAAGCAATTATGGTCTGTTTGTTTCCGCAGACGGATCGCAGTTAAAAGAAGTAAACCGCCGTGCGGAAATAGATGCTACAGGCACTATGCGCACCGAAGGTATCATAAAAGGCAATGAAAAAGGCGGGTTTGTCTGCATGGATGAGACTGCAAGAAAAATGCTTCCTTATAATAAAGAATATGAGTTGAAGGAAGGAAAGTATCCGGAAAAAATGCAGGAAATTGCCGCAGGAAGAGCATTTTTTCGTGCAATGGGGTATGGTGATGTAAAGATCGGAGATACGGTTACACTGGATTACCGCGCAGGGATGCAGTCAGAATATAAGCCGGAAGAATTTGTTGTCAGCGGAATCCTATATGATCGGGATGAATATACCATCGAGGCATCTTATGTTGCTTTTGGGTCACAGGAGTTTTATGATGAGCACGTCGCAGAGAATGACAGACAGTATAATATTTATTTTACTTTAAATGATTCTGCAAATGTATCTATGAATAATATTGATTCGGTTATAAAGCAGATTGCAGCAGCTTGTGGGATCGAAGAAAAAAACGTTATAGTCAATGATCTCTATTTGCAATGGGTCTTGCAGCCGAGTTATGAAACGATTGCGGTAGGCGGGGTTTTGATTCTTGCAATTGTACTTTTCTCTGTTGTGGTCATTTATAATATTTTTCAGGTCGGTATTGCCAACAAGATACAGGAGTATGGAAAAATCAAGGCTCTGGGAGCAACAAAAAAGCAGATGAAACAACTGATCTTCAGAGAGGGTATGTTTTTGACATTTTTTTCAATACCAGTTGGATTGCTTTTTGGCTTTCTGATTGCAAAATGCGGTTTTAACTGGCTGGTAGAACAGGGGAATCTTGTATCAACCGGAACTGACTCTATGGGAGTCCAAAATCAGCAGGTGTCACTGTTTTCCCTGCCTGTTATGCTTCTATGTATTTTCGTATCATTTCTTACCGTTGCTTTGGCACTGCGTAAACCAATGAAAATTGTTTCACGGATTTCACCTATCGAAGCAACACGGTATTTAGAAAATGCAGAAACACAAAAAAAAGGAAAACGAAATGGCAGAAAAAATGTCACCGTGTTTTCTATGGCAATGGCAAATATAACGGGTAATCCAAAAAGAACCATTGGTACCATCCTCACACTGGGGCTTTCCTGCGCATTGTTTGTGATTATCTCTAATTATGTGGGAAATATTGACACGGAGCATGAAGCACGTCTTTCCGTTAATCATGGACAATTTGAACTGCAGCTTGACTATTCTTCTGAGTATGATGAAAGATATCCGGAGAATAATCTGGATACGATTCTGACGGATAATCCATTGAATGATTCGCTGATTGAAGAAATCAAAAGCATTCCGGGAGTGACAGATGTCATGACGAGAGAGATTGTCTCTGTAAATCTGAACGGAACAAGATTTCCGGCTGCTGTTGTGAGTAAAAAGGATTTTGATTTTATGCGCCAAGATGGGGATATTGGTTCTATGGACTATGATCAGGCGGTAAAGAATGGTGATATTTTCTTTGGCTGGTCGGCGTGGATGGAACAAGATGGATATACTCCGGGTGAATCTATTGTATTTGACTTTGAGAATGGAAGTGGAACCTATACCTATCAGGGAAAGATTGCAGGATCTTTTGTAAGTGCGGACACTTATCTTGTCATTCCAGAAGATGTATACCGTTCCATGAATCCGAGAGGAACAGCCTATGGATATCTGTGGGTGGACTGTGATAAAAAAGATGTGGCATCTGTGGAACAGAGTCTGAATACTTTGATTTCTAATACTTCGCATATAAAAATGAATACCTATCATGCACAGTTAGAATCTGCAGAATCAGTAACCCGCATGATGAAGCTTGGCTGTTATCTGTTTATGGCGGTTGTAGGACTCATCGGTTTTATGAATATGGCAAACACCATGATCATGAATATTACGACAAAAAAGCAGGAATATGGTGTATTACAGGCTGTGGGCATGACAAATAAACAATTAAATTTATGCCTGCAGTTACAGGGACTGATTTTTACGGTTGGCACCATATGCGTAGCTTTGATTATTGGTTTGCCGCTCGGTTATGCACTTTTTTCCTATGCAAAGCATAATGGAATATTTGGAATGAATATTTATCATGTTCCAATCGTACCAATTTTTATTATGATTTTTTTTGTCGGTCTGTTGCAGATTGTACTTTCCTGCGTTTTAAGCAGTAATCTGAAAAAGGAAACGCTGGTAGAAAGAATAAGGTATCAGGGATAGCAAGTAACCAAGCTGTCACTCGGGCAATGAGTGGCAGCTTGGTTTGCGAGTATACGTCAAAAGATTCTGTGCCCCTTTGACATTATCATAATTCAAAAAACTCTTCTGCATCTCCCCGCCGCTTTCAAAAATACACATTTTTTTATTTCTTGAAAGTGGAAACTATGTAAAGGCAATCCGATTCTTTACTTAATTTCAGGAAAAAGAAAAAATATCAAAAAATTGATGATTAATGGTGAGCTTGTGATAGAATGAAAAAAAGAGAAAAGCATAAAGGATGTAGTTGGGGAGAATATTTGTTATGATTAGAAAGTTGCTGAACGGAGATGTAGATAGAGTTGCTGATATATGGTTAAAGACAAATCTGAAAGCACACTATTTTATTTCCAATCGATACTGGACAAGTAATTATGAATTAGTGAAAGAAATGGTGTCACAATCCGAAGTCTATGTGTTTGAAGCGGATAAAATGATACAAGGATTTGTAGGACTAAATGATGAATATATCGAAGGTATTTTTGTCGCTGAAGAAATGCAGTCATGTGGCATAGGTAAGCTTTTATTGGATTATATTGAGGATAAAAAAGTTAGATTACAATTAAATGTATACCAGAAGAATACCAGAGCAATTTCTTTTTACCAAAGAGAAGGGTTCATTATTCAATGCGAAGGTTTGGATGAAGCTACTGGTGAAAAAGAGTACACTATGCTATGGAAACAAAAATAAAAATCGAAATTTAACTATATAAAAAAGATGAAACGAAGGAGGCGGATTACTTAGAAAAGGCATGGACAGTACACGAATCCAAATGCCTTTTATGAGCGAAAGAAACAGAAAAATGGAAAATAACGAACAGGATTTTATAAATATTATCAATGCGACAGAAAATAATTTAAAACACGTTTCTTTAAAAATTCCCAAGAAACAAATCACAGTTTTTACCGGAGTATCCGGTTCGGGAAAGTCTTCTCTTTGTCTGGATACGATTGCGGCAGAATCGAGAAGGGAACTGAATGTAACATTTCCAAGTTTTGTGCAGCAGTTTTTGCCCAAATATGGCCGCCCGGAAGTAGACCGCATGGAAAATCTTCCGGTCACGATCGTAATCGATCAGAAAAAACCGGCTGCTAATTCGAGGTCTACGGTTGGTACTTACACCGATATTTATGCGTTGCTGCGCCTGCTTTTTTCTCGTGTCGGAAAACCTTTTGTCGGATATTCGGATAGTTTTTCCTTCAATCATCCAAGCGGAAAATGTGAGCGCTGCGAAGGTCTTGGAGTTGTGACAGAATTAGATATACACAAGCTTGTAGATTTTGATAAATGTTTAAACGATGAAGGGGTTATTAAATGGCCCGCATTTACAACCGGAGCCTGGAGATGGAAACGATATGCTTACAGCGGTCTGTTTGATCTGAATAAGAAGATTAAAGATTATTCAAAAGAAGAGATGGATCTGTTCCTTTATTCTCCGCAGATCCGTCTTAAAAATCCACCGGATAACTGGCCGAAATCTGCGAAATATGAAGGAATTTATCCGCGTATGTACCGCAGTATCATCACATCCAAAGAAGGGCAGCTTCATAAGAAAGAACTGGATCGGATTGTCAGCACATTTACATGTCCGGTCTGCCATGGAGCCAGACTGAATGCAAAGATCCGCAGCTGCCTGATCAATGGCAAGAATATCTGTGAAGTTTCCGATATGCCGATTCCTGAGGCAGCAGAATTTATCCGTCAGATTGAAGATCCGCTGGCACGTGACATAAAAACGGAGATCTTAAAACGGATGAATGCGCTTACTGAGATTGGTCTGGGTTATCTTTCGCTCAGCCGGGGAACGGATACACTTTCCGGCGGCGAGGCACAGCGGATTAAAATTGCCAGATATATCAATTCACCGCTTACAGATATGATGTATGTACTGGATGAGCCAAGTGTAGGACTGCATTCAAGAGATATCCAGAAGCTGAAAAATTCCCTGATCAAATTAAAAGAACATGGAAATACAGTTCTGATCGTGGAACATCACCGGGAAATTATTGCATTGGCGGATCATATTGTGGATATGGGACCGGAAGCCGGTATAAACGGTGGACAGATTATGTACCAGGGCAGTTACGAAGGACTTTTAAAGGCTGATACGGTGACAGGGCGTATGCTGCGGACAAAAACGCCGGTAAAAATGGAATATAGAAAGCCGACAGGCTGGTATCAGCTCGAGCATGCCAATCTTCATAATCTAAAGAATGTAAATGTGAAACTTCCACTTGGCGTTATGACAGTCATTGCCGGCGTGGCCGGTTCCGGAAAAAGTTCGCTGATGGAATATTTTACCAGCCAGTATCCGGGAGAGGTTATTTCAATCAGACAGAAAGATATAGGGATCAATTTAAGATCGACCCCGGCTACCTATCTGGACATTGCAGATAAGATCAGGGCTCTGTTTGCTAAGGAAAATCATATTGCACGGTCATATTTCAGCTTTAATTCCAAAGGGGCATGTCCTGTATGCCAGGGAAAAGGGGTTATTATATCGGATATGGCCTATATGGATTCTATTGAGACGGTTTGTGAGGTATGTCATGGAACCAGGTATTCGGAAGAAGTGCTGAAGTATCAGTATAAGGGAAAAAACATTGCTGAAGTTATGAATATGACTGTACGTCAGGCAATTCGGTTTTTTGAAAACACTGATTTCGTCAATAAACTCGATATGCTGGAGCAGGTTGGACTGGGATATCTGCATCTGAATCAGTCTATGACGACACTTTCGGGTGGAGAACTGCAGCGTGTAAAGCTGGCGGACAAGCTTGAAGAGCGCGGACAGATCTTCATTCTGGATGAACCGACAGACGGACTGCATCTGGATGACATCAGACGGCTGATGAAACTTTTCAACAAGATGACGGACCAGGGCAATACGCTGTTTATTATCGAACATAGTCTTGACGTTATGAAGGATGCGGACTATATTGTTGAACTTGGACCGGAAGGAGGTCAGGCTGGCGGCGAGATTCTCTTTACAGGGACGCCGAAAGAAATGTTAGAATCTTCCGGTAGTGTGACTCGTGAGTATTTATCAGATTGAGGAAGCAACTTATGTCAAATACGAAGCCATTCTGGAAAATCACATCAAACCAGGAAGTAACGGTCAATGAACAGAATCCACAGGCTGTTGGATTCTATGAACATCTGGGATTTCAGACATATAAGAGAACGGAGTGTGATGAGGAAGGTAATCCGTATCCGCTTATATATATGAAACGTAATATATGTTAGATCTATAAAGTGGAAAAATCATCTAGTATATGTTAATATAGTATCTAAGATAGGTTGAAACACATTTACAAATGAAAAGAGGCATGAAAAAGATGACAAAGGAAGAATGGTATCAGCAATTATTTTCCCGTCTGGAACAGTCCAAATTCAGAAGCAGTTTTCATCTGAAAGAAAAGGACAAGGCATATATACGTGAAAAGGGTATGGATACCATCCGGCGTCACGCCGAAGATTTTATTGCAAAGAGAGAAGCACCTGCAGTGATCCCCAATGACGGAAAGCAGACGCCGATGCGGGGACACCCGGTATTCATAGCACAACATGCAACCGCGACATGCTGCAGGGGATGCATATATAAATGGCATAAGATGCGTCCGGGCAAAGAGTTAAGTAAGGTGCAGCAGGAATATCTGGTGGATGTCATCATGACGTGGATCGAGGGTGAGATGAAGCGATGAAACAAGATGATATGGAAAAAGAAAAGAAAAAATGTTCTGGAACATATCTGGAGGACAGCCATCCGGATATCTATCCGGAGAGTGTAAAAGAAGAAAGCGGTTATTATGTGGCAACAAAGAAGAAACAAGGCGAATATACAATAGAGGATTATCGGAAACTTCCGGAAGATGAAAGAGCCGAACTGATCGATGGAACGATATATGACATGGCAGCACCGCTTAGTGTACATCAGCTGCTGGCATCCAAGATATATAGTTCGCTTGCCGGATACATTGAAAAGAACCAAGGCGCTTGTATTCCAATGTTTGCGCCGGTGGATGTACAACTGGATCAGGACGATAAAACGATGGTACAGCCGGATCTTATGATCGTCTGTGACAGAAAAAAGCTTACCAGACAGGGGGTTTTCGGTGCGCCGGATTTTATTATTGAGATCCTGTCTGAAAGTACAAGGAAGAAGGACAGTTATCTGAAGCTTATGAAGTATCAGAAAGCGGGGGTAAGAGAATACTGGCTGGTGGATCCGGATAAGAAAAAAGTGATTGTGTATGATCTGGAGAAAGTCGAGATACCAGTGATATATGGATTTACAGATCAGGTACCTGTGCGGATATTCGATGGAAAATGTGTGGTCGATTTTTCACTGATCTATGAAAATATCAAATTTATATATGAACAATCATGACAATTGCTTTTCGTACGAACAAAAATAAGCTACAATGAGCATATGAAAAGAAAAACGGATAAACAGGAGCAAAAAAGTATGGAACTTCGGGTGTTGAAATACTTTCTGATGGCAGCGCGTGAAGAGAATATTACAAGAACAGCAAAGCTTCTTCATATTACACAGCCGACACTGTCAAGACAGCTGATGCGTCCTGATCTGGCGCAAAAACGAAGCACTGTCAGAGACCGTAAAAAAATTCCTGGATGTATTCTCCGAAAAAAGAACATGATTTAAAAATCACAAAAAACTACGCAGCCCCGTAGGAAAAATATAATAGGATGCAGGTGACTTTGAACGAAGTGAACGGAACCAGCATCCTATTATATTTTTCCTACGGGGCTACATAGCTTTTAAGGCACACAATTTTTGAATCTAAACAATACTCATAAACCACTCCACCGTAGCCGGATCGTGATGTGAGAAGAACAGACTCTCTCCGCCATCCAGAGCTTCCAGTGTCTTCATATCTTCCTCAGAAAGTGTAAAATCAAATACATTAAAGTTCTCTTCCATACGTTCTTTATGAACGGACTTTGGAATTACAACAACGCCACTCTGGATCAGGAAGCGAAGAGCAACCTGTGCAGGTGTCTTTTGTTTTACCACGAATTTTGCAACGGATGTGAACCATCTTCTGAAGGGAAGAAAGGTCATTCCGCTGACGGATCCGGAGGCGGATGTGACGTATCATCTGATCTGCCGGAAAGAGAAGGAAGAACTTGTGAAGAATTATAAATAGACAGAGCGGAGACTGGTGAGAATGTGTTATACTGGTCGGGAATGAAAATAAATAAAAATACACAAGAGATACATGGGAGAAAGATATGAGTGAGAAATCAATGAGCAAAGATACAAGAAAGAATGTGATACTGCTGCATATTGCGGTTATGTGTTTTAGCTGCTCCGGTGTGATCGGTCAGTATGTACAGGTTCCGGCGGTACAGGTGGCAATGGGAAGAGTCATCTGTTCGTCGTTACTTTTACTGGCAATATCGCTGGTGTGTAAAGACAAGTTGACACTGGATTCGAAGAAAGATTACGGACTTATGATTTTGACAGGTGTTGTGATGGCAATCCACTGGTCTAGTTTCTTTCAATCGATCCAGACATCGTCCGTGGCAATCGGGACCATTACATTTTCAACTTTCCCACTGTTTCTGACATTTCTGGAACCTTTATTATTCCATGAGAAGATATGCGGTAAGAATATTTTGAATGCTTTGATCCTTTTGATGGGAGTATTGATCACGATTCCGGAATTTTCAGTGGAGAATAAAGTGACGATTGGAATTCTCTGGGGAATGCTGGCAAGTTTTACTTATGCAGTAATGACGTTATCAAACCGGTATTTTTCCAGCAGATACAAAGGACGTACCATCTGTTTGTATGAACAGGGAACAGCAGCAATTGCATTGCTTCCGGCGTTGGTACTGGTGAAAGCAGAATGGCGTCCGGTGGATTTCGCAGGTGTTGCAACAATTGGTTTTTTATGTACGGCGATTGCCTATTCTTTATATGTAACGGCGCAGAAAGGTGTAAAAGCGCAGACTGCGGGAATCATTTCCGGTATGGAGACGGTATACGGGATCGTATTTGCACTGATCTTCTTAAGAGAAATCCCTACGGTCAGAGAACTGGTCGGAGGTGCAGTGATACTTGGAATCGCATTTTATTCGTCCTTGCATAGCGAAGATTAATCATAAGAAATTTTTAAGAATTGTATCGGGAAATATTTAAATCATGAACGATATAGTAAGCATGCAAAGAAAAAGAGGGGAGAGACGAAAGAAATGGAGGCAGAAAAAATATTAGTAGTAGATGATAACAAAGAAATCGTCTACTCCATCAGTGAACTGTTAAAGTATGAAGGGTATGAGACTTTGAAAGCATATGACGGTATGGAAGCACTGGATATTATGGAGCGGGAGAATGTAGACCTGATCCTTCTGGATGTGATGATGCCAAGACTCAACGGTCTGTCGGCACTGATGAAGCTGCGTGAGAAAAGCAGGATTCCGGTAATCATCCTGTCGGCCAAGACGGAAGAAAGTGATAAGGTGTCGGGACTTACGCTCGGAGCAGATGACTATATTGAGAAGCCGTATAATCCTGCGGAGCTGATCGCCAGAGTGAAAGCGCATTTACGCAGATACCGCGCATGGAGCGGTGGAGAAACGGAGAAAAAGAAAGATCCGGATCAGATCGTGAATGGCGGTCTGGTACTGGATAAAAAGCAGAGAGTCATCTTTGTTGAAGGAGAAGAAGTGCATCTGACGGCAACGGAGTATAAGATCCTGGAGCTATTGATGGCGCATCCCGGGCAGGTATTTCCGGCAGAGCAGATCTATGAGAATGTATGGCAGGAAACAGCAGATTATACTGTAGAGAATACTGTAATGGTACATATCCGTCATATCAGGGAAAAAGTGGAGATTGATGCGAAGAAGCCAAGATATGTAAAGGTGGTGTGGGGAATTGGATACAAAATGGAAAAATACGGTAAAAGTAATTAAAAAGTTTATAAAAGAATATTATGATTGCGTATTTGGATTTCTGCTGTTTATAATTGGAAGCTTCCTGTTCTTTGTGGTGTTAGTGAACAGATATTATTTCAGTACATGGGGCGTATGGAGAATCTGCCTGATCGGCAATATCCTGGTGCAGCCGGGAATCTGGCTGCTCGTACGCAGGTATATGAAACTGAGATATCGGAACTGGAGTCAGAAAGGGAGTGCAGAGACCTATCTGCAGGATACAGAAGACAGTATCTATTATCAGACCTGGAAGGCGAAAGAAAAACAGTCGGAAAAAAGATTTCGGAATATACTGGCGGTAGAACTGTCGGCAGCAGCGGCATATCTTTTCTTTATCAGTTACAGCAGCGGATGGGGATGGAATTATGCAGCCGGATATATGATGGTAGCAACGGTGTTTATAGAATATATCTGCTGCCGGGAAGTGATCCAGAGATACTGGAGAAATGAGCTGGATCAGATCATGGAGCAGACGGAGAGCTTCTTTCAGAAGCGTCTGGAACAGGCGCTGGAGATTGAACGGAAGAGTCTGGAAAAGGTATCGAGAAGTGACCAGTTAAGAGTAGACTTGATCACAAATGTATCGCATGATCTGAAGACGCCGCTGACTTCCATCGTCGGATATCTGGAACTGATCAAAAAAGAAGAATTAAGTGATGTAGTGAGGGACTATGTAGACGTGATATCGACAAGAGCAGGAAAGCTTGGTGAGATGATCAACAGCCTGTTTTCGCTGGCAAAAGCGAGCAGTGGGAATGTAGAACTTCACAAAGAAACTTTTGAGCTTAATCGTCTGATGGAACAGATATTTGCAGATATGGATGACCGGATAAAAGAAAGCGGGCTGAAATTTGTAACTCAGCTTACGGAAGAAGATACGGCAATTTATTCTGATAATTCATATTTTTATCGGATCTGCCAGAATTTGGTGGAAAATGCGCTGAAGTATTCGGCGAAAGGAACCAGGGTATTTGTCAAGACGTATAAAAAGGAAGCGGGAACAGATCAGAAAATAGTATTGGAGATTACGAATACATCCGGCTATGAGATGGATTTTGAAAAAGAAGATATCATCGAACGGTTTTCAAGAGGTGACAAGGCAAGAACCAGTGAGGGGAACGGACTGGGACTTGCAATCGTAAGTACCTATGCGAAAGCACTGGGAGGAGAATTTGATATTAAGATCGACTGTGATCAGTTCAAAGCGATTGTTTCGATATAAGAAAATGTAATAAGAAAAAGAATCAGGATAGGTTCAGATAAGTTGAGAATGAAAAGGATGACATAAGTAGAGAGTCATCCTTTTTTTAATACCAAATATGCAAAAATATAAAGATAAATTAGGAAAAATCTGACGAAAATTCCGGATGAAGACATTCTAAAAAAGGATTTCGTTGACAAATAAATAAGTTTAAACTAACATTGGTTATAGGAAGGTAACTGAAGGGAGGAGAATTATGTTTCTGGAAATAAGAGGAATTAAAAAGTCATTCGGGACAGGCGACAGCCGTGTGAACGTGTTGAAAGGTCTGGATCTGGATATTGAAAAAGGAGAATTTTGTGTCTTGCTTGGACCATCCGGTTCGGGTAAATCAACACTTCTGAATATCATAGGGGGAATTGATGGTGCTGATGAGGGCAGTATCACGATTGAAGGCGAACGTCTGGAGGATATGACGGAGAAGAAACTTTCACTGTATAGAAGAAAGCATCTGGGATATATTTTTCAGATGTATAACCTGATACCGAATCTGACGGTACGGGAGAATATTGAAGTAGGGGCATATTTGAGTGATCACCCGTTAGATGTGGATGAATTGTTACATACGCTTGGTCTTTATGAACATCAGAAAAAACTGCCGAATCAGTTATCAGGAGGACAGCAGCAGAGAACTGCGATCGGACGTGCAATTGTCAAGAATCCGGATATCCTGTTGTGCGATGAGCCGACCGGTGCGCTGGATTATCATACGTCCAAGGAAATCCTGAAACTGATCGAGACGGTAAATCAGAGATATGGCAATACGATTATCATGGTTACACATAATGATGCGATCAAAGACATGGCCGACCGGGTAGTGAAGTTAAGAGACGGAATGATTCGGAAGAATTACAGAAATGAAGTAAAGATTCCGGCGATCAATCTGGAATGGTAAGGAGGACATAACAGATGAAAAGTCCTTTAAGAAAAAGATTGCCGAGAGAATTAAAAAGTGAATTTGGAAAGTATTTAGTTGTCTTTATCATGATGGCAATAACGATTGGTTTCGTATCAGGATTCCTGGTAGCTGATGGAAGTATGCTCCGGGCATATGATGACAGCTTTCAAAAATACAATATCGAAGACGGATATTTCCAGACGAAGAAGAAGCTGACTCCGGCACAGAAAGAAGATATTGAAAAATCGGATGTAAAGGTATATGAGAATTTTTATATAGAGCAAAAGCTTACGAACGGAAGTACCATACGATTTTTCAAGAACCGGAAAGAGGTAGATAAGGTCTGCCTGATGAATGGGAAGATGCCGAAAAAGTCCGGTGAGATCGCTGTGGACCGTATGTATGCAGATAATAATGAGCTGAAAGTCGGGGATACGGTGAAAAATCGAAAGAAGACATTCCGGATTACAGGTCTTGTGGCACTTTCCGATTACAGTGCATTATTTCAGAATAATAATGATACGATGTTTGATGCTGTAAAGTTCGGAGTGGCAATTGTTACAGCCAAAGATTTTGAAGCATTGAATCAGGTAAAGGTACAGTATAATTATGCCTGGATCTATGATAAAAAACCTGCAACAGAGAAAAAAGAAAAGAAGATGGCCGAAGACCTGATGGAAGACATGGCAGATGTCGTGACGATAGAAAGTTTTGTACCACAATACCAGAATCAGTCGATCCATTTTACAGGGGATGATATGGGAAGCGACCGTGCGATGATCGTTATGCTGCTTTATATTGTAATGGCGATTCTTGCATTTGTATTCGGTATTACGATCAGCAATACGATCAGGAAAGAAGCGGGCGTGATCGGAACACTGCGTGCATCCGGGTATACAAGGCGCGAATTGATCTTACATTATATGGCACTTCCGGTTGTGATCACACTGATCGGGGCACTGGTCGGAAATATTCTCGGATATACAGTATTAAAGCAAGTATGTGCGGGGATGTACTATGGAAGTTACAGCCTTCCGACATATGTAACGGTCTGGAATGCAGAAGCATTCTGGATGACAACGGTTGTACCGGTTATTATCATGCTGGTGATCAACTATGGAATTTTACATTACAAATTAAGACTGTCGCCGCTTAAGTTCATAAGAAGAGATCTTTCTTCCAGAAAACAAAAAAGGGCAGTTCATTTAAGTACAAAACTCGGTATCTTCCGCAGATTCCGTCTGAGAGTTATTTTTCAGAATATCAGTAATTATTTGGTGCTGTTTGTAGGAATTATATTTGCAAATCTGCTGTTATTCTTCGGATTGCTGCTCCCGTCGGTACTGAACCATTATCAGGAAGAAATACAGGAAAATATGCTGGCAAAGTACCAGTATATGCTGGAGGTTCCGACGGATGCAATCAGTGGAAGTAAACTGGAAAGTTTACTATCGCTGATGCAGTATTCGAACGGCACGAAGACGGATAACAAGACAGCAGAAAAATTCAGTGCATACGCATTAAATACAATTCCGGGAGAGGCCAAGAGCGAAGAGGTAGTATTGTACGGAGTAGAACCGGACAGTAAGTATATTAAGGCAGATCTGGGAGATGGCGTATATATATCGACGGCATATGCAGATAAGTATCAAGTAGAACCGGGAGATAAGATTACATTAAAAGAAAAATACGAACGCAAACGCTACACATTCAAAGTAAAAGGAGTCTATGATTACAGCGGGGCAATCAGTGTATTTATGAGCCGTGACAAATTAAACGAGACATTTGATCTTGGAAGTGATTATTATGCGGGATATTTTGCAAATACAAAGATTAAAGACATTGATGAGAAATACATAGGGTCTGTAGTTGATCTGGAAGCACTGACGAAGGTATCAAGACAGCTGGATGTATCCATGGGAAATATGATGGGACTGGTCAATGGATTTGCGATCATGATCTATATGATTGTCATTTATCTGTTGTCAAAGATCATTATCGAGAAAAATGCGCAGTCCATTTCCATGACGAAGATCCTTGGATATACGAACGGAGAGATCAGCAGGCTGTATATTATGTCAACCATGGTTGTGGTTGTAATAGAACTGCTCTTAAGTCTTCCGATTGAAACGGTGGTTATGAATGTAATCTTCCGTGTAATGATGATGGAAAGTCTGACCGGATGGATCACACTGTGGATCGATCCAAAGATATATGTGGAAATGTTCCTGGTTGGATTTATTACCTATGTGGCGGTAGCACTTCTGGAATATCGGAAGATCAAAAAGGTTCCGATGGATGAAGCGTTGAAGAATGTGGAATAATCAAAAGAACGCATAGAAACGTATGACAGAAGGAATTGAATATAAAAAGAGGAGGAGAGAGAAGAGAAAAGTAGTTGCCCTAATGCTTTCTGGAATGATGATATCAGAGCTTCACTAGAATAAAAGAAAGGCAGAAAGGTGAAGTGAAGTTCATTATTGAGAAGAAAGGAATAAAATACTTGTGAAAATACACAAAAAGAAAATGGTAAATTTATTAGTTATGACGAAAAATAAAAAGAATATAGACAAAGACAGGTATTATTGGTAATATAATAACAAGTTTGTTATTACGTAATGGTAAGCAAGACTGTTTATAGTGCAAGAGATCAAGAGATCAAGAGATTTTGTATTATGGACAGTCTTTTTTTATCATATTGTATCAATGGTTGTTAAGATTGAATTAGAGGTGAGAATGGCTGTGAAAATAGTCAGAGTTCTGAATACGAATGCAGTTGTCAGTAGTGATCAGGAGGGAAGAGAACTGATCATAACAGGAGCAGGAATCGGGTTCAAGAAAAAGAAGGGTGAAAATCTGGATGAAGCACTGGCGGATAAAACTTATTATCTGGAGAGTGTCGATGACAGCAGGAGACTGCAGGAAGTAGTAAAAGAAATATCAGAAGAATATTTGGAGATTGTAAGCCGTATCGTAAAGACAGCGAGGGAGGAAGGATTGAAAGTCAGGGATTCCCTGTATGTGACACTTACAGATCATATCAATTCCGCAGTTGACAGATATCGTGAGAATATAGCATTAAAAAATATGATGAAACTTGAGATCCGTAAATTTTATCCAAAAGAATATGAAATCGGATTAAGGGCAGTACAATGGATACAGGAACAAAATGATGAGAATCTAGGGGAAGACGAAGCTGCATTTATAGCGATGCACATCGTTTCGGCCGAACTTGGCAGCGGAAGTAATGTAGATGTTAATAAGATTACGAAATTGATTAATGCAGTTCTTCAGATTGTCAGAATCCATTTTAAGATAGAATTTAACGAGAAATCGATATCGTATGAACGGTTTCTAACTCATTTGAAATTTTTTGCGACCAGAGTATTTGATAATACCATTTATCAAGACAGCATGCAGGAAATATACAAAGTATTGATAGAAGAGAATGAATATGCTTATTCAGGAGTCAGAAAAATTGTGGAATATATTGAAAAACAGTATTCCTACAAATTGACAATAGATGAAAGATTATATTTATTAATACACATTAAAAGAATATTAGATGAACAATCAGAATAGATTGCAGGTTTGTTATTATTCAGTTAAGCAAGACCTGACTTAAAAGAAAGCAGCGGTCCCGGGAATCGTATGCTCTTTTAAGTCGGGTCTTTGTTATATATATGAAAAAATAAAAAAGAAAATTGAGGTAAATGAAAATGGATTACGAAAGTATAGCAAAAAAAATCCTCCAAAGAGTCGGGGGAAAGGAAAATGTAATCAGCCTGGTACATTGTATGACGAGACTGCGTTTTACATTAAAAGATGAATCAATTGTAGACGATGAAGCAGTGAAAAATACCAAAGGCGTTATGGGAATCATGAAAAAAGCCGGTCAGTATCAGATTATCATCGGTAATGATGTGGCAAATGTCTATGCAGAGCTTAATAAGCTTGGGAATTTTTCAAACGAAGTACCGAAAAAAGCACCACAGAATAAGGAAAAACAGAATGTATTTTCTATGCTGATGGATACAATCTCCGGTATCATGGCACCGGTTATTCCGGCAATCATCGGAGCTGCAATGATCAAAGTACTTCTTACATTACTTCCAATGATCGGTGTTCTGAGTACAAAAGGTGATACTTATAATCTGTTAAGTGTTATGGGTGACGGCGCATTTTTCTTTATGCCGGTATTGATTGCGATATCTGCATCTAAAAAATTTGGAACGAATATGTATTATGCGGCAAGTATAGCGTTGATTATGTTGCATCCAAATTTTATTTCATTCATGAATAGTGCAAATGATGCAAAAGAAACTGTAAAATTTCTTAAATTTATTCCGGTAACATATGCATCTTATGCTTATTCTGTTATTCCGATTATTCTGGCAGTATGGTCGCTGAAATATGTCGAGCGTCTGGTAGATAAGATTACACCGGTAGTAACCAAGAACTTCTTAAAACCGATGTTGGTAGTGCTGATCGAAGCACCTATTGCATTGATTATTCTTGGACCTTTAGGTGCAATCTGTGGTAACGTATTATCAACAGTTGTTTATACAATTCATGATAAACTTGGATTTATTGCGATCGGTCTTGTGGCGGGTGTATATCCTTTCGTTGTTATGGCAGGTATGCATCATGCATTTACACCAATCAAACTGGGAATGATTGCTTCCACAGGATTTGAAAACTTTATCTGTATCGGAGAACTTTGCTCTAACATGGCACAGGGTGCTGCATCGCTTGCAGTAGCAGTAAAGAGTAAGAACAAAGATTTTAAACAGATTGCCGGATCTTCTGCATTTTCGGCATTATTTGCAGGAATTACAGAGCCAGCTCTGTATGGTGTAACATTACGTTTGAAACGTCCGATGTTAGGAGCATGTATCGGTGCTGCTGCAGGTGGATTATTTGGTGGATTTTTCCAGATGAAATGTTTTGGTATTGCGACACCTGCGATCGTAACAATCGTTCAGTATGTAGAAAAAGGGAAACCGCAGAGTCTGTTATTTGCAGCACTTACGATTCTCCTTACAATAGTGGTTGCATTCATTGCGACAATGATCATTGGATTTGAAGATGTAGTAGATGAAAATGATGATGAATTAGACATGCTGGAAACAGAAAGCAAAGAAGAAGTAAAAGTAATGGAGAATGCGATTGATATTGCAAGTCCGGCAGAAGGAAAAGCAATTTCACTGTCAGAAGTTGCAGATGCAACATTTGCACAGGAAATTCTTGGAAAAGGTGCGGCAATCGTTCCGGAAAAAGGAGTGATCTATGCACCATTTGATGGAAAAGTAGATGTGATGTTTGAAACGGGACATGCAGTAGGTCTTGTAGGAGAGAATGGGGTAGAACTTCTGGTACACATCGGAATCGATACTGTAAATCTGGAAGGAAAATATTTCTCACCGAAGAAAGCAGCAGGAGATGTTGTGAAAAAGGGTGATGTGTTGATCGAATTTGATATTGAAAAAATAAAAGAGGCTGGATATGATGTAACAACGCCGGTGATCGTTTCAAACACAGATCAGTATGCAATAGTTGAAAAAACAGCAACAGGAGAAGTAACAAAAGAAAGTAACCTTATCAAAGTTCAGTAAAGGAAAGGAATATGGATATGGAAGAAATGAAAGTGACAAGATTTCCAAAAGACTTTCTATGGGGAAGCGCTTCAGCGGCTTATCAGATTGAAGGTGGATGGAAAGAAGATGGAAAAGGTGTGACAAACTGGGATACATTTGTACGTATCCCAGGGAAAACATATAAAGCAACGACCGGTGATGTAGCGGTAGATCATTATCACCACTATAAAGAGGATATTGCATTAATGGCAGAGATGGGATTAAAAACATACCGGTTTTCTATCTCCTGGGCCCGTATTTATCCGGAAGGAAGAGGTACGGTCAATGAAAAAGGACTTGCATTTTATCAGGATATTATTGATGAATGCTTGAAATATGGAATTGAGCCGATGGTGACAATTTTCCACTGGGATCTTCCGCAGGCACTGGTGGATCTGTATGGTGGATGGGAAAGCCCGGAGATCATTCAGGATTATGTGACTTATGCAAAGACTCTCTTCGAAAACTTTGGCGATAAAGTGAAATACTGGATTACATTAAACGAACAGAATATATTTACTTCTCTTGGTTGGTTGACAGCACAGCATCCGCCTGGAAAATTTGATGACCAGAAGACTTTTTATCAGGTTAATCATTATGCTTTTATGGCACATGCCAGGGCAGTACTTGCTTATCGTGAAATGGGTGGAAAAGGAGAGATTGGTGCAAGCTTTGCGTATGTACCATCCTATGCGTTGGACTGCAAACCGGTAAATGCAATGGCAAAACGTGATTATGATGAATTGAAAAATTTCTGGTGGATGGATATATATGCATATGGGCGTTATCCAAAAGCTGCGATGGCTTATCTGAAGAAAAAAGGTTATGCTCCGGAAATTTTAGATGAAGATATGGAGATATTGAAAAAAGCTGCCGGAGAGATTACATTCATGGGTGTAAATTATTATCAGAGTTGTGTGTGTGAGTATAATCCAATGGATGGAGTTACGCCGTATGGTACGATGAATACAACAGGTGTAAAGGGATCTGCCCAAGAACTGGGAATGCAGGGAATATATAAGAATCCAGTAAATCCATATCTTATGACAACAGATTGGGATTGGACGATAGATCCGATGGGGCTTCGCTTTTGCTGCCGTGAAATTACAAGCCGTTATGGTCTGCCAATTGTGATTTCTGAAAATGGATTGGGAGCATTTGATAAAAAGACAGAAGATGATCAGATTCATGATGAATATAGAATCCATTATCTGGAAGAACATTTGAAAGAACTGGGAAAAGCAATTGAAGAAGGCTGTGAAGTTCTGGCATACTGTACATGGTCATTCACAGATCTTTTAAGCTGGTTAAATGGTTATCAGAAACGTTATGGTTTCGTATATGTAGACCGTGAAGAGGAAGAAGGCGGTACATTAAACCGCTATAAAAAAGATAGCTTTTACTGGTATCAGGGTGTTATCAAATCTGATGGGGAGAATTTGTATAAATAGGTATAAATGAAAAAGATTATTGTGATACAGAAATGAAATTCCGGCACAATAATCTTTTTTGTTTACAAATTCAGGAATATACGACCATGCATGCGCTGGTCATGGAATACATCGAAGGACCTGCAATTGATGACAAAGAAAAAATTCTTGCAGACGGCTATGATATGGTAGAAATTGACGTTATGGAAGTGAAGATGGATTTGATGGAAGTCATGAAGGGGAATAAAACCAGCATGCCGCAGGGGCTTACGATGCTGGAAAGACATGTGGTAATAGGACTCTAGGTGATAGCTGCTTCTGATCAGCTCAAGCATTATCTGCACGACCGATATGAAGGCAGAGATATGGGAATATCGGCGGTTGGTACGTTTGGGTATTGGTTTGCATTTACGATTGTGTTGTATCTGCTGATTAAGCATATCTTTTATTCTAACCTTCTGGTTACATACAAAGGTTCGATCGATGACAGCCGTCATGATGCATTAAATAGAAAATCATGTGTAAAGAATAAATACAACAATTGTCTTGTCACATGTAAATAACAGTGGTATAATGTGAAAAGTTTAAGCGGTCAGAAGAATATATGTGGAGGGACTGTCCGTAAACGGAAAGCAGTATAGAAAAGAGGATGTTGTATTATGAAACTGAATGCAGATACAGTAATCGTAGGAAGTGGAGTCGCAGGACTTTTCAGCGCGTTGAATTTACCAAGAGAACAGGATATTATATTAATTACCAAGTCAGATCTGGAAAGCAGTGATTCGTTCCTTGCACAGGGGGGAATCTGTGTATTAAGAGACGAAAGCGACTACGACAGTTATTTTGAAGACACGATGAAAGCCGGTCATTATGAGAACCGGAAAGAATCTGTAGATATCATGATCCGTAATTCCAGAGATATCATCAATGATCTGGTAAAGTATGGCGTAGAGTTTGAAAAGAAGGACGGCGAATTTGCCTATACAAGAGAGGGAGCGCACTCCAGACCGAGAATCCTGTTTCATGAAGATGTGACAGGAAAAGAAATCACCAGCAAGCTGCTGGCACAGGTAAAGAAGCTTGAAAATGTGAAAATGTATGAATATACAGAGATGACAGATGTGATCATCGAAGATGATAAATGTGTAGGAATCAAGGCAAAGAATGAAAAGGGAACGTATGAAATTTATGCAGAAAATACGATCCTTGCAAGTGGCGGTATCGGCGGAACCTATCAGCATTCCACGAATTTTCCACATCTGACAGGGGATGCGATTGAGATTGCAAAGAAGCATGGAATCCGTCTGGAACATCTGGACTATGTACAGATCCATCCGACAACTTTATATTCCAAGAAACCGGGAAGACGTTTCCTGATCTCAGAATCGGTACGTGGTGAAGGAGCGGTCCTTTATAATAAGAACAAAGAACGTTTTGTAGACGAACTGCTTCCAAGAGATGTTGTGACAAAAGCAATCAGAGAAGAGATGGAAAAAGAAGGAACTGATCATGTATGGCTTTCTATGGAACATATACCAAAAGAAACGATTTTAAAGCATTTCCCAAATATCTATGAACATTGTCTGGAAGAAGGATATGACGTAACGAAAGAATGCATCCCGGTTGTACCGGCACAGCATTATTTTATGGGTGGAATCTGGGTAGATTCAGACAGCAGAACTTCTATGGAACACCTGTATGCAGTCGGGGAGACAAGCTGTAATGGTGTACATGGTGCTAACCGTCTGGCAAGTAATTCCCTGTTGGAGAGTCTGGTGTTTGCAAAACGTGCAGCCGCTAAGATCAAAAAAGAAGAAGCAAAAGAAAATTTGTCTGAACGCAAAGTAGTATAAATGATATAATAAGTGCAGTGTGTGGATCGCCATGCGTTCGAAAAGAGCTGCCAGTGGCAGGTTCTGTAGATGCGCGGATAGAAAAAGAACGATAAAGGAGCAGAACATGAATAACATAACAATGACCTTACAGGTAGACCACCTGATCATGGAAGCATTAAGAGAAGATATTTCAAGTGAGGACGTAACGACCAATGCGGTTATGCATGAAGCCGTAACCGGAGAAGTAGATCTGATCTGCAAACAGGACGGAGTGATCGCAGGACTTCAGATATTCCAGAGAGTTTTCGAATTATTAGATAAAGATACGAAAGTAGAATTCTTCTGCAAAGACGGTGACGAAGTGAAGAACGGACAGTTAATGGGAAAAGTAACCGGAGACATCCGTGTCCTTCTTTCGGGAGAACGTGTGGCACTTAATTATTTGCAGAGAATGAGTGGAATCGCAAGTTATACACATTCGGTGGCTTCCCTTCTGGAAGGAAGCAGGACGAAACTTCTGGATACCAGGAAGACAACTCCGAATATGAGAATTTTCGAAAAATATGCAGTCAGAGTGGGCGGAGGATACAATCACCGCTACAATCTCTCTGATGGGGTTCTTTTAAAGGACAATCATATCGGAGCAGCAGGAAGTGTGGCAAAAGCTGTTCAGATGGCAAAAGAATATGCACCATTTGTACGTAAGATAGAAGTAGAAGTTGAAAATCTGGATATGGTGAAAGAAGCAGTAGAAGCAGGGGCAGACATTATCATGCTCGATAATATGTCCACGGAAGAGATGCAGGAAGCAATCCGCATCATTGACGGACGTGCCGAGACCGAGTGTTCCGGTAATGTAACGAAAGAGAATATCAGCAGACTGACTTCTCTCGGCGTAGATTATATTTCCAGCGGAGCACTGACACATTCCGCACCGATTTTAGATATTTCCTTAAAGCACCTTCATGCGGTATAATAGATGTGATTACCGTGTGTGGAGAAAAATACATGGATAAATAGATCATTTGGAAAAATAACATGGGAGGTGGCAACAGGAAATGCATGGATCTGAAAGAAGAGAACAGATAATCAGACAGATTCAGGAAAGCAAAGCTCCGGTATCCGGAACAAAGCTTGCTTCCCTTTATAGTGTCAGCCGTCAGGTGATCGTGCAGGATATTGCACTGATCCGGGCAGCAGGATATGAGATCATATCTACAAACCGCGGCTATATATTGAATCAGCCGAAGACAGTGTGCCGTATATTTAAAGTACAGCACACAGATGAACAGCTGGAAGAAGAGCTGAATACGATCGTTGACCTGGGAGGATGTGTAGACAATGTCATGATCCATCACAGAGTCTATGGAAAGATGGAGGCGGAACTGGCCTTAAGTTCCCGGAGAAAGGTCGGCGCATTTATGGAAGATATCCGAAGTGGCAAGTCCAGTCCGCTTAAGAACATCACATCCAACTATCATTATCATAAGGTCAGTGCCGACAGCGAAGAGACGCTGGATCTGATTGAGCAGGAGCTGAGGGAAAAAGGATTTCTGGTAGAGGAAAGGCGACAGGCAGTATAAAAATTGACAGAATAATTGAATGAAATATATGGTATTTTCTGACGGAAACAGGTATAATAGGGACAAAGAAATCGTGATACTTTCATCCGAAGGAGGGATACCTATGACGACACATAAGATCATAACAATAGGCAGACAGTTTGGAAGCGGCGGCCATGAGATCGGCAACCTTCTTGCAACAAGACTGGATATTCCGTTATATGATAACAATCTTGTCAGAATGGCAGCAGAGAAGATGGATATCAGAGAAGAGACGGCAAAGGCAATTGATGAGACTTCTCTTAACAGTTTTGTATCCAGTTATCTGATCACACCGATGGGATATTCTTCCTATATTAATTCGGAAGAATATGTACAGCCGTTATCTGAACAGATGTATGAATTACAGACGGAAATTATCAAAAAGCTTGCAGAACGCGGACCATGTGTAATCGTTGGAAGATGTGCGGACTATATCTTGAAGGATAATCCGAACTGTATCAATGTATTTATCTGTGCTGACAGGGCTGACCGTATCAAACGTATTGCAGAAAGATACGATGTGTCTGAGAAGAAGGCTCTCGACCGCATTAAACGAATGGACAGAGAACGGAAATACTATTACGAAACCCATACGGGGCAGGAATGGGGAAGCATCAGTTCTCATGAGATATTGTTGAATGCAAGCCTTCTTGGAATTGAAGGGACCGTAGATATACTGGAGGGAATCTATAAAAGATAACTGACAATGAATATAATCTAATAATGTATAAAACAGAAATGAGCAGTGTACGCTGCTCATTTCTTGTGTGTTGTGATGTATTTGATTATGATTCGAATCCCAGTACGGTTTCACTGTTCTGAATATCTGAGTATAACTTCAAATGCATGCCTTCCGTATGGCATACTTTTACAATGTCTTCATACTCTTTACAATCCGGCAGTATTTCCGTGAGAATGTTAGGCATATCGTGAAAAACAGTACGATTAAAAATCCGTGTCTTTGGAGTGTCAAATAACGCGGTGTAAAAAATCTCTGCCTCTACCAGATCCTGGAACATATGGCTTCCGTAAGAAAGCTCCGGCATGTATCCAACTTCACTGTCCGACATTTCGCAGATTGCACAGAAGTGATTGATCGCGGCAAAGCTTACAGGAACCCCAAGTTCCGGTGAGGAGGTTCCGATACGTCCAGGTACGAACAAAAGTAGGTTCTGATTGCTTTTGCGGAAATGATGATTGATATCTCCGATAATATGAGCGATATCTGGTTTTCGTTTATACGGGAATTCATAATAAGCTCTGGAGTCGACGAAGACTACATAGTCAATATCTTCTGCCCGGGACCCGCCCATGGAAGAACCGGTAACGGAGAATACTGTTTTATCTTCCGGGAGCGAAGGAACGGTTACGGCATCTCTTCTTGTGCCGACCTGAAGCGGTCTGCACTGTAACAGGTTAAATACAAATTCACCGGTATCAGTTCCATTGATGGTGAATTCGATGTCGACAGGATATTGGTAAGCCTGCTGCAATGTATGAAGAAGAGATTTCATACAGCCGGTAAATTCTGTATTCCGGACAAGTCCTTCGCAGTTGGCAAAGAGAATCTCACGCCGCTGTCCGCGCTCACGGAACGTCCGCTCGGCATCGCTGTCGTGTTCCAGTACCAGTTTTTTATACCAAGAATCCATATATGGTGTGACGTCTTTGAGTGGTCTGGATGACAGAGATTTTGTTGTATAATCCATAAGATCTACGTAACGCTGTGAATACTGATGTTTTGCCCAGCTTTCGGTAAGGGTGGAACGTTCCGGGGCAGAGAGATTCACAATACGTGGATAATCTCCTTCTGTACGGTCAACAGCTCTTGTGCCAAGTCCCATTACCAGGCGCAGCATACCGTCGGAAGCATCGATAGAATCATCCCATTTATAAGCGCTGTAAGAGTAGCCGACACCTGCAGCATTTGGCATGAGAAAATCTTCGTACATAGATCCGGATACACGCTGGATCAGAAGCGCCATCTGTTCATCTTTGAATCCAAGTCCGCGCTGCCTGCGGTATTCCAGAGCGGAAGTATTCATAGTGCTGGCATATACGGTGCGGACCGCATTTTCCAGTTCCGTAAGCCGCTCGTCCATGGTACCGGTGTTGATGCAGAAGACGGATTCGTATTTTCCGGCAAATGCATTACCGAAAGCATCTTCCTGAAGACTGCTGGAACGGACGATGATCGGACGCTGTCCAAAGTATTCCAGCATACGGATGAATTGAAGCCGTATGGCTTCCGGGAAAGAACCGGAAAGAAAGGCCTGTTCCAGCTGCGGAGCCAGTTTGAAGTATCCCTGTTTTGTCTTCTGATGGATATGAAGACGCCAGAATTTGTTATGTACAATATAAGTATAGAATACATCGGAACCAAGATAATAGGAATCGTGCGGTTCCATATGGGAAAATGCTTCGGGGTTATCTTTTTGAATGATCTTTCTTGCGAGAAGCATACCGCATGCCTTGCCGCCGATACAGCCGGTGCCGATCATGCGTTTATATACAAGAAAATAATCATCCGGTTCAAAATAGGTCTTTAAAAGCGAAAGGATTTTCTCATCGTTTGACATCATAGTATGGGAAATGATATCTTCGACCGCCGGGGTAAAGATACCTTCTCTGCGGTAAGTGCGCCGGGTATCCGTGATGAAGCGTTCCCAGCTGTCCAGGTTCTGGTTCTCAGAAGTGTTGGTAAGTGCATCCACCAATGTATAAAAACGACTAATCTCATATCCTCCTTTCAATGGAAGAAATGAACCATTTTCTTCCATATATTTATGCGGAAGAAACATATTCGGAGAATAGCGGTTCCAGACTTTTAAAGGATTGATATAGAGGCTTTCACTATCGGTGTATACATCCAGAAGTAGCTGTGTAGTTTCCTGAATACGGGCAACGGCGTCGAAAGAATGCTGCCCGCGCAGAAGTGGAAAATATGCAACTGTATTTAACTCAAACAGATAAGGGCAGGTAACTTTAAAGAAATTCCCCATCATAAGATCGGTAGCCCATGCAGCCTGCAGGTCGGAAAGGCAGTCAAATACATAGAAGGCGTCACGTCCTTCTGCTTTGATCCGGCGCCGGACATTCATTGTAAAAGCTTCGAATCCTTCCGAAGGATCGAATTCATAGACACGAATTCCGTTACCGGTCTGAAGAAGAGCAGGGTGTCCGGAAAAATGCATGTATAAAAGTTCCTTTCCTTCTTCATGAAGCTGGTTACAGAGTGGAGTTACAAAGTGCATATAGTCATCCATGCTGGATACCTGCCAGACGACATTATCGCCCATACGGATGGAATCAAGCATAGAGTCAAGACCCGGAAGACCGGACCGGATTCGTTCAAAAGTACTCATATGATCACGTCCCTTCTGTGAAAATAGTCTATATATAATGTATTATACAGAAAAAAGACTGAAAATTACAGAATAACTGAGAAAAAATATGTAATGCCGAATGGCATGTTTTGCTTGAAAAATACGGACATACAAACTAGAATAAAAATGTTATGAAAAAATAGATAAAGGAGAGATAGAAATTATGGAAATGCTGATTGATGTATTTACTGATGCGGCGATTGACTGTATTAAGATGCTCCCGTTTCTGTTTCTGGCCTTTCTGCTGATAGAGGCACTGGAACACTATTCCAGTGATTTTACAAAAAAGCTTATGATAAAAGTAGATAAGGCCGGACCGGTAGTAGGAGCAGTAGTAGGATGTGTTCCACAGTGTGGATTTTCAGTTATGGCAGCCAATCTATATTCTGGAGGGATTATTACGATCGGAACATTGATTGCTGTATTTCTGGCAACATCGGACGAAGCAATTCTTATTATTATGGGAAATCCGGAGCATGCCGGCAAGATTGGTATATTGCTTCTGGCGAAAGTGATCATTGCGATCGTTGCAGGATATCTGGTGGATATTTTCTTTAAAAAGGAAATTGCAGTTCCACATCATGAAGGAGAACTCTGTCATGACTGTGGATGTCACAATCATTCATCCGGAATTGTAAAGCCGGCACTTCGTCATACCGGAAAGATATTCTTATATTTATTTGTATTTACATTTATTTTAAATCTGTGTATTGAAGTACTGGGAATTGACAGGATTTCTGCTATGATGCTGGGGGATACAGTATTCCAGCCGGTGATCGCAGCGTTGATCGGATTGCTCCCTAACTGTGCGGCATCTGTGATTCTGACACAGCTATATTTAAGTGGAGCAATTTCATTTGCATCGGTTATTGCGGGATTGTGTACAGGGGCCGGAATTGGTCTGGTCGTTTTGTTTAAGGTAAATCCGGATAAGAAAGAAAACGTAAAGATTATTGCAGTATTATATGGAATTGCTGTGGCAGCAGGGCTGATTTTAGAGATGTTTGGTGTGTAATGTGCATGCAATATGGCGTGGAATTGCATTTTTGGAAGAATGTGTTATAATATTGACAACTAGGTAATAGGGCTTAGAGAGATTTAGGAGGAAATAAAATGGCTACAAAAAAAGTAACAACAGCAACCACAAAAGATGTAACTGCTAAAGTAACTGCACCAGAAACTAAGACATCAGAAAAAGCAGAGACAGTAAAAAAAGCAGAGACAGTGAAGGTAGTGGCAGCAGCAGAGCCGAAGAAGATAGAGAAGGAGACTGAGAAGAAAGTCGCAGCTCCAAAGGCAGAGCCAGTAAACTCAATTGTAAAAGAAGAAAAAGCTAAGCCGGAAGAAAAAAAGGCTGAGAAGAAAGCAGAAGAGAAGAAAACCGAGCCTAAGGCAGCAGAAAAGAAAACAGCAGAGAAAAAAGTAACTGCCAAAAAAGCACCTGCTAAAAAGACGACAGCTAAGAAGACAACGACAAAGAAAACAACAGCTAAGAAATCTACAGCAAAGAAAGAGATTAAAGTAAGTGCTTTTGTTGAATACTATGGAAAACAGGTGGAAGAAAAAGAAATCATTGCAAGAGTAAAAAAAGCATGGACATCTTCTGGAAACAAAATCGGAGATATCAAGACAATGGATTTATACATAAAGCCAGAAGAGTCAGCCGTTTATTATGTAATTAACGGAACATCAACGGGAGCAGTAGCATTCTAAAGGCAGATATGGAACCAGAGGCTGTGAATCTTCGGAAACACGGCCTTTTATACTTTTGAGAATACAAAACCGGCAGCGGTGATTATGTATAATGAGGGGTATAAGAGAAAGGAGTATGGATATGGAGAACGTAACATCAGTTTTGAAATCGGCAGACGGACCCACGAGTATCTTTGTTGCAGGAAAGACGCCGGAAATTATGGGGGCTTTGATCGCAACAGTTGTGGTAGGAGTAATCATAGCTTTGTTTGGACTGAAAATTGTAAGGGTGTTATCGGCACTTGTAGGACTGGCTGTGGGAGCAGTTATTGGAGCAACGGTAGGAGTGATTGCCGGCTTTGATATGACAAAAATGCTTGTGGCGGTTGCAGTGTGTGCGGTAATATTATGCGTTATGTGTGCGGCACTTCGCAAATTTGGAATCTTTATTATGACATTTTTCGGATCCTTCGGCACATTTGTTACGCTGCTTGAAACAAAGTCAGTGATAGTACTTGCTATTTGTGCGGTTATCGCTCTGATCGTTGCGATACTTACGGTAATTTTTGCTGAGTTTTTTGTTATATTTGTGACTGGCATCATGGGCGGTGTAGAGGCTGGAATGGCATTACCGTTTGTGTGTGGAATGACGAAGATTGGCTGGATCGGATATGTGATGAGTGCAGCAATCGCAGTGATCGGAATTGTAGTTCAGACGATGATGCAGTCCAGAAAGATTGGAAAGAAAGAAAAGATATTCTCAAAGAAGATCAAAGAACAGGTATCTATGGAGTCTGAGGTTGAAAAAGCAAGAATGCTTTTAGATGATGGAGAGCCGGAAGAAAGTATGGAAGCAGCCGGGGATAAAGAAAAAACGGATAATGCTGAAGATACAGATAAGGAAGAGACTGTGACAGAAATATTTGATCTGGATGATACGAAGCCAGATGAAGATAATCTGGACGACGATGAAGATGTTGTGACAGTTGAAAAAACGGATGAGCCGGAAGACGGATTTCTAGATGAAGATGATGTGGAGATTTTTGAAACAGATGATTCAGATGTTGTAGTTTTTCATCCTGACGATATTGATTAATGAAGAAAATCCGACACAGACGGTAATTTCTATATACGAATGTGATAAGAAAAACACCTGGTGCAGAAAATTAAAAACTGCATCAGGTATTTTTTATACCGAAATATGCAATAGAAACTGTTACCTACAGGCAGGATGTATTATTTTGACAGATCAGATTAAGAAAGATCAGATTAAGAAAGATATAAGAAAGCCGGGAAGCAGTTTCGTTGTAATTTAAGAGGGATGTGATATAATACTATTAAGAATAAAGTTAAGGAGGCTTACTTATGAAGATAGATATGCATTGCCATGTGCGGGAAGGCTCAGTGGACAGCCGGGTAAGCTTGGATGAATACATCACAACCTTGAAAGAAAAAGGATTTGACGGAATGCTGATCACGGATCATGACACTTATCATGGCTATCGTCACTGGAAATATCACATGAAAGGAAAGGTACATGAAGACTTCGTAGTTCTGAAGGGAATCGAATATGATACACTGGATGCAGGTCATATTATCTGTATCATGCCGGAAGGTGTTAAGATGCGTCTCCTGGAAGTGAAGGGACTTCCGGTGTCTGTGCTGATCGACTTTGTGCACAGACATGGTGGAATCTTAGGACCTGCACATCCATGCGGAGAAAAGTACCTGAGCTTTACGAATACCAGCAGATTCTATAAGTCACCGGAACTGATCAAGCGATTTGACTTTATAGAGGCTTTTAATGCATGTGAATCTGCAGAATCGAACGAAGGTGCAAGAAAGCTTGCGGAAAAATATAAAAAGCCGGGAATAGGGGGAAGCGATGCACACAGACCGGACTGCATCGGGACAGGCTATACGATTCTTCCGGAAAGAGTTACCTGTGAGACAGAGCTGATCGCATTGATACGGAGTAAAGCTGCGATTGAAGCAGGCGGAGTGCTCTATGGAAAGACGGCAAAAGACAAGATGGGACCGGCCCATAAAATTCTGACATATTCTTTCTGGTTCTATAACAAAGGTGGTGCGCTCCTTAAGAAACACAAAAGAACTCTGAAGGGGAAAATTGAAAATCCGGCTACTCCGATCGATCCGATTGAGATCCCATACCTGCATAATATCAAGAAACAGAAGTGAAAAATTATGCACTAAAATTTATAATTTCTTGCATGCCCTTTTTTACTGTGCTAAAATACAGTATAAAACTATGAGAAATCAAGGAGGTACAGGTTCGTTATGGGAATGACGATGACACAGAAGATACTGGCAGCTCATGCAGGTCTTGACAGCGTGACAGCCGGTCAGTTAATAGAAGCAAAGTTAGATGTAGTTATGGCAAATGACATCACAGGTCCTATGGCTCTGCCAATCTTCAGACAGATGGCAGACAAAGTATTTGACAAAGACAAGGTGGTACTGGTACCAGATCACTTTACACCGAATAAAGATATCAAATCAGCAGAGAACTCAAAATCGATCCGTGAATTTGCAAAGAATCAGGGACTTAGCTGGTATTTTGAACAGGGAAAATCAGGAGTAGAACATGCAATCCTTCCGGAGGCCGGAGTTGTTGCAGCAGGGGAATGTATCATTGGCGCAGATTCCCATACCTGTACATATGGTGCGCTGGGTGCATTCTCAACAGGTGTCGGAACAACCGATATTGCAACAGGTATGGCAATGGGAGAACTGTGGTTCAAAGTTCCAAGTGCGATCAAGTTCGTACTGACAGGAAAGCCTGGCAAATATGTAAGTGGTAAAGATATCATCATCCATATCATCGGTAAGATCGGTGTGGACGGAGCTCTTTACAAATCCATGGAATTTACCGGAGACGGAATCAAGAATCTTTCTATGGCAGACAGATTCACAATGGCAAACATGGCAATCGAAGCCGGAGCCAAGAACGGAATATTCCCGGTAGATGAAAAGACAGAAGAATACTTAAAAGAACATACAAAGAAAGAATATAAAGTGTACGAAGCAGATGGGGACGCAGAATATGAAAGTGTTGTAGAGATCGATCTTTCCGAAGTCCGTCCAACAGTAGCATTCCCGCATCTTCCGGGCAATGCGAAGACGATTGACGAGATCGAAGCAATGGAACCAATCAAGATCGATCAGGTCGTGATCGGATCCTGTACAAACGGAAGAATGGAAGATATGAGAAAAGCAGCTGCCATTCTTCAGGGACATACTGTTCATCCGGATGTACGTGTTATGGTCGTTCCGGCAACACAGAAGATCTACAAACAGTGTATCAGAGAAGGCCTTCTGGAAATCTTCGTAGACGCAGGATGTGCAGTCAACACACCAAGCTGTGGACCTTGTATGGGTGGACATATGGGTGTTATGGCAGCAGGAGAAAAATGTGTATCTACAACAAACCGTAATTTCGTAGGAAGAATGGGGCATGTAGATTCCCTGATTTATCTGGCATCACCGGAAGTAGCAGCAGCAAGTGCAATCGCAGGATATATCGCTAACCCAGAGAAAGTAGGTGACAAATAATGAAAGCTTTAGGACATGTTTTTAAATACGGAGATAACGTAGATACAGACGTAATCATTCCTGCAAGATATCTGAATTCATTCGATGCACAGGAACTTGCAAGCCATGCAATGGCAGATATCGACCCTGAATTTGTAAATAAAGTACAGCCTGGAGATATTATTGTTGCCAACAAGAACTTTGGATGCGGTTCTTCAAGAGAACATGCACCATTATGTCTTAAGACAGCAGGTGTCAGCTGCGTTATCGCAGAGACGTTTGCAAGAATCTTCTATCGTAATGCGATCAATATCGGACTTCCGATCATTGAGTGCCCGGAAGCGGCAAAAGCAATCGAAGCAGGTGATGAAGTAGAGATCGACTTTGACAGCGGTAAGATTTGCGACAGAACAAAAGGTACGGAATTCCAGGGACAGCCTTTCCCTGAATTCATGCAGAAACTGATCGCTGCAGGTGGACTTGTAAAATATACAAACAGCAAGAGAAAGTAATCATATAAGGAGAGCATTGGCATGGGTTTATATTACAAAAGTACAAGAAATTCGAATCTGAAAGTAACAGCATCTGAAGCAATTCTGCAGGGACTTGCCCCGGACGGTGGACTTTTTGTACCATCAGAACTTCCGAAACTGGATGTATCAATGTCGGATCTGAAAGGAAAGACATATCAGGAGATCGCATATCTTGTAATGAAACAGTTCCTGACAGATTTTACGGAAGAAGAACTGAAAAGCTGTATCGATAAAGCTTATGACAGCAAATTTGACACAGAAGAGATCGCACCGCTTGTAAAAGTAGATGATACTTATTATATGGAATTATTCCATGGTGCAACGATCGCGTTCAAAGATATGGCGTTATCTATTCTGCCACATCTGATGACGACTTCAGCAAAGAAGAATGATGTAAAGAATGAAATCGTAATCCTGACTGCCACATCCGGAGATACAGGAAAAGCTGCACTTGCCGGATTTGCAGATGTGGAAGGAACAAGGATCATCGTATTCTATCCTAAGAACGGAGTCAGCAAAGTGCAGGAACTTCAGATGGTGACACAGAGAGGCGAAAATGTAAATGTAGTAGCGATCCATGGCAATTTCGATAATGCCCAGAGTGGTGTAAAAGCCATGTTCGAGGATAAAGAACTTGCAGAAGAACTTGCGAAGAAAGGCTATCAGTTCTCATCAGCCAACTCGATCAATATCGGACGTCTGGTTCCACAGGTGGTATATTATGTCAATGCATATGCCAAACTTCTGGAAAATGAAGAGATTGAAGACGGTGAGAAGATCAATGTAGTAGTTCCGACCGGTAACTTTGGTAATATTCTGGCTGCATACTATGCAAAACAGATGGGAGTCCCAATCGATAAACTGGTATGTGCATCGAATGACAATAAAGTGTTATTTGACTTCTTCCAGACAGGTGATTATGACAGAAACCGTGAGTTTATCCTCACAACATCACCATCTATGGATATCCTGATTTCAAGCAACCTGGAACGTCTGCTTTATCGGATCAGCGGAGATGATGACCAGAAGACAAAAGATATGATGGAAGCATTAAAATCCACAGGAAAATATACAATTACAGAAGATATGAAGGCATGTCTTGATGATTTCGCAGCTGGATATGCGACAGAAGAAGAGTGTGCGCAGAATATCAAGAAAGTATATGATAAGACAGGGTATGTGATGGATACACATACAAGTGTAGCATCTTATGTGTGTGAATGTTATCAGAAGAACAGTGGAGACAATAAGAAATGCGTGATTGCATCAACAGCAAGTCCATATAAATTCGTGAAGAGTGTCATGAGTGCAATTGATCCGAAGTATGCAGATCAGGATGAGTTCAGTCTTCTGAAGGTTCTGGAAGAAACATCAGGACGTGAGATGCCGCAGGCGATCAAAGATATCCTGAATGCAAATATTCTGCATGATCTGGAATGTGATGCTGATAAGATGAAAGATACAGTGAAGAATATTCTGGAAGTATAGAACGTTTACAAAATGATAAATATATTTTCTGTATTGATAAAAATACATAAAATGCAAGATTTCGTGTGAAATCTTGCATTTTGTGCTTTTAAAACAAAAAATAGAATAAAAAATAAAAGTTTTAGAGAAAGAACTTGCAAAAACACATTGTGAAAAGATTGTTAAAGTATTGACTTTTGCGTAGAAAAATGCAATAATAAAACAAATGCTGTTGTGGGAGAATATAACAAGACTAGAATTTATAAATATACAGCAGCAAATAAAAGAAAAGAGGTTAAATGAAGATGGCTAAAATCGATTTAAGCAAGTATGGCATTTCAGGAACGACAGAAATCGTACACAATCCTTCTTATGAATTATTATTTGAGGAAGAGACAAAACCAGAACTCGAAGGTTTTGAAAAAGGACAGGAAAGTGAACTTGGTGCAGTCAATGTAATGACAGGTATCTACACTGGACGTTCTCCAAAAGATAAGTTCATCGTAGTTGATGAGAATTCAAAAGATACTGTATGGTGGACATCTGATGAATATAAGAATGATAACCATCCTGCAACACAGGAAGCTTGGAAAGCAGTAAAAGATATTGCGATCAAAGAACTTTCTGACAAAAAACTTTATGTTGTAGATGCATTCTGCGGAGCAAACAAAGATACACGTATGGCAATCCGTTTCATCGTAGAAGTTGCATGGCAGGCTCATTTCGTAACAAATATGTTCATCAAACCTTCAGAAGAAGAGCTTGAAAACTTTGAGCCAGACTTCGTAGTATACAATGCTTCTAAAGCAAAAGTTGAAAATTACAAAGAATTAGGACTGAACTCAGAGACAGCAGTAATGTTCAACATCACAAGCAAAGAGCAGGTTATCGTGAATACATGGTACGGCGGAGAGATGAAGAAAGGTATGTTCTCTATGATGAACTACTTCCTCCCACTTAAGGGAATGGCTTCTATGCACTGCTCAGCTAACACAGACCTGAACGGAGAGAATACAGCAATCTTCTTCGGACTTTCAGGAACAGGAAAGACAACACTTTCTACAGATCCTAAGCGTCTCCTGATCGGTGATGATGAGCACGGATGGGATGATAACGGAGTATTCAACTTTGAAGGTGGATGCTACGCTAAGGTTATCAACCTTGACAAAGAATCTGAGCCAGATATCTACAACGCAATCAAACGTAACGCTCTTCTTGAGAACGTAACACTTGATGAGAATGGAAAGATTGATTTTGCAGATAAGAGTGTAACAGAGAATACACGTGTATCTTACCCAATCAATCATATTGAAAATATTGTACGTCCGGTATCTTCAGCACCTGCAGCTAAGAATGTAATCTTCCTTTCTGCTGATGCATTCGGAGTACTTCCTCCGGTATCTGTACTGACACCAGAACAGACACAGTACTACTTCCTGTCAGGATTTACAGCAAAACTTGCTGGTACAGAGCGTGGAATCACAGAACCTACACCAACATTCTCAGCTTGCTTCGGACAGGCATTCCTGGAACTGCATCCTACAAAATATGCAGAGGAACTTGTTAAGAAGATGGAGAAGAGCGGTGCAAAAGCTTATCTTGTTAACACAGGATGGAACGGAACAGGAAAACGTATCTCTATCAAAGATACTCGTGGAATCATCGATGCTATCCTGAACGGAGATATCAAGAATGCTCCAACAAAGACAATCCCATACTTCAACTTTGAAGTACCTACAGAACTTACAGGTGTTGATACAGGAATCCTTGATCCTCGTGACACATATGCAGATGCATCTGAGTGGGAAGAAAAGGCAAAAGATCTTGCTGCAAGATTCATCAAGAACTTTGCTAAATATGAAGGAAATGAAGCAGGTAAAGCTTTGGTTTCAGCAGGACCACAGTTATAAGATCCACTAATGAATCTGATTAAAATCGGATAATGTTATAGGGTTGTAAAATCCATGTAAATGGGTTATAATAAGTGCAGTGGAAACCTGGAATGTTCGACACTCCTGTAGTTTTGAACCTACAATACTTTAAACGGGAGTCTTACATCTCTGTAATATGTCAGGCCATCGATTTTGCAGTGGAAGGCAGAAAAGCAGATGCGGATACCCACCTAGCTGGGTGCTAGGAGTCAGAATACAGGAACCGGCATTTTGGGGAATATACAAAAGATAAAAGACAGTCGTTTTTACGGCTGTCTTTTTTCGGGTATAAAGGGCGGAAAGAAAGGAAAGAAAATTGCGGAGACGGAATAAAAAGCATTACAGTATCTATATAGCATGGATTTTACTGTTATTGTGTGTGATCGGAGGCTTGAAAGCAGGCATAGAAGAAAGTGCTGTGGGAAAAGAGCAAACGCATTCTGAAATATCTATTCAGAGCAGATGGGAAGAATTACTGAAATCTGTATCTGAAAAGAAAAATGATAAAAAGAAAGACCAGAAAAAATCAGAGAGTACGGAGGCAGCACAGAAAAATATCAGGATATTGCTCATGACCGATGGATATAAACAGATTGTACATAAAGAATTAAAGGTCAGTGCAACGGGAGGTCTTATAATAGAAAAAACTGGTACCAGGGAAGAGACTGCAGAAAATGAGAAAATAACGATCACAAAGGAAGATGTCGGATTTCAGAATGGAAAAATCAGAGTAACAGCAAAAGATGGGGGAGAGATGGTTGTCAGCAGCATCAGGAGAGGATATGGAAATCCTTCTTATGCCGGAATACTGGATCTTTATGCAACATCAGAAGGAATAGTAATTATTAATGAACTTCCGGTGGAAAGTTATCTATGCAAAGTTGTTCCCAGTGAAATGCCGGCATCCTATCAGAAAGAAGCCTTAAAGGCACAGGCAGTCTGCGCAAGAAATTACGCGGAACGCCAGATGGAAGACTATGCTTATCCGGAATATCAGGCGCATGTCAATGACAGCACAGATTATCAGGTATATAATAATTCGGCACAGCAGGATGCATCCACAGAAGCGGTAAGGGAAACTGCCGGCGAGGTGTTAAAATATAAAGGTAATATTGTAACAACGTATTATTATTCAACATCTTGCGGAAAGACAACAACCATGAAAGCCTGGGGAACGAGTGAAAATGAAAGTAATGGATATCTTCAGTCGGTAGAAGTAAAAGATAAGAATGGAGATTATGAAAAATCACTTCCATGGTACCGGTGGAAAGCTGATATAGATCAGGATATATTGAGTACACTTTTGGCGGAGAATGTAAAAAAGAATATCGGGACGGTACAGTCATTAGAAGTAACGAAAACAGGACCGGGAGGTGTTGCGCTGCAGATAAAAGCTGTCGGTGATAAGGGAAGTATTACAGTTGATACAGAGAATAAGATACGAAAGGCGCTGGGGGGAAATGGATATGAAATAAAGAAACAGGATGGTACGGTTGCCCAAAGTGGTACGCTGCTTCCAAGCGCATTTTTTAAAGTGAAAAAGGCTGGTAATATATTCAAAATCATAGGCGGTGGATACGGTCATGGCATTGGTATGAGCCAGAATGGAGCAAATGAAATGGCGAAAACAGGGAAGAATTATCAGGAAATATTACAAATGTTCTATCCAGGAACAACAATTGAAAAATAAGTATAATCAATGGAAGAATAGTTGAGAAAAACACACCTGGAAACGGAATGATTTCTAATAGACAAACGAAAGAAAATCGGGTAGAATATAGAGACGAATATTTTGGGAGAAAAAGATGAAAAAAGTTAAGTTTCTATATGATAAAGTAATGGAAATAACCGGACAAGTCGGGAAAGATCATGTAGGTGCCTATGCTGCACAGGCAGCGTATTTCTTCATGCTCAGTCTGATTCCGATCATATTACTGTTGATCACACTGGTACAGTATACGCCGGTTACGAAGGCAGACGTTATGACGGCTGTCCTTCAGGTGTTTCCAAAATCAGTAGACAGCCTGATCACATCCATTGTGAATCAGGTATATAATCAGTCCGGCGGTATCATTTCACTGACCATTATCGTTGCACTCTGGTCGGCCGGGAAAGGTGTACTGGCACTGACGACAGGTCTGAATTGCGTTTACGACTGTAAGGAGACACGTAATTATATTATTTTAAGAATACGCGCAACGTTTTATACAGTTGCGTTTATTATTGTAATTATCTTTCTGCTGGTGTTATCAGTATTTGGTAATACATTGAATCTGTTTGTAACGGAACATTATCCGCTTATGGAACGCTTTGTGGATCAGATTATGCAGATACGTGGAATCATTACACCGGTATTGCTGTTTGTGTTTACAATGATGATCTATAAATTTTTGCCGAACCACATTGTACAGTTGAAAGTTCAGTTGATGGGTGCGGCATTTTCAGCAGTCGGATGGATGATCGTATCATGGATCTTCTCGGTCTATCTGAATATTTTTAAGGGATTTTCATCTATGTATGGAAGTTTGACGACAATTGTACTGATCATGTTGTGGCTGTACTTCTGTATGTATATTTTGCTGCTTGGCGGGGAAGTGAATGTGATCCTGCGGGATATGGAGCAGGAGTAGAATTTCTGACTTGACAACTTCTGTTCATGTGATACAATAATTAAGTATTATGAGATAAAGGCAATGACCGTGTAAGTAGTGAGCCATTTTCCGCTAGAGAGAGGGAATCGACAGGCTGAAAGTTCCCTTGGGTTCAGATGGTGAATGAATTTCCCGCGCGAGCTGTGTTCTTGAAATAAAAGTAGAGAATGCCGTATGATGCACGTTACGCAGTAATGAGTGTCCGCAAAAATATTTTGCGGGAATCAGGGTGGTACCACGGGTTATATGTCTCGTCCCTTTTGGGGCGGGGCTTTTTTTATGCCAAAGCATGCAAGAGAAGCTGCCAGTGGCAGGTTCTCTTGCATACCCAAAAGCATACGCTGACATAAAAGATATGCGAAGAAAGGAAGAAAATGATGAAAGAAAAACTGCAGAACATCAAAGAGGAAGCATTGAAAGCAATTGAAGCTGCCGATATGCCTGAAAAACTGAATGATGTGCGTGTAAAGTTCCTTGGTAAAAAAGGTGAACTTACCGCTGTATTAAAAGGTATGAAAGACGTTGCACCGGAGGACAGACCGAAGGTTGGACAGATGGTAAATGAGACAAGAGCAGCGATCGAAGCTGTTCTGGAAGAAAATAAAGAAAAGATGGAAAAAGCAATCCGTGCAGAAAAGCTGAAAAAAGAAGTGATCGATGTAACACTTCCGGCTAAGAAAAACTGCGTCGGACACCGTCATCCGAATACAATCGCACTGGAAGAAGTAGAGCGTGTATTTACAGGTATGGGATACGAAGTCGTAGAAGGACCTGAGATCGAGTATGATGAGTACAACTTCCGTAAACTGAACATCCCGGACGGACATCCGGCAAAGGATGAGCAGGACACATTCTATATTAATAAAGACATCGTGCTCAGGACACAGACATCTCCTGTACAGGCACGTATTATGGAGCAGGGCAAGCTTCCAATCTGTATCCTGTCACCGGGACGTGTATTCCGTTCAGACGAAGTAGATGCAACACATTCACCTTCTTTCCATCAGATCGAAGGACTGATCATCGACAAGAATATTTCATTTGCTGACTTAAAGGGAACACTGGAAGTATTTGCAAAAGAATTATTCGGAGAAGACACAAAGACAAAATTCAGACCACATCATTTCCCATTCACAGAGCCAAGTGCCGAGATGGATGTAAGCTGCTTCAAATGCGGTGGAAAAGGATGCCGTTTCTGTAAAGGATCCGGATGGATCGAGATCCTCGGATGTGGTATGGTACATCCACACGTACTGGAAATGTGCGGAATTGATCCGGAAGAATATACAGGATTCGCATTCGGTGTAGGACTGGAACGTATCGCACTTCTGAAGTACGAGATCGATGATATGAGACTGTTATACGAAAATGATATCAGATTCTTAAAACAGTTCTAGCGAGCACAAGTAATAATACGAAAAGGAGATTTATAAATGAATACTTCATTATCATGGATAAAAGCGTATGTTCCGGATCTTGATGTAACAGCTCAGGAATATACAGATGCAATGACTTTGTCTGGTACAAAAGTCGAAGGTTATGAGAAATTAGATGCAGATCTTGATAAGATCGTGATCGGACAGATCGACAAGATTGAGAAACACCCGGATGCAGATAAACTGATCATCTGCCAGGTAAATGTCGGAACAGAGACGATTCAGATCGTAACAGGCGCTCCGAATGTAAAAGAGGGAGACAAGGTACCGGTTGTATTAGCAGGCGGACGTGTAGCAGGCGGACATGAGCCTGGACAGCGTGTAGAAGGCGGAATCAAGATCAAAAAGGGAAAACTCCGTGGTGTTGAAAGTGATGGTATGATGTGTTCCATCGAAGAACTTGGCTCTAACAGAGATATGTATCCGGAGGCTCCGGAATACGGAATCTATATTTTTGATGATGATGCCGTTGTAGGAGAGAGTGCGATCAAATCACTTGGCCTAGATGATGTCGTTGTAGAATATGAGATCACATCTAACCGTGTAGATTGCTTCAGTGTTGTAGGTATTGCAAGAGAGGCAGCAGCTACATTTAATAAAGCGTTCTATCCACCTGTTGTCACACCAACAGGAAATGATGAGAATGCAGCAGATTATATCAAAGTAACCGTTAAGAATCCGGAACTTTGCCCAAGATATTGTGCAAGAATCGTAAAGAACATTAAGATCGGACCATCTCCAAAATGGATGCAGAGACGTCTGGCTTCTGTAGGAATCCGCCCGATCAACAACCTGGTTGATATTACAAACTATGTAATGGAAGAATACGGACAGCCAATGCATGCATATGACCTTGATACGATCGAAGGAAAAGAAATTGTAGTGCGTACTGCAGAAAAAGGTGAGAAATTCACAACTCTTGACGGACAGGAAAGAGAGATGGATGAATCTGTACTGATGATCTGTGACGGTAAGAAATCCATCGGTATCGCAGGTATCATGGGTGGAGAAAACTCTATGATCACAGACGATGTTCAGACAATGTTATTCGAAGCAGCTTGCTTTGATGGAACCAACATCCGTAAATCAAGCAAGAAGATCGGACTTCGTACCGATGCATCCGGTAAATTTGAGAAGGGTCTGGATCCAAATAATGCAGAGGCAGCCATTGACCGTGCATGCCAGCTGATCGAAGAGATGGGAGCCGGTGAAGTTGTCGGAGGAATGGTTGATGTATACAGCAAGAAGAAAGAGCCTGTAAGAGTACCATTTGATGCGGAAAAGATCAACAAGCTGCTTGGAACAGACATTTCTAAAGAAGAAATGATCGGATACTTCAAGAAGATCGATCTGGAATTCGATGAAGAGACAAGCGAAGTCATCGCACCTACTTTCCGTCATGACTTATTCCGCATCGCTGACCTTGCGGAAGAGGTTGCAAGATTCTACGGATATGATAACATTCCGACCACACTTCCAAGTGGAGAAGCTACAACAGGAAAATTATCATTCAAGTTAAGGGTAGAGCAGGTTGCACGTGATATCGCTGAGTTCTGCGGATTCAGCCAGGGAATGACATATTCATTCGAAAGCCCGAAGGTATTTGACAAGCTTCTGATTCCGGAAGATTCTGATCTTCGTAAGGCTATTCCGATCATGAATCCACTGGGAGAAGATTATAGTATCATGCGTACATCTTCTTTGAATGGTATGCTGACATCACTTGCAACAAACTATAACAGAAGAAATAAAGACGTAAAATTATACGAACTGGCTAACATTTATCTTCCAAAGGCACTTCCACTTACAGAACTGCCGGATGAAAGAGTACAGTTCACACTTGGTATGTATGGCGAAGGCGACTTCTTCACTATGAAGGGTGTCGTAGAAGAATTCTTCGATAAAGTAGGACTTCATAAGAAAGAAAAGTACGATCCGAATGCAGGAAAATCATTCCTTCATCCGGGACGTCAGGCAAACATCATTTATGATGGTGTAGTAGTCGGATATCTTGGAGAAGTACATCCGGAAGTTGCAGATAACTATGGAATCGGAACAAGAGCCTACATTGCAGTAATCGATATGCCAGAGATCGTAGCAAGAGCAACATTTGATCGTAAATATACAGGAATTGCAAAATTCCCTGCAGTGACACGTGACATCAGTATGGTAATGCCAAAAGAGATTCTGGTAGGACAGATTGAAGATGTGATCGAAAGCAAGGGCGGTGAATATCTGGAAAGCTATTCACTGTTCGATATTTACGAAGGTGCTCAGATTAAAACAGGATTCAAATCTGTTGCATATTCTATCGTATTCCGTGCGAAGGATAAGACTCTGGAAGATGCAGATGTATCTGCAGCTATGGACCGTATCTTAAAGGCACTCGAGGGTATGGGAATCGAACTTCGTAAATAAAAAACATTCATTCATATCAGATAAAAGCTCGGTAAAAAGAGCAAGAGGATTACGTATGAAGAAAAAACAGATCATAGGTCTGGTAGTAGCGGCAGCACTGTTCGTTGGAGTCAGTGCTGCCAGCGTATTTACCAATACAATTTCAAAAAATCTGCTTCAGAGCAGTGCAGATGATATAATTAATCTCGGAGGTTCGTATCAGTTTAATCCACCGTCTGAAGATTATATTGCAATCGTAAGAGTAGAAGGTACGATCCAGGAACAGAGTGGAAGCAGTATACTAGAGGCATCCAGCGGATATCAGCATGATTCAACGATGAATTATATCGATGAATTGATGGATGATTCTAACAATAAAGGAATTCTTCTGTATGTAGATTCTCCGGGAGGAACTGTCTATGAATCCGAAGAACTGTATCAGAAACTGAAAGAATATAAAGAGACAACAAAACGTCCGATCTGGGATTATATGGCACATTATGCGGCATCCGGTGGATATATGGTGTCTATGGCATCGGATAAAATCTATGCAAATTCGAATACAACGACCGGTTCCATCGGTGTGATCATGTCAGGATATGATATGTCCGGGCTGTATAAAAAGCTTGGAATCCGTTATGTAAGTATCACGAGCGGAAAGAATAAGGACAGCAGCAAATTTACGGACGAGCAGATTGCTATTTATCAGGATCAGATCAATGAAGCTTATGAGGAATTCGTGAATATCGTGGCAGACGGCCGTGATATGTCAGTGGAGGATGTAAAGAAACTGGCAGACGGAAGAACTTATACTGCAAAGCAGGCGAAGAACAACGGTCTGATCGATGAGATCAGTCTGTATCCGGATATGAAAGATGCGATGAGCAAAAAACTTGGAACATCTACATTTTATGAGATGGAATCAGATGAAGGACTTTTGCAGTCGCTGTTTTCCAAAGCAGAATCATTAGTTCCGAAGTCAGAAGCGCAGGTTCTGACGGAAACCGCCAAAAGTGTAGAAAGCGGGGTGCCGATGTACTATGCAGAACAGTTACGATAATCAGGAGAAGTTAGCCAGACAGAACAGTTGCTGTGCCAGTGGGAATCTGGAGTATGCCGGGTTCTGGGTGCGGATGGCGGCTTATATGATCGACAGTGTGGTAGTATTTGCAGGCCTCCTGATCGTGCGGCTGATATTTGCAGGTATCTCACTGGCTGGCGGCGGTGCGATAACGGGAACGGATATCCTGTTTCATTATTCGTTGAAAGATATCGTACTGTATGCTCTGAAAGTGTTATATTTTATTGCATTTACCTATCTGACAGGAACGACACTTGGAAAGAAAGCGATGAATCTCCGGGTAGTTTCAAAAAATCCGGAAGAGAAGCTGACACTGTTCAATGTGGTGTACCGCGAGACGGTTGGAAGATTCTTATGTAGCCTTCCGGTGAATATCGGTTATATTGTTGCAGGAATTGATTCGGAAAAACGTGGATTTCATGACTTGCTTTGTGATACCAGAGTGGTCTATCAGAAGAAGATAAAAGCATGGATGGCGCAACCGGGAACAGTTGTACCAGAATGTGAAAAGCTAAATGTAGAAGAGCAGAAACCGCAGACATCAGAGGGTGAGCTGTCAAAAACGCAGAAAAATGTCCAAATGAAAGAGTCTGGGATACGGGAATTGAAAAAAACAGAAAATACACAGAGTTCTGTAGTTGAGAAACTGGGAAAACCAGTGTATAATGGCTATCGTCTGGTAGAAAATAAATCAGAAAAAGAAATAGCTTCAAATGCAACTGTAAATGAAAACATATCAGAAAAAGATACGTAAAGAATAAAAGGGAAAGGAATTCATAATTATGAAACGTCAGGATTTTTATTATGAATTGCCGGAAGAACTGATTGCACAGGATCCGCTTGAGGATCGTTCGAGCTCCAGACTTCTTGTCCTTGACAAGGAGACCGGGGCTTTTTCCCATCATGTATTTAAAGAAATCACAGAGTATCTGCATGAGGGAGACTGTCTGGTAATCAATGATACAAAGGTTATTCCGGCAAGATTGATTGGTTCCAAAGTAGAGACCAATGCCAAAATCGAAGTATTATTATTGAAGAGAAAAGAAAACAACGTATGGGAGACGCTGGTAAAACCAGGTAAGAAAGCAAAAGTCGGAGCAAAGATCAGTTTCGGTGATGGCCTTCTGATGGGAGAAGTCATTGATGTGGTAGAAGAAGGAAACCGTCTGATCAAATTCGATTTCGACGGAATTTTTGAAGAAATCTTAGACCAGCTTGGCCAGATGCCGCTGCCTCCATATATCACACACCAGCTGGAGGATAAGAACCGTTACCAGACGGTATATGCAACTCACACAGGTTCGGCAGCAGCACCGACGGCAGGACTGCATTTTACACCGGAACTTCTGGAAGAGATTAAGGAAAAAGGTGTGGATATTGCGAGAGTTACACTTCATGTGGGGCTTGGAACATTCCGTCCGGTAAAAGTGGATGAGATTACCGAGCATCATATGCATTCGGAATTCTTCATGATCGATGAAGAAGCGGCTGAGAAGATCAATCGTGCAAAAGAGACGGGACACCGTGTTATCTGCGTCGGAACGACAAGCTGCAGAACGGTAGAATCGGCAGCAGATGAGAATGGACATCTGGAAGCGAAGAGTGGATGGACACAGATATTCATCTATCCGGGCTATAAATTCAAAGTACTGGATTGTCTGATCACGAACTTCCATCTTCCAGAATCTACATTAATCATGCTGGTATCTGCGCTTGCAGGACGGGAGCACGTGCTTGCGGCTTATGAAGAGGCTGTGAAGGAGAGGTACCGGTTCTTTTCATTTGGGGATGCGATGTTTATTCAGTAGAGTTGCTATTTAATGCATTAAGCGGTTGATACCCGGCCGGAAGAAAAGGAAGAGAGTCCGCGATAATTAATTAAATAGAAAAAAGCCGCACATATTTATACTCCTTTGCATACCATAAATGCGAAGGAGCGTGATAATATGATCTATAAAGCAATCCAGGGACTTCCGCAGGCCCATGCCAGGATAAAAGGGAGCAAAGAATACCCTGATATTCGTGGAAATGTATATCTCTATGAAGTGTATAATGGCACAGTTCTTTTAGGAGAACTGACGGGAATCCCGGAGGAACTGGAGAAGAAATACGGAGGATTTTTTGGATTCCATATTCATGAAGGAAATGCGTGTACGGGAGATTCACAGGATCCATTTGCAGATACAAAAGGACACTATAATCCGGAAAAAGAAGAACATCCCAGACATGCAGGAGATCTGCCGCCGGTATTAAGTAATGATGGAACTGCATGGATGGAGATTTATACCGGAAGATTCTATCCAATGGATGTTGTCGGCAGGACGATCGTACTTCATGAGATGCCGGATGACTTCAAGACCCAGCCGTCCGGAGATTCGGGAATGAAGATTGCATGCGGTGAAATCAAAGCATGGGAACAAGAATGTAAGAACAAAAATGGTAACGAATAAGTGGAGAACCGTCATACAGATAATTTGACATGTAAGTATGAAAACGTTAAAATTGTTGGAGGAATGTAGAAAACTGCAGTCCTCCATTTTTGCGTCAGGGGATATTAAAAAAGCCAAAACCTCGCTCCCTGATGGAAAGGAGTCCATATGCCGAAAAAAGAATTAGCAAAAGGGTATACAACCGGAACCTGTGCACAGGCTGCAACGAGGGCAGCAATGCAGATGCTTTTTACAGGTGAAAAAGTAGAGCAGGTGTCGGTAGAACTGCCGCAGGGAGAAAAGCTGCAGCTGGATATCACGGATATACAGAGAAAATATACAGACAGGGAATTGCCGGATATGGTATCCTGTGCGGTCAAAAAAAACAGCGGAGATGATCCGGATATCACGAATGGAGTACTGGTTTACAGTCAGGTAGGGCTTTCTGAAACAGGACAGATTCATATTGATGGCGGGATCGGGGTAGGAAGAGTGACCAGGCCCGGACTGAATCAGCCGGTGGGAGAAGCCGCAATTAACCGTGTGCCAAGGCAGATGATAGGAAAAGAAGTAGAAGAAGCCTGTGAAGAGGTTGGCTATACCGGTGGAATTGATGTAGAGATTTCGATTCCGGAAGGGGCAAGACTGGCAAAAGAAACATTTAATCCAAGACTTGGAATAGAAGGAGGACTTTCAATACTTGGGACAACCGGTATTGTGAATCCGATGAGTGAACAGGCGCTGATCGATACCATTGAAGTAGAGATGAAGGTATGCCTTGCGGAAAAGTACAGGTATCTGATCATTGCACCGGGTAATTACGGATTGGATTTTCTGAAAGAACAGTATAGTATAGAAGAAAATGATGTGGTAAAATGTAGTAACTATATTGGTCAGACCATAGATATGGCGGTAGAACAGGATTGTAAAGGTGTCCTGCTGGTCGGACATATCGGGAAACTGATCAAGGTATCCGGCGGAATCATGAATACCCATTCCAGATGGGCAGACTGTCGGATGGATTTATTCGCCACGGCCGCATTGAGAGCGGGAATTGCCGGAGGGAAGGCAGTCGAATTTCTTGACTGTGTGACGACGGATGATGCATTGGAGAAATGCAGCGAGGAAGAACGAACACGCATTATGGAAAAAATCATGATGCGTATGGAGGAATATCTGAACTACCGGGGGAAAGGAGAGATACAGGTGGGAGCGGTCACGTTTTCCAATGTATACGGAATCCTTGGAAAGACAGAAAAAGCAGAAGAACTGATAGAAAGATTCAGAAAAGAACGAAATATACAATAGATACCAGAGTATGCAGGAGAAGTTGCTGGTGGCAGGTTCTTTGCAGGACAGGAAGGAGTCGGAAAATGATACATTTTGTGGGAGCAGGTCCGGGAGCCGAAGATCTGATCACGGTCCGTGGACAGCGTTATCTGGAGCAGGCTGATGTGGTGATCTATGCGGGATCACTGGTGAATCCGGGGCTGTTAAAGAGTACAAAGGAGACATGCGAGATATATAACAGTGCGAAGATGACACTGGAAGAAGTTCTGGAAGTGATGGAACAGGCAGAACGGGAACAGAAGATGACGGTTCGGCTGCATACAGGTGATCCGTGTCTGTACGGTGCAATACGGGAACAGATGGATCATCTGGATGAACTGGGAATTGCGTATGATTCCTGCCCGGGTGTCAGTTCCTTCTGCGGGGCAGCAGCGGCACTGAATCTGGAATATACACTTCCGGAGGTGTCACAGAGTGTTGTCATCACACGTATGGAAGGAAGAACACCGGTTCCGGCGAAGGAAAAGGTTGCAACGTTTGCAAGTCATAATGCGACGATGGTACTTTTCTTAAGTACAGGACTTCTGGAAAAGCTGGAAGGCCAGTTGATAGAAGGCGGTTATAAAGAAGACACGCCGGCAGCAATTGTATACAAGGCAACATGGCCGGAGGAAGAAAGTTACATCTGTACTGTCAGTACACTGGCAGAGACTGCGAAAGCACATGGAATTACAAAGACAGCATTGATCATCGTTGGAGATGTGGTGACACATCATACGTATGAACGTTCGAAACTGTATGATCCGGAATTCACCACCGAGTTCCGTCAGGGAGTAAAATAAGATGAAGATTGCAATGATCAGTTTTACCGGAAATGGAAGAAGACTGGAGAGATCTTTAGCACATGAACTGGAAAAAGAAGGACACCAGGTGCTGCAGGCGGTAAAATGCAAAGAACTGGAATCGGACAAGGATGCGGTAAAATGCAGTGCCGGAGAATGGACAGGTGAACAGTTCCGGACGCGGGATGTACTGATCTTTATTGGAGCAGTACAGATTGCCGTGCGCTTGATCGCATCTTTTATAGGATCAAAGACAACAGATCCGGCGGTACTGGTACTGGATGAGAAAGGACAATATTGTATCCCAATCCTGTCCGGGCACATTGGCGGAGCAAATGAGATGGCTGAAAGAATTGCAGAGATGGCAGGAGCACTGCCTGTGATCACAACAGCTACAGATATCCGGGGAAAATGGGCAATAGATGTATTTGCCAGAAAGAATCATCTTTATATAGAAGATATGCAGAAGGCAAAGCAAATTTCGGCAAAGATTCTGGAAGGAAAGACAGTCGTGGCCGCGATTGAGAGCGGAAGAGATTCGATAGAGGGTACTGTGCCGGAAGAAGTGAAGATCGTACCGGAAACCTATGAGAATCCAGATATCTATATCGGGATATATGAACGAAAATTAAGCAGTCATGTATTAAGGCTGATACCACAACGGATCACGGTGGGAATCGGCTGCAGACGGGGGACATCCGCAGAGCAGATAGAACAGCTGGTGGATAAGATACTGAAAGAATCACATATTAATAAGAAAAGTATTGGCAGGATCGCAAGCATTGATCTAAAAAAAGACGAAGAGGGATTGCTTACATTTTGCAACAAATATAACATAGAGCCGGAATTTTATCCGGCAGAAGAATTAAAAAAAGTAGAAGGAGAATTCAGTGTTTCTACATTTGTAAAAAAGGTTACCGGAGTGGATAATGTATGTGAAAGAAGTGCTGTATATACAGGTGGTACACTGCGGATCAGAAAACAGGCAGAAAATGGTGTGACAGCAGCATTTGCCTGGGATAATTGGAGGGTGAAGTTTGAATAAGGTATATGTGATAGGAATGGGACCGGGGGCATATGAACAGATGACGTTGAAAGCAGTCCGGACGCTGGAAAAATGTGATGTGATCGTCGGATATACCGTATATATCGAATTATTAAAAGAATATTTTCCGGATAAGAGATATTTGACAACGTCCATGAGACAGGAGGCAGCACGGTGCAGGATGGCATTCGAAGAGGCAGCAAAAGGAGCTGTAACGGCAATGGTATGCAGCGGAGATGCCGGGATATACGGAATGGCAGGACTGATGTATGAAATCGGTGAGGAATATCCGGAAGTCGTGATCGAAGTAATCCCGGGAGTGACAGCGGCACTGGGAGGTTCTGCGGTACTTGGAGCAGCAGTCGGACATGATGTCAGTCTGATCAGTTTAAGTGATCTTTTGACACCGTGGGAATTGATCGAAGAAAGGCTTCGCTGTGCGGCAAAAGCTGATTTTGTGATCTGCCTTTATAATCCGTCCAGCAGGAAACGCAGTACCTATCTTGCAAAAGCATGTGAGATCATGCTGGAATATAAGGCGGAAGATACCGTCTGCGGAATAGTGAAAAACATTGCCCGCGAGGGAGAAACAATGCAGACACTGACACTGAAAGAATTAAAAGAGACAACAGTAGATATGTTCTCTACTGTATTTATCGGAAATAAACAGACAAAAGTAATTCGGGAAAAAATGGTTACACCAAGGGGATATCGTATATGAAAGACAAAAAGATTCTATTATATGCAGGGACAACAGAAGGAAGAAAATTAGCATCTTATCTCGGAAGAAGAGGCGTAAGACTGCACGTCTGTGTGGCAACCGCTTATGGGGAGAGTCTGCTTCCGGAAGAGAAGAATATAACGGTGACACACGACCGGATGGACAGTGGGCAGATGGGCGAGTTTATGAGGGTGTTTGAGCCGGATTATGTGATCGATGCAACACATCCATATGCCAAAGAAGTGACCAAAAACTTGAAAAGTGCCTGCGAGGTTATGCAGGTTCCGTATTTAAGACTGGTCAGGGGAAGTGAAGAGACCAAAGAAAGCATCTGTGTGGAAAATATGGATGAAGCGATAAAGTATCTGGAAAAAACAGAAGGAAATATTCTGGTAACAACAGGAAGCAAGGAGCTGGAATCCTATACAAGACTGACGGATTACGAAAGCCGGGTATATGCGCGCGTTCTGTCTATTGGCCAGGTGGCAGTTAATTGTGAAGAACTTGGATTCTCCGGACGTCATCTCATCTGTATGCAGGGACCGTTTTCTACGGAAATGAATCGTGCCATGTTAAAGGAATATGATATTGCTTATATGGTAACGAAAGAATCAGGACTTGCAGGTGGATACCCGCAGAAATGTCAGGCTGCACTAGAAGCCGGTGTGAAAATGGTTGTGATCGGAAGACCGGAAGAAGAAGAGGGAATGAATTTTGAAGAAATGTCCAAATTCCTTCAGAAAGAACTGGAACTGGATAATCACTGGAAAGTTACACTGGTGGGAATCGGTGCAGGTGCCAGAGACCAGGTTACACTGGAAGCAAAAAGATGCTGTCAGGAAGCAGAACTTCTGATCGGAGCAGGCAGGATGATCGAGGCAGTGGCAGAAGTCGGACAGACCATATATGAAGCATACCGCCCGGATGAGATCATTTCTTATATCAAAGAAAATCCGGAATATGAAAATGTAACGATTGCGTTGTCCGGTGATACAGGATTTTACAGCGGTGCGAAGAAGATTCTGGAATTGACGAAAGATGACCCACAGATTGAGACAAAAGTGGTGCCTGGAGTGTCATCCATCATATATTTTGCATCAAAGCTTGGCGTAACATGGGAGGATGCGGCACTAGTAAGCCTGCATGGAAGAAAAGAAAATCTGATGGCGGTCATTAAGGAGAATAAAAAGGTATTCGCCCTTGTAAGTAATGCAGAAGAGATCCGTCAGATCCTGACAAAAATGACGGAATATGGAATGGGCGAAGTAACAGTCAGGATCGGGACAGAACTTTCTTATAAGAATGAAGAGATTCAGACAGGAACAGCAAGATCACTGCTTCATTACAAAGGAGAGAATCTGGCGGTCCTTTATATTGAAAATGAATCCGGCGGCGAAAGCCCGGTGATTCCGGCAATTCCGGATGATACATTTGTACGTGGCGATGTACCGATGACCAAGGAAGAAGTAAGAAGCATTTCGATTGCTAAACTTAAGATTAAGAAGGATGCAGTTGTATATGATGTCGGAGCAGGAACAGGCTCTATTTCCGTAGAGGCCGCCATGGTTGCAACGCAAGGTAACGTCTATGCAATCGAACAGAAAGTGGAGGCGCAGGAACTGATCCGTGAAAATGCAAGGCGGATGCACGTGGATAATCTGCATGTGATAGAAGGTATGGCGCCGGAGGCACTGGAAGAACTGCCGGCACCTGATTGCGTATTTATCGGGGGCAGTAAAGGAAAGTTGTATGAAATCCTGGATGCTATCCGGAAGAAGAACCCATTTGTACGGGTGGTGCTCAATGCAATCTCACTCGAGACGATGATGCAGGTGTTAAAATATACGGAAGAGAATGAGATAGAAGAGGCAGAAGTCATTCAGGTAGCGGTAAGCCGTGCGAAAAAAGTGGGCAGTTATCATATGATGAATGGACAGAATCCGATCTATGTGATCAGCTTTACGAGCAGACCGGCAAAAAAGGAAGCAGATCCGGAAAATGAAGACGATTTCGTTCTGGAAGAAATCAATCTGGACGAGGTGGAACCGGAAGATATGACCGGAGATATTGTGGAGGATATTACGAAAGTGATCTCTGTAGGGGATCTGACACCGGAGAAAATCCGGGAAGAAATGGAGGAATCTGAGTAATGAAACTTCCTAGAATTCTGATTACTGCGATGAGAAGTGGCGCAGGTAAAACCATGCTGACCTGCGGAATATTGAAAGCAATGAAGATGCAGGAGATAAATCCTGCGTCTTTTAAGTGCGGGCCGGATTACATTGATCCAATGTTCCACAAGACTGTGATTGGCATCAGCAGCTATAATCTGGATTCCTTTTTGTGTGGAGAAAATGGAGTCAGAGAGATCCTGAAAAAAAATGGTGCCGGAGCAGATATTTCCGTAATGGAAGGTGTTATGGGATACTATGATGGGATCGCAGGGATTTCTTCAGAGGCGAGTGCTTATGATATTGCCAGAATTACCGATACCCCGGCTGTGATGATCCTGGACTGTAAAGGACTAAGCGTGTCTGCAGTGCCGTGTATCCAGGGGTTTTTGCATTATAAAGAAGACAGCCGTATCAAAGGCGTAATTCTGAACCGTTTGTCTCCGATGATGTATGGAAGAATGAAAGAGATGATCGAGGTGCAGACAGGAATCAAGGTCTACGGCTATGTTCCGGTTATGAAAGATTGTGCACTGGAGAGCCGTTATCTGGGACTGAAGCTTCCAAAAGAACGAAAAGATACGGAAGACAAACTCACAAGACTGGGAGAACAGATTCTGAAAAGTGTAGATATCGCAGGCCTTCTGGAACTGGCAGAAAATGCACCGGAGCTGCAGGAAAAGAAAACGCAAGGATATACATCAGAAATGGTAGAAAATTTGGCAGAAAATGCACAGTATAGTACAGAATCGGTTAGAACAAAAGATACGGTACGGATCGGGCTTGCAAGTGACGATGCATTCTGTTTTTTCTATCAGGATAATCTGGAACTGCTGCAGGAGATGGGAGCGGAACTGATTCCTTTTTCTCCTCTTTACGATAAGCAGATTCCGGAAAATCTGTCGGGACTTTTGTTCTATGGCGGTTATCCGGAACTATATGCAGAAGAACTAAGTAAAAATGAGTCAATGAAGACGAGTATTAAAAAAGCATTGAACGGCGGAATGCCATGTATCGCGGAGTGTGGAGGATTCATGTACCTGCAGGAATATATCAGAGATGAAAGCGGCACAGAATTTCCAATGGTTGGATTTTTAGAAGGGAAAAGTTATCCGACAGGTTCCTTAAAGCGATTCGGCTATGTTACCCTGACAGGGGGAAGAATATTCGGTAAAGAAGCAGGAGGTATCCCGGCACATGAATTTCATTATTATGATTCAGAAGTATGCGGGGAAGCATTTCTGGCGGAAAAACCAATGTCAAACCGTTCGTGGAAATGCATGATCAGTACCGATACGGTACTGGCAGGATATCCGCATATTCATTATTATGGAAATGAAAAGATTCCGGAGAACTTTCTGGAACAATGCAGAAGATGCAGGGAACAAGAGAAAAGAGCTAGGGAAAGAGATAGAACATAGAGAACAGAGAGGATAAAAGCATGGCAGAGCAAAGTTTAGAACAACTGGAACAGGAATTCCATCAGATCGTATCGGGCATTCATCCGGCAGATGTAGTAACGAAAGGAAATGCGCAGAAAAAGTGGAACTCCATTGCGAAACCGTTACACAGTCTGGGAAAACTAGAAGATCATATTATGCAGATTGCGGCACTGACCGGCGATACAGACGTGAATCTGAACCGGAAGGCGCTGATCGTGATGTGTGCGGATAACGGAGTGGTAGAAGAAGGTGTAACGCAGACAGGACAGGAAGTAACTGCAATTGTTGCAGAGAATTTTCTGACATGTAATACCAGTGCGGCGATCATGTGTAAAAAAGCCGGTGTAGACATCTTTCCCATCGATATCGGTATGGCAGCGGATACAAAAGTCCCAAGATATAAAACGGCAAATGGAACCGCAAATATGACCAAAGGTCCGGCTATGACAAGAATGCAGGCGTTACAGGCAATCTTAACCGGGATCCATCAGGTGAAGGAAAAGAAGGAAGCCGGATATAAGATCATTGCTACCGGAGAGATGGGAATCGGAAATACGACGACCAGCAGTGCTGTGGCTTCCGTACTTCTGGGAGACGAACCGGCAGAGATAACGGGACGGGGAGCAGGACTGACGAACGAAGGATTGGAAAGAAAAATACACGCGATCGAGAAGGCGATAGCGGTCAATCGTCCGAAATGGGATGATCCGGTGGATGTACTGGCAAAAGTAGGCGGATTCGATCTGGCGGGAATCACCGGACTCTATCTGGGAGGTGCTGTATATCGAATCCCGATTGTAGTTGATGGATTTATCTCAGCGGTTGCGGCACTTGCGGCCGTCAGAATCTGTGAGTGGGTCAAAGATGCGATGATTGTGTCACATGTCTCGAAAGAACCTGGAATGCAAAAGATCCTGAAAGAGTTACACATGGATGCACCATTGCATGCAGATATGTGCCTGGGTGAGGGAACCGGAGCTGTGGCATATCTTCCGGTGCTGGATCTTGCGGCAGAAGTGTATGGACGGATGAGTACATTTTCAGAAAATGACATCGAAGATTATAAAGAATTAGGTGAGAAAGAATGATACATCTGGTGACAGGCGGAAGCGGAAGCGGTAAATCTGAGTATGCGGAGAACTGGCTGACAGGCAGAAATAAGAAGGATGGTACTTACATATATATTGCAACCATGCAGCCATACACAGAAGAAACGATGAAAAAGATTGAAAGACATCACAGGCTGAGAGCCGGAAAAGGATTCCGGACATTGGAAAAATATACAGATCTATCAGAACTTGAGATACCAAAGAATCAGGGAATCCTTCTGGAGTGCATATCGAATCTGGTGGCCAATGAGCTTTACAGAGAAGATGGGACATTGAATGATTTAAAAGAAACAAAAGAAAAAGTATTGGCAGGAGTACGCAGACTGAGCAATTCTACGACACGTCTTGTAATTGTTACAAATGAAGTGAACGCAGATATAAACAGCTATAGCGAAGAGACGGAAAAATATCGGGAATGCATCGGAATGGTGAATCAAAGTCTTGCAGAGCTTGCAGATATAGTAACGGAAGTTGTGTATGGAATTCCGGTATGCATTCGTAAGGAGCAAAAGAAGTATGAAGAGTATAAAAAGAATATGGAATAGTTTCAAAATTGCGTTTTCTATGTACAGCAGGATTCCGATGCCGCGCAGCGAATGGACAGATGAAAATAAATCGTATGCAATGTGTTTTTTTCCATGGATCGGTGCAGTGATCGGACTTTTGTCTTATGGAGTGTTTCGGTTTTCAAAATGGTTTGATGGGAATGGAGGAGGAAATTATTCCTTATTTTTTGTAATATTTCTGATCCTGATCCCGGTATTTATTACGGGAGGAATTCATCTGGACGGATTTCTGGATACACAGGATGCGCTGAGTTCCTGGCAGACGAAAGAGCGTCGTCTGGAAATACTGAAAGATTCCCACGCAGGAGCATTTGCTATCATTTCATGTACCATCTATTTTCTGATGTATATTGGCGTGTATTCTTGTCTGAGTGTACGGAGTATGGAAGTGATCGCATATAGCTTCATGCTATCAAGAACATTGAGTGGACTGTCTGTAGTTACATTTCCACAGGCAAGGAAGAAAGGTATGGTGGCAGATTTTTCGGAAAGTGCATCGACCAGAATTACAAGAATGGTATTGGGCATTTATCTGATTGTACTGTGTTTCCTGATTCCACTGACCGGAGGGATCTGCGGAATCGGATGTGTGATCTCGGCAGGCGTGGTATTTGGATATTATTACCGGATGGCGATGAAGAATTTCGGCGGTGTGACCGGGGATCTGTGTGGATATTTCCTGCAGGTATGTGAACTTGTGATGGCGCTTGTCGTGGTAGTAGTGGATATCATAGTAAAAAGCGGAATCATCAAATGATGAACAGGCTGGATAAAAGTGTGGAAAGAATGAAGAAAACAAGTGGCAGAAAGAAAACAGCAGAGAAATAGTAGAAAATAACAGAAAGATGAAAATACAGGATTGGAGGAAGGAAAAGAAGTCATGATCATGATAATAGGCGGCGCATATCAGGGAAAACTTGCATTCGCAAAGAAAATCTACCCAGATGTCACATGGGCAGACGGTGCGGTATGTACGGAAGAAGAACTATATAGCTGCGAAGGAATATATCATTTCCATCAGTATATCGAAAGAAAGATAAAGGAAGGAGAACCGATAGATGATCTTGCAGAAGAACTGATTCGGAAGAATCCGGAACTGATCCTGATCACAGATGAGATCGGATACGGAATCGTGCCGGTTGACCGGATGGAACGGGAATACAGAGAGCAGACCGGAAGAGTGTGCACGCGCCTTGCGGCATATTCGGAGAAAGTATACCGTGTGATGTGCGGAATCGGACAGGTGATAAAGGAAGTATGAGGATTTATCTGATACGTCATTCGATGACGAAAGGAAATAAAGAAAAACGCTATATCGGAACGACGGATGAATCTTTATGTCTGGAAGGAATACAGCTTTTGGAAGAGAGAAAAGGAATGTATCCTGAGGTTACATATGTCTATGTAAGTCCGATGAAGCGGTGCGTGCAGACGGCAGAGATCATTTATCCGGAGATGATGAAAGCAGGAGCATATAGCTGTAATGAAAAGTTACGGGAGTGTGATTTTGGCCTGTTTGAAAATCATAATTATATCGAACTTTCCGGCAGCCCGGAGTATCAGGCATGGATAGACAGTGGTGGAAAGCTGCCATTTCCGGAAGGGGAAAGCAGGGAAGCGTTCATCCGGCGGACACTGGAAGGGTTCCGGGAAGTCGTACGGGATGCGCAGGCACATGACCGGGAGACGATTGCGGTTGTGGCACATGGCGGAACGATCATGAGTATCATGGAACGGTATGCAGTAAAGGAAGACGGGACGCCAGCAGGAAGTTATTATGATTATCAGATAAAGAATGGAGAAGGATATGAACTTAGAATTTCAGAGAATGACATATATGACGATCGCGATCGTGGCGGGCTTTGTTCTGGATCTGATCTTCGGGGATCCAAGATGGCTGTATCATCCGGTGAGGCTGATCGGGCATCTGATATCGGGAACCGAAAGAATTATCAGAAACTGTCTGCCGGCGAATAAGACAGGGGAACGCATCGGTGGAGGGATTCTGGTGCTGGTGGTTGTGACGGTCAGTACAGGAGTTCCGGCGGTGATCTTATCGGTTGCATATAAGTATTTCTGGCAGCTTGGACTTGCACTGGAAAGCTTCTGGTGTTATCAGATCCTTGCAACGAAATCCCTGAAAGTAGAAAGTGACAGGGTCTACATAGCACTGAAAGACAAGGGCCTGGAGGCCGGGAGAAAGGCCGTGTCCATGATCGTCGGAAGAGATACACAGAATCTGACGGAAGAAGGTGTGACCAAGGCGGCCGTAGAGACGGTGGCAGAGAATACATCGGATGGTGTGATCGCACCGTTATTTTATATGCTGATCGGCGGAGCTGTTCTGGGATTTGCTTATAAGGCAATTAATACGATGGATTCGATGGTCGGTTATAAGAACGACCGGTATCAATGGTTTGGAACGGCTGCCGCGAAGCTGGATGATGTGGTGAATTTTATTCCGGCGAGGGTATCGGCAGTACTGATGATCGCGGCGTCATATCTGACCGGAATGGATGGAAAGAATGCAGCACGTATCTTCCGAAGAGACCGCTTTAATCATAAAAGTCCGAACTCGGCACAGACAGAAGCAGTCATGGCGGGGGCGCTGGATGTGCAGCTTGCAGGAGATGCATGGTATTTTGGAAAGCTGCATAAGAAGCCGACGATCGGAGATCCGGTCCGGGAGATGGAACTATTGGATATCCGGAGATCGCATAAGCTGTTATATGGGACGGCAATGCTTGGTCTGATACTTGGAATCATCCTCCGGATTCTGGTTCTGTAGATGATATTGATAATAAAAATCAAAAAACAAATAATATTATCTGCAAATTATGAATAAAAAGTTAGAATTGTGCAAACAATGTTCCTGTTGACTAACATAGTCAGTGCAACTTACAATATAAAAAAGAGGTAAAGAAGGTGTTAGTTATGCAGGCATTGTCAAAGGCGGCGGCTGGAAAAAGCTACACCATCAAGTGGATGTTCGGCATCCCGGAAGTTCTGGATAAGATCCGAAAATGCAAGATTGATGAAGGCAGTGAGATCACAGTCATTCAGAATTCCGGAAGAGACCTGATCATCAGAAGTGGTGAGAAGCGGATCGCAATGAGCAGCGATGCGGCAACAAGAATTCAGGTATAAGATTCCGGTTGACTATTTTCTGCAAAGTGAGTAAGATGGTTGTAGCAAAATAGCAGAGAGAGCGGTTTATCCGCACAGGTGAAGGAACGTTGGCAGAACCAAAAGAGACAGTTCACGGTGGAGACATTTACCGGAATCCATCTGTTACAGATTATTCTGTAAACAGTAACCCGCTGGGAGTTCCCGAAGCGGTACGAAAGAGCGTACAGGAAAGTGCAGACAGGATCATGTATTATCCGGATGTCAGATGCGACAGACTTCGGGAGTCGATCAGTGATTTTGAGAGAATAGAAAAAGAAAAGATACTCTGCGGCAATGGTGCTGCAGAGCTTTTTTTTGCTGTCGTAATGGCAGTGAGACCGAAAAAAGCACTGGTGACGGCACCAGCTTTTTCCGAGTATGAGCGAGCACTTGGCACAGTTGGAGCAGAGGTACAATATTACAGATTAAAAGAAGAACAGGATTTCCGGATACAGGAGGATATACTGGAACAGATTACGGAAGATACAGATATGATATTTCTGTGCAATCCCAATAATCCGACCGGACAGACAACGGAAAAAGAACTGCTGATCCGTGTGATGAACGGGTGTAATAAATGCGGTACGATACTGGTCCTGGATGAGTGTTTTATAGAGTTTCTGGAAGAACCAGAAAGATATGAATGCCGGGGGTATCTGACACAGTATCCGAATGTGGTCATTATCAAAGCATTTACGAAAATATTCTGTATGCCGGGTGTAAGACTTGGATATGCATTGTGTGAGAATGCAGCTCTTAGGAAACGAATGAGGGCAATGCTCCAGCCGTGGAATGTGTCGGTAACGGCACAGGAAGCAGGTGTGGCAGCACTTGTTGATTGCGAAGCATATTTAAAGAGAACGAGAGAATATATAAAAAAAGAAAAGTTCTGGATGACAGAGCGGATGAGAAAGCTTGGTCTGAATGTATGGGGATCGGAAGCAAACTATATATTTTTTAAAGGAAAAGCAGGGCTGTATGAGAAGGCACTGAAAAGAGGACTGTTGATCCGGGACTGCAGTAACTATGAAGGACTGACAGAAGGGCATTACCGGATTGCAATAAGATCTGAAGAAGAGAATGAAAGGTTGATAACATGGCTGGAAAAATTATGATACAGGGAACAATGTCCAACGCAGGAAAGAGTCTTCTGTGTGCGGGACTTTGCAGAATATTCAAACAGGACGGATACCGGGTGGCTCCGTTCAAATCCCAGAATATGGCACTGAATTCCTTTATTACAGAGGATGGACTGGAGATGGGACGTGCACAGGTTGTGCAGGCAGAGGCAGCAGGCGTGGCGCCGCAGGTAGAGATGAATCCGATCCTGTTAAAGCCGACCAACGATGTAGGATCACAGGTGATCGTAAATGGTGAAGTCCTGAAGAATATGAGTGCAAGAGAATATTTTGCTTATAAAAAGCAGCTCATACCGGACATTATGAAAGCATTTCACAAATTAGAAGAAGAGAATGATATCATTGTGATCGAAGGAGCGGGAAGTCCGGCAGAGATCAACCTGAAGAAAGATGATATTGTAAATATGGGGCTGGCGAAGATGGTAGATGCGCCGGTGCTTCTGGTCGGAGATATTGACCGCGGAGGAGTATTTGCCCAGCTTCTGGGGACGCTTATGCTCCTGGAAGATGATGAGAAAGAACGTGTAAAGGGACTGGTCATCAACAAATTCCGCGGGGATAAGACAATCCTGGATCCCGGTATTGTCATGCTGGAAGAAAGAGGCGGCATTCCGGTAGTCGGAGTTACACCGTATATGCAGGTCGAGATTGAAGATGAAGACAGTCTGACAGAGCGTTTTAACATGACAAAGGGTGGAAAAGGTGCAGAAGAAAGAATCGGTCTGGTGGATATCGCAGTCATCCGGACACCGAGAATTTCGAACTTTACGGATTTCATGCTGTTGGAAAATGCTCCGGGAGTGAATCTGCGTTATGTAAAGAATCCAAGAGAACTGGAAAATCCTGATATGATCATCCTTCCGGGAACAAAAAATACGATGGGAGATCTGAAATGGTTAAGACAGAGCGGAATGGAAGCGAAGATTCTAAAGGCGCATGCCGGCGGCTGTGTGGTCTGGGGAATCTGCGGCGGCTATCAGATGCTGGGGCAGTCGCTCAGTGATCCGGAAGGCGTGGAAGATGGCGGCAGTATGAAAGGACTCGGCCTTTTGCCGGTAACGACTACATTTACCACAGAAAAGACCAGAACAAGGGTGAATGGAACACTCCTTCATGTGGAGGGGAATCTGAAAGCACTTGAGAATCTGAAGTTTGAAGGATACGAGATCCATATGGGAAAGACCGAACTTCTGGAAGGATGTCCGATGAATCAGATTCACGATACGGTGAAGAAAAAGGACAGACAGATTCCGGATATGGAGCCGGAAAACAGAATAGAGAACAGTACAGACGGAATCTCGCATGGAAATGTATACGGAACATACATCCACGGCATTTTTGATAAGGAGAAAATTGTATCGGAGATCGTAAAATCCCTGGCAGAAAAGAAAGGACTTTCAATGGAAGAAGTGGAAGGTGTGGACCTGAAAGCATTCAAAGAAAGCCAGTATGATCTTCTTGCAGATACACTCAGAAAACATCTGGACATGAAGGCAATCTATCAGATCATGGGAATGCAGAAATAATTTTTCGGGATTACTATGTATTCGTAAGGAGCTGTAGATACCAAAGTATGCAAGAGAAGTTGCCGATGGCAAGTTTTGTAGTTAGAAAAGATGAGATGTGGGCTATGACGGACTATGAAGAGAAAGGAAGAAAACGTTGAATATACAGAAAAATAATCACGCAGCACATACTAAAATAGAGATAGAAAATGTTCTTCCGACAGAGATCGAAAAGCGCAGCTTTGAGATCATTACGGAAGAACTGGAGCAGGAAGGCATCGTGCTTCCTGAGATTCAGGCACCAATTACAAAGCGCTGCATACATACCAGTGCGGATTTTGATTATGCGAAGAATTTGGTGTATTCCGAGCATGCGGTGGAGAAAGCACTTGAAGCGATCAGAGGCGGTGCTTCCATTGTAACCGATACACAGATGGGACGTTCCGGAATTAACAAAAAGAGACTGGAACAGTATGGCGGTCAGGTATACTGCTTTATGTCGGATGAAGATGTGGCGCAGGCGGCGAAGAAGAATGGAACAACAAGAGCCGTTGCCAGTATGGAAAAAGCGTGTGAACGGAATGAAAAGCTAATCTTTGCCATTGGGAATGCTCCGACAGCACTGATCCATCTGTATGAACTGATCAAAGACGGAAGAATCCGTCCGGAGCTTGTAATCGGTGTGCCGGTTGGTTTTGTAAATGTGGTACAGTCCAAAGAGCTGATCCTGACTCTGGAAGATACCCCGTATATTGTAGCGAGGGGGAGAAAAGGCGGAAGTAATATTGCGGCATGTATCTGTAACGCACTGATCTATATGCTGTAGGGAGGAAGAATTTATGACATTACAGCAGTTAAGGTATATTACCATGGTTGCGGAGAAGGGGACGATAAGTGAGGCGGCAAAAGAGCTGTTCATTTCCCAGCCGAGTCTTACCAATGCGATCCGGGAACTGGAGCAGGAGATGCAGGTGACGATTTTTCACCGGACGAATAAAGGGGTGACGATCACCGCAGAGGGAGATGAATTTCTCGCCTATGCAAGACAGATACTGGATCAGGTCGGCCTCATGCAGGAGAGGTATCTGAATGTAAATGAACGGAACCCGAGATTTTCCGTATCCTGCCAGCATTATTCTTTTGCGGTCAATGCATTTGTAGATGTGATCCGTAAATTTGATGCGAGAAAATATGATTTCACACTGCGGGAGACACAGACTTATGAGATCATCGAAGATGTGGCGAAGCTGAAAAGTGAGATAGGTATTCTGTATACTTCTTCACAGAATGAGACGATCATCATGAAACTGATCCGTCAGAATGATCTGAAATTCGAAGAGTTATTCGTAGCAAAGCCACATGTATTTATCAGTTCAAAGCATCCGTTGGCAGATAAGGAAGCACTGACACTGGAAGATCTGGAGGAGTATCCGTATTTGTCATTTGAGCAGGGGGATTATAATTCCTTTTATTTTTCCGAAGAGATATTAAGCACACTGGACCGGAATAAGAACATCAAAGTCAGAGACCGGGCAACGCTTTTCAATCTGGCGGTCGGCCTGGACGGGTATACGGTAAGCTCCGGCGTGATCAGTAAAGAACTGAACGGTGAGAATATCATCGGGAAGCCGCTTCTGGTGGATGAATATATGCGGATCGGAACGATCGTGCGGAAAGATGTGGCACTGAGCCGGTATGGAAAGGTGTATATGGAAGCGTTGAAAAAATACACAGGCGGGATGTAAGAATAATTCAGAATAATAATGAAAAGCAGTGGGAAAAGGTTTCGTTTGTAAAAGAAGTTGCAGAAGAAGTCTGGGAGGCTTAATATCAAATTGAATATATAAAAAAGATATGAAAGATATATCAAATATACGTTTCACATTTTTGATATTCTCTCGTATAATAGTTTGCTGAGGGGGATTGGTTTGAAAACGTAAAAACGTGTGAAAGCAATTCCCCGTTTTTTCTAAGGAGATGAAAACATGGGAGTAATGAAAAGTTTATTTTCCGGGAAACAGATGTCGGAGGCATTCATCTGTAGTGCATTTCTGGCTTTATCGGGAGGATTTCAGGATGCATATACCTATAATACGCGTAATGAAGTATTCTCGAATGCACAGACAGGTAACGTGGTGCTGATGAGCCAGAATTTCATGACGGGAAAATGGGAGGCGGGACTGAAGTATTTATTTCCGCTTTTTGCATTTGCTTTGGGTGTTCTGATCGCAGAACAGATCCAGCATAAGTATAAATATGCAAAACATCTGCACTGGAGACAGGGAATTCTGGGAGCAGAGATTATAATCCTGTTCATTGTAGGATTTATTCCACAACGCGGAAATATGATCGCGACTGTTCTGGTATCCTTTGCCTGTGCGATGCAGGTGCAGAGTTTCCGGAAGGTGAATGGATTCTCATATGCGAGTACGATGTGTATCGGTAATTTGAGAAGCGGAACGGCAGCACTGTCTTTTTATCTGAGAGAAAGAAGACCAGAGCAGCTGCGCCAGGCAATGTATTATTTGGGAATCATAGTTCTGTTTGCGATAGGAGCCGGAATCGGCGGCAATCTTTCTGCCAATTACGGAATCCATATGATATGGGTATCGTGCGGACTTTTGATTGTCAGCTTCCTGCTGATGTTCCTGGATATAGAAGCACGGAGAAGCAGAGCATAATAGAAGAAAAAATAAGAGACATTGATCCGCTGTCAGATGCGGATCAATGTCTCGATTAGTTTCTGTGCTGCAATACTTTGTGGCTTGGAAGCATTCTGTACAAGACAGATGTGTCTTGCAGGAAGAGATTCTTTCAGATGAATCTGAAGAATTTCCCCGCGCTTCAGCGGTTCTTCTGCAAGTTTCTCCGGATAGAAGCCGATACCGAGATTGTGCTGGATCAGGGCCAGACACTGATCGGTAGATGTAACTTCCAGATCCGGACGGAACGGAAAGCCGTGGGAAGAAAAGTACTGAATATGAAGATCTCTGGTGCTGGTATTATTCTCCAGCGAGACAAAAGGATATTCCGCAAGTTCTTCCAGCGAGCAGATGTGAGAAGCCAGTTCTTTGTATTTCGGACCGGCGATCAGAATTTCCCGGAAAGAACCAAGGGAAATCTTCTGGAACTGCTTCTGGACCGAAAGAGGTGTTGTTACAACTGCGAAATCCACCAGCCCGCTTTCCAGGGAAGCGATTGCCTGCGGAGTGGAATGGTTGGAAATCTTAAGCCTTACATGTGGATAATGATTGTGAAATGCTTCTAATTTTGGCAGCAGCATAATACGTAGTGCATTTTCGCTGACTCCGATGGAGATGAGTCCGCTGGTAAGGCTCTGGTCACGCTTCAACTCGGTTTCTCCGAGCTCCAGTTGTTCAAAGGCAATTGCAACGTGGTTAAAAAGCTTCTGTCCTTCCGGAGTCAGTGAGACCCCACGGTTCGAACGGACGAAAAGATGGCAGCCAAGTTCTGTCTCAAGATTATTCATACACCGGGTAATATTCGGCTGGTTATTGTGTAATACCTCTGCCGCTTTTGTAAAACTGTGCTGTTGTGCGACATGGTAGAAAATGCGGTAATAATCGTATGTACTCATAATATCCTCCAAAATAATATATAAAATTGATATATAAAAATAATTTGCTATCTTTTATCCAGATGATGCCAGATAAGTATAATATATCCCATGTGAAAAGACAATGTTAAGAAATAAAAAATATATTACATTGTAGAAAAAAACGTAGTATACTGATTTATATTTTTTTATGAACAGATGTGTTTGTAACGAAAATAATGGATACACCTGAGAGGAGAGACTTAATTATGGTAAAAATGAATGTAAAATTTGAAACACCGGAACAGCTTGTAGAATTTTCAAGAATGTGTCAGAAAGTAGAGGCTGATACTCTGATTGAAGATACTGTACATAAACTTATCATTGATGGAAAATCAGTTATGGGAATGATGACAGTTACATTGAATCAGAGGCTGATCTTTGTAGTAGATGGTTCTGATGAGAAAGAGGTACTTTCTACATTTGAAAAATATCGTACGGAAGATATGGTACAGAAGCAGAATCTGGGTTAATAATTGCATTTTACAGATACTTGTGGTATCGTAGTCAAGGTGAAAAGAATAGAATGAAAACTGCAGGTGCCGGTTGGATAAGATTGATCAGAGCCGGTGAAAAGGGAAACAGGTGCAAGTCCTGTACGAACTCGTCACTGTGAGCAGGGAATATCAGAAAAGAAAAAAGTCACTGGATAACGGGAAGACAAGCTTCTGATGTATGGATCTGTGAGTCAGGAGACCTGCCTGTAGCGTACATGGAAGTAAATCCGGACCACGAGTAATTGGTTGTACAAAAATGGAGGAAAATTATAATAAATTCACAAGGCCATTTTATACCCTTTTACGGATGATTTCGTGGAAGGGTATTTTTGGTGACAGAAAAGTAGTAGGGAGAGAGTAAAAGATGAAACACAATTCCAAGCAATTTTTGGCCTTATTTATGGCTGTGTCTATGGCAGTTGCACCGGTATCGGGAGTGTATGCGGAAGATCAGAATGCAGCTGTAGAAAATGCTGTGAATGCGAATGTACAGGAGGGCAGTGAAGCGGAGCAGAATGAGACTGCTTCGAATGCCGGACAGGCAGAAAGCAGTGTGACGGCGGTTGGAAGTCAGGAAGAAAATAAAGCGGAAACAGCCGGTAAAGGAACAGATACTGCGGAGGACGAAGACGCGAAGAAGAATGCGGCTCTTGCAAAGCTGTCAGTGGTCAGTGGAACAACCGGTGAACTGAAAGACGGAACATATAAAGTAGAGGCAAAAGTAGGCGGATCATCCAGAACAAGTATCACCTGTGAAAAAGTGGAAGTAAAGGATGGAAAAGCGACTGCCAGAATCGTATTTTCAAGTGCCGGATATCCAAAACTGTGGGTAAATGTAAATGGCACTGTAAAAGAATATGAAAAAAGAACAGACAGTGCAGCAGGAACCAGCGCATTTGATATTCCGGCTGATATTAATAAAGAGATGAATGTGATCGGATATGTGGAAAAGATGGGATCCTATACAGAATATAAGCTAAACATCAACATTTCCAAAGATACAGAGCCGACAACACCGGAAGCTCCGGAACAGACGGTTATCACAGGTGTAAGCTTCAGTGAAGGAACGGAACTCAGTATGAAGACGGGAGAAGTTAAGAACCTGACGCTTAAGTTTACACCGGCATTATCAGCAGAAGAGACAGCACCGGATATGACATGGACTTCTTCTGATCCGGAGGTTGTAACGGTTGAAAAATCCGGATCACAGGCTAAGCTGACTGCAATGAAAGCAGGAACTGCAGAGGTAACAGCAACATTTAATAACTCTGAAGGTACAGAGATTAAAGCCACATGTAAGGTAACGGTAACAGCACAGGAAACAGAAAATAAGACCCTGACAGACGGAAACTATCAGGTGAATGCCGAAGCCGGTGGAAAGATGATCCGTGTCACAAACTGTGTAATGACGGTAAAGAATGGACAGATGACGGCAGCAGTAACATTGAGCGGACGGGGATATAACAGAATCTATCTGGGAGATGTAAAAGACGCGCCGAACGATGAAAGTAACTGGATACTTCCAGATTCGCTTCTTGCAGAGCAGTATACATTCCAGATTCCGGTAGAGAAACTGGATGAGGTAATGACGATTGCCGTTCATACAACGAAGAGTAATAAATGGGATACCAGAACACTGACATTCCATTCAGAAGGCATGACTAAGATTGCGGACAGCAATCATGGAAATGCTTCGAATGGCAATAACGGAAGCAATGGATCGCTGACACCGGGCGGAAATAATAACAACCCGGGAAATACTTCCAATGGAAATAACTCAGGAAGTACAGGAAGCAATAACGGAAATACAGGAAATAATACAACAAACAATGGAAAACCGGACAAAGAATCAAAATACGAATCAGATCTGAACAAATCAACAGCCAGAGTTAACAGTGCCACAGGCTTAAAAGATGGTGTATACACACCGGACAGCTTCTCATGGTCAGGTGGAACCGGAAAGGTAAGAATCAGCTGTAGTAAGGTAACAGTTACCGGTGGCCAGGCATATGCAACGATCACATTCAGCAGTACGCATTACCAGTACGTGAAAGCCAATGGAAATGTATATTATCCAAGTTCCAAAACAGGAAGCTCTACTTCCTTTGTAATTCCGGTGGAACTGAATAAGAATAATACGATTGTAGGTATGACAACAGCCATGTCTGCAGCACATGAGATTAAGTATACGATTTTTGTATACATTGCGGAAGCAGCAAAAGCAAATGCATCAACAAGAGCTAATGGAAAAGAAATTACCGTGATTGGTGTAAATGGCAGTGACAGCAGTAAGACGGCAGCTGCAAGTAAGAAACTGGATGAAGTAGCACCTGAGATCATCGGCCTGGAATATCAGTCAGAGACAAAAGCCGAGCATGCGAAATATTTCAAAATCTATCATTATGATCAGGGGATCACACTTCTGGAAATTGATATGAGCAAAAAGACGGGAAGAAAAGCAGCCGGTAAGAAATGGAAACAGTCTTCGGATACAAGCGGACTGAATCCTGCAGAGCAGGAGCAGGCAGCACTGTATCTGAACAAAGTTGTAAAATATCTGATCGTTCCGGAAAATGCAGAGATTCCTGCAGGACTTGATAAGGAAGTTATCGTGGTGAGACAGCCGGCAGATCATATCTATGCAGGAACCAATAAGATCATTTCCAAGATAGCCAAACTGGGACAGACTGATAAAGTGACGGCAGTTGGTGTAAAGAAAAAGAAGTGTAAGAATGAGACTATCAAAGAAAAGATGGAAAAGAAAGAAATCATTTACACAGGTAAATCCGGCAAATTAAATTATAAGAAACTGGTAAAAAATAAATGTGATCTGGCACTCCTTTCTTCCGGTATCCTGCCGAAAAAAGGAAGTAGTAAGAAAGCTGCCAGAAAGAAAATGAAAGCTTATCAGAAGATGACCGAGAAGATGACGCTTCTTGAGATGCCTGTGATCGTTGACCGTTCAAAAGATGAAAAGGGAAAAGATGCAAAGAAAGAATGGGAAAAAGTCTATCAGGTAATCCTCGGATGTGAAGATCAGAGTGCAGAATAAGGGTTATATAAGATGACCAGAATGCGGATCGCATAAAATGATCGGAATGCAGACAAAATATCATGTAATCAGAAAAAAAGTGGAGAAAAGAATGAAAAAGAGAACATATCGCTTGTTGTGTATACTTGCAAGTACAGTGCTTCTGGTAACAGGAGCACTGACTGGATGCAGTAGTTCAGGAAAATCGGGTGTGTCTAAAGGAGACGGAACACAGCAGACAGAAGAAAACGGGGCAGAAGAAAAGAAAGCTCCGAAGATAGACGGACTGAAGTATCAGAAGACGATGCAGTTAAAATATGCCACAGGTTTTGATGTTTACTATTATAAAGGTGGATATAAATTACTGGATGTGCATGATGACAGACAGTATCTGATCGTTCCGGAAGGAAAGAAGAAACCGGCAGATCTGGATAAAGATATTGTGGTATTAAAACAGCCGCTGGATCACATTTATCTTGCGGCAACATCGGCAATGGCACTGTTCGATTCGATGGATGGCCTGGACAGTATCCGGATGTCAGGCGCACAGGCTTCAGACTGGTATATTGATAATGCGAAAAAAGCTATGGAGGAAGGCCGGATATTGTTCGCCGGAAAATACAGTGAGCCGGATTATGAGATGCTGGTAGATGAGGATTGTGATCTTGCAATTGAATCAACGATGATCCTGCATACGCCAAAAGTACAGGAAATGATCGAAGATCTGGATATTCCGGTATTTATCGACCGGTCCAGCTATGAAAGTCATCCGCTTGGCAGAACAGAATGGATTAAGGCTTATGCGGCAATGTTGAATAAAGAGGATGTGGCAGATACATTTTTCGAGAAACAGACGAAGGTGATCGAAAACCTGAAAGATTTTAAGAATACGGGAAAGACGGTTGCTTATTTCTTTGTTAATGCAGATGGAACAGTGGTCGTAAGAAGCAGTAAAGATTATATTCCGAAGATGATTGATATTGCCGGAGGAAAATACATTTTTTCAGATCTTAAGAATACAGAAAGCAAGAGTGCTTCGGTAGAATTATCAATGGAAGAATTCTATTCAAAGGCGGAAGAAGCAGACTATCTGATCTACAATGCAACAATTGACAGTCCGATAAACAGTATTGCAGAGCTGACGGCAAAGAATGAACTGTTTAAGGATTTTAAAGCTGTGAAGAACGGTAATGTATGGTGCACCGGCAAATCACTGTATCAGGCAACGGATATAGTCGGTAATCTGATCACGGATATTCATCTGATGCTGACAAATGGAGATGAGAAGGATATGACATTCTTGTACAGGGTAAAATAATACAGTATAATAAGAATCAGGTGGGCAAAAGGAAATGTTCACCTGATTTTTCATCAAAGGAGAAATATAACGTGGCAGACACTTATAATCAGAAAACGGATCGGCAGGATACGGCCGGATCTGTTTATCAAAAGGAAATTTTTAAACGGCGTTCCAGATATATTCTGGTATTTTCTGTATTGACGGCAGCATTTTTGATTGTTACGGTTTTGAATATCAATACAGGAAATGTACATATCTCCTTGCCAGAGATCCTGAAAATACTGGCAAGACGGGGAGAGGGCGGAACGGAAGCAAATATTATATGGAAGATACGTCTGCCACGGGTTCTGATGGCAGCAATCCTTGGGGGAGCGTTGTCATTATCTGGATTCTTACTTCAGACTTTCTTTTCCAATCCGATCGCGGGACCGTTTGTCCTTGGAATTTCGTCCGGAGCGAAGATGATGGTGGCACTGGCAATGATATTCTTTTTGGAACGCTATGCATTTGTGTCTTCTTATACACTGATTGTTGCGGCATTTATCGGAGCATTGATCTCCACCGGTTTTATTTTACTGCTATCCAGGAAAATGAAGCATATGGCCACACTTCTGGTAGGTGGAATCATGATTGGCTACATTTGTTCGGCAATCACAGATTTTGTCGTTACATTTGCAGAGGATTCTGATATTGTCAATCTTCATGGATGGTCACAGGGGAGCTTTTCCGGAATGAACTGGAGTAATGTACAGGTAGCGGTGATCGTGATCGGTGTGACGACTGTACTTACATTTTTCCTGTCTAAGCCAATCGGTGCTTATCAGCTGGGAGAAGCTTATGCGCAGAGCATGGGAGTGAATATCCGCTTTTTCAGGGTGGCACTGATTCTCTTGTCCAGTATTCTTTCGGCAAGCGTAACTGCATTTGCAGGTCCGATCTCATTTGTCGGAATAGCGGTTCCATATCTGGTAAAACATGCACTTCGTACATCGAAACCTTTGGTAGTGATACCAGGAACATTTGTTGGTGGAGCGGTATTCTGTATGATCTGTGATCTGATCGCGAGAATGGCATTTGCACCAATGGAATTGAATATCAGTACGGTGACTTCGATATTCGGAGCGCCTGTTGTAATCTTCATGATGGTGCGTGGGCAGAAAGGCAGGTAGAAGATGACAGAGTATTATATAAAAATGAAAGATCTCGCAGTGGGATATCAGGGGAATGCGCTGATAAGCGATATTAATCTGAAAATAAAAAAAGGCGAGATCGTGACACTGATCGGTCCCAATGGAGCGGGAAAATCTACAATATTAAAAAGCATCACCAGACAGTTAAAGCTGATTGGCGGGGAAGTATACATAGATAGCGAGGAAATCCGTAAACTTTCTTATAAAGAGATGGCAGTTAAGGCGGCCGTGATGCTGACCGAGAGGATGAAACCAGAATTGATGACCTGTCATGATATTGTAGCGACCGGGCGTTATCCTTATACCGGAAGACTTGGAATCTTGTCAAGGGAAGATGAGAGAAAGGTGGATGAGGCATTAGAGGCGGTACATGCACAGGAACTTGGAATCCGTAATTTTCAGGAAATCAGTGACGGACAGAGGCAGCGGGTGCTGCTTGCCCGGGCTATCTGTCAGGAACCGGAAGTGATGATCCTGGATGAGCCGACCTCTTATCTGGATATCCGTCATAAACTGGAACTGCTGGCAATCTTAAGAAAGATGGCAAAAGAGAACGGAATTACTGTAATTATGTCTCTGCATGAGATTGATCTGGCGCAAAAAATATCGGATCAGGTTATCTGTGTCAAAGGCGACCGGATTGCCGAATTTGGTGATCCGGAAGAAATATTCACGGAAGCAACAATTCGTGATCTTTATGAAATCGACAATGGTTATTACGATCCGATATTCGGAAGTGTGGAACTTCCAAAGCCGGAAGGAGAACCGGAAGTTCTGGTATTATCTTCCGGTAAAACAGGAATCCCGGTCTACAGAAAACTTCAGAAAGCCGGGATTCCATTTGCCGCCGGAATCCTCTATCCGGGCGAGAGCGACTATCAGCTGGCACGGCTGCTGGCATCCGGGATCATCAGCGAAGAGCCATATGAACCGATATCCGATGAGACTTACCAGAGGACATTAGAAGTTATGGAAAGATGCGGAAAAGTGATCAATGCGGGAGTGAAAGTTGGAAGTATGAACCAAAAGATGGGGGAACTGCTTCGGATTGCGGAGGAGAGAAGGATGTTGGTTTCTATTTAATCATCATGGCGGCTTCCCCCGGTCCTGAATAAAAGTATGGGAGTGATTTCTGTGCTGATTCGATCATGGAGTAACTCTAGAGCAACAAAATTGTCCTAAAAGCAGCCTTGAAAAAATCAAAGCTCGACATTCGTCTCAGACAATGATTTTTCCAAGGCTAACGGTCAATTTTATTACTCAAGAGTTACTAACCATGACCTCATATGCACAGAAATCACTCCCATACTTTTATTCAGTCACGTTTTCGCATGCCATAATAATTAAATAGAAACCGAATTCAACGTCGCATAAAACTCCGGATAAGACACATCCACGCACTGACTATCCACTATCTGCGTTTCACCGTCAGATGCAAGTCCCGCAACCGAGAATGCCATTGCGATCCGGTGATCAAGGTAGCTTTGAATAGAAGCACCATTTAAATGTCCGGTACCTTCAATGATCATGCCGTCATCGGTTGGTGTAATAACAGCTCCCATCGCTTTTAATCCTGCAGTGACAGTATCGATTCGGTTCGTTTCTTTTACCTTTAACTCAGCTGCATCTCTGATGACTGTCTGACCATCTGCAAAGGCTGCCATAATTGCGATCATCGGAATCTCGTCGATCAGAGTCGGGATGATATCACCCTCGATTACAGTTCCTTTTAAGTGGCTGTAGCGGACAAGAAGATCAGCACGGCTTTCGCCGCCCTCGATTGTCTGGCTGACGGTTTCGATATCGGCTCCCATGGCTTTGCAGACTTTTAAGAAACCGGCACGTGTGAAGTTGGTTCCTACATTTTTAACAAGAAGCTCGGAACCAGGAACTAACAGTGCGGCCGCAATAAAGTAAGCAGCAGAAGAGATATCGCCAGGAACACAGATCTGTTGTCCGTAAAGTTCTTTGCATGGTTCTACATGTGCAGTGGCAGTTCCGTCTGTATGAAGATCTGTGGCAACGTATGCGCCGAATCCCTGAAGCATAAGTTCCGTATGATTACGGGAAAGAGCAGGTTCTGTAACAGAAGTAGGACTGTCTGCATAAAGTCCGGCTAACAGAACTGCCGATTTTACCTGGGCAGAGGCAACCGGTGACTGGTAATGAATACCATGCAGAGCACCAGGTCTTATGTGAAGCGGGGCGCATCCGTTGTCGTTGAGACTTCTGATATGTGCTCCCATGGTGTTAAGTGGTGTCATAATGCGCTTCATTGGTCTGGAGTTCAAAGAATCATCGCCGGATAATGTAGTCGCAAAATTTTGCCCGGACAAAATTCCGGAGATCAGGCGGGTTGTAGTTCCGCTGTTTCCTACATTTAAAGTAGAAGCCGGGGCGGTCAGGCCGCGCAGACCTTTCCCGTGTACCAGGATACTGGATGGTTTTCTTTCAATCTCAACACCCATTTTACGGAAACAGTCAATCGTGGAAAGACAGTCGGCTCCTTCCAGAAAATGAGTGATCTCTGTGGTTCCAAGCGCAATGGAACCTAACATAATGGAACGATGTGAGATGGATTTGTCTCCCGGTATGGTTACTTCTCCTTTTAATCCCCTTGTGGGTGCAATTGTTCTAACGCTCATAAACGATATACCTGAATTTCTGCAGTAATCCTACGGCGCGTTTGCTGGAATCTTCGTCGTAGAATTCAATACGCAGAACCCCTTCTTCAAATTCTCTGTTGTGTACGATTCCAATGTTTTTGATACTGATATTATTGGAAGCAAGAATGGTTGCGATAGCAGCAATCCCACCGGCTTCATCAATGATGTCACAGTATACGGCAAATGCTTTCTTGATCGGTCCGGCCGAAGAAGATGGCATGGAATTACGATAATTTCTGGAGGATTCAAACCGGTTATAAAGATCCAGATCATCTTCACGTTCGATAGCTTCTTTGAAATCTTCCAGAGAGTCTATATACTGATCTAATATATCTACAATATTGTCCTTGTTCTTCAGGCAGATATTCTGCCACATGATAGGAGAAGAAGAGGCAATACGTGTGATATCTTTAAATCCTCCAGCAGCAAGATTTTTCATCATCTCATCATGTGTATCGTGTGTTTTGACAAAATTAACGAGTGAAGAAGCAATGATATGTGGGAGATGGCTGATGGTTCCTGTAATCTGGTCATGAAGCTGGTAGTCCAGAATAACCGGAAGGGCCTTCAGGCTTTCCACGAATTTTTCATAAGTTTGTACTTTTTCTTCAGCTACCTGAGGAGTCGGAGTAAGAATATAGTATGCATTTTCAATCAGCATAGCTTTGGAATTACTGTAACCGCTTTTCTCGGATCCGGCCATCGGATGTCCCCCGATGAAATACTTCCCAATACCGAGATTCTGCACTTCTTCGTGGATGTTCGTCTTTACACTTCCGACATCTGTGAGGATGCAGTCATCATTCAGATATTCCGTCAGCTGTTTCAGATAGGCGGTATTATATGCGACCGGTGCGCATAAGAATATATAGTTACAATTTTGAAAATTATTGTCAATGGTAGTTGCGGCAACATCGATCATAGATTCCTGGGTTGCAAGTGCAAGGGATTCTTTGTTTTTGTCGAAAGCCACAATCTCATAATCGGGATAATACTGGCGGATGGCCTTTGCAATAGAACCACCGATCAGTCCGAGCCCGATAAAACCAATTTTGTGTTTCATGATGTTTCCTCCTTGTGCTTTGATCTAGAAACTCAGTTCATATTGTAACGTGTTGTAAGAGGATTTGTCAATACTATAATACTTTAAAGTGAAAAAGTGAATGAGGTAAAACGAGAAAATAGACAATCTGCAGTATAAAATTGCAAAGAAAATTCTGAAATAAGTGAAAATTCACATTTATTTGAAAATAAATACAAAAATAATATGGTTAAAGTGTATAAAAGTGTTGTAAAAAAACAGAAAGTTTAGTACAATATCTACATGAGATTTTACCAAAATAAGGAGGCAGCTATATGAAAGTTTACAGAACGGACGAAATCAGGAACGTGGTTCTCTTAGGACACGGTGGAAGCGGAAAGACCAGTCTTGCAGAGGCCATGGCATATGTGTCAGGAGCGACAAACCGTATGGGAAAGATTACGGATGGTAACACGATCAGTGATTTTGATAAAGAAGAGCAGAAACGTGAATTTTCAATCAGTACAAGCTTAATCCCGATTGAATGGGAGAAAGCCAAGATCAATATTCTGGATACACCGGGATATTTCGACTTTGTCGGAGAAGTCGAAGAAGCTGTAAGTGCCGCTGATGCAGCTGTTATTGTTGTATCCGGTAAAGCAGGAGTTGAAGTCGGTACAGAGAAAGCATGGGAACTTTGTGACAAGTACAAACTTCCAAGAATGATATATGTAACAGAGATGGATGTAGACGACGCAAGTTTCCGTCAGGTGGTACAGGACCTTACAGATCGTTATGGAAAGGTGATCGCACCTCATTTCCAGCCGATTCGTGAGAATGAGAAACTGGTAGGATATGTGAACGTTATCAAGAATGCGGCAAGACGTTACACAGGTGTCGGACAGAGAGAAGAATGTGAGATTCCGGAATATTGTAAACCAAATCTGGAGATTTATCGTGATAAGTTACTGGAAGCAGTTGCAGAGACAAGTGAAGCATTTATGGAAAGATACTTTGATGGAGATGAGTTCTCAGTAGAAGAGATTCGTTCTGCAATGCGTACCGAAGTTATGGACGGAGATATCGTACCGGTTGCTATGGGATCTAATATTCAGGCACAGGGAGTTGCAAACTTACTTTCCGATATCGTAAGATTTTTCCCAAGTCCTGATAATAGAAGCTGTGCAGGAATCAACCGCAAGACCAATGAGATTTTTGAAGGTAATTATGATTTCGCAAAAGCGAAATCAGCATATGTATTTAAGACGATGGTAGACCCATTTATCGGAAAGTATTCATTTATCAAAGTATGCTCCGGTGTATTAAAAGGGGATGATACATTATATAACGGAGATTCTGATGCAGAGGCAAAACTTGGAAAGATATATACAATGGTAGGTAACAAGCCGACGGAAGTCAGCGAATTATTTGCAGGAGATATCGGAGCAATTGCCAAGCTTGCGAATACAAAGACCGGTGATACACTGTCTACGAAGAATACGCCTGTTATGTATGGAAAGACAGAATATTCCAAACCATATACATATATGAAATATATCTGCAACAATAAAGGTGATGAGGATAAAGTATCTCAGGCACTGCAGAAGATGATGGCAGAAGATGTGACATTGAAAACAGTCAATGACAGTGAGAACCGTCAGACACTGCTTTATGGTATGGGAGACCAACATCTGGAGATTACAGCAAGTAAACTTGCAACACGTTATAAATGTGAGATCAAACTGGAGACACCAAAGGTGGCTTTCCGTGAGACGATCAAGAAGAAATCCGATGTCGATTCCAAATACAAGAAACAATCAGGAGGACATGGACAGTACGGACATGTAAAGATGAGATTTGAAGCATCTGGTGATCTTGAGACACCTTATGTATTTGAAGAAGAAGTGGTAGGTGGAGCAGTTCCGAAGAATTACTTCCCGGCAGTAGAAAAAGGTCTGCAGGAAGCAGTTGTAAAAGGACCTCTTGCAGGATATCCGGTAGTTGGAGTAAAAGCTGTATTATATGATGGATCTTATCATCCGGTAGATTCTTCCGAAATGGCATTCAAGACGGCTACGATCCAGGCATTCAAGAAAGGATTCATGGAAGCTTCCCCGGTACTTCTGGAACCAATCGCATCTCTTACAGTAACAGTTCCGGATGATTACACAGGTGATGTTATGGGAGATCTGAACAAACGCAGAGGACGTGTACTTGGAATGAATCCTGTTTCTGGTGGAAAACAGGAGATCGTGGCAGATATTCCGATGACGGGACTCTTTGGTTATTGTACAGTGCTTCGCTCTATGACAGGTGGAAGAGGAGTATATTCTTACGAATTCAGCCGCTACGAGCAGGCACCGTCAGATGTGCAGGAAGCAGAGATCAGTAAACGTGCAAAAGAAGAATAAACTGCTAAGAAAATGTATAAATAGAAGAAAAGCCCGTAAGGGCTTTTTTTCTTAATACAAAGATGCTATAATCTCTTGTGTTAAAAATACAGGTATCCGGATAATAATAAAGATACAAAGTGGATAATTGTGAGGTCAGGGAATGAAAATTGTGATTATTGGGGACGGAAAGGTTGGTCATAAATTGACAACCCAGCTGTCCGAAGAAAATTATGATGTGGTTTTGATTGATCAAAATGAGGGAAAATTAAAGGAGGCCGTGAATAAGCTTGATATTTTCTGCATTACCGGAAATGGAGCAGATGTAGACGTTCAGAGACAGGCAGATGTTCCGCATGCAGATCTGGTGATCGCATGTGCATCGACAGATGAATTGAATATGTTAAGTTGTCTGCTGGCCAAGAGATTAGGCGCCAGACATACGATTGCACGTGTACGAAATCCGATCTATTATCGACAGATCGATCTGTTGAAAGAAGATCTGCATCTGAGTATGGCAGTCAATCCGGAAAGAACAGCGGCAAATGAGATTGCCAGGGTATTGCTTTTCCCGGAGACGAGTAAAGTAGAGACGTTCATGAAGGGACGTGTGGAACTGGTAGAATTCATTGTAAGAGAAGACAGTGCACTTGCAGGACTTTCTCTTGCAGAAGTATATCGGAAATTCCAGATTAAAATTTTGGTATGTGCAGTAAAAAGAGGTCAGAAAATCTATATCCCGGATGGAGAGTTTATTCTGGAAAAAGGCGATAAAATGCATATCGTTGCAGCGCATCAGGATCTGAAGTCATTTTTCCGTGCACTGGGACACAGAAATGCAAAAGTGAAAAAGGTACTGATCTGTGGTGGAGGACATGTATGTTTTTATCTTGCAATGCAGCTTTTGCAGGTAGGCATGCAGGTGAAGATCATTGAGCAGAATATGAAAAGATGCGAGGAATTATGTGAACTTTTGCCGAAGGCAACGGTTATTCACGGAGATGCAGCCAATCATGATCTTCTTATGGAAGAAGGAATCCATGAAGCGGACGCATTGATCGCACTTACCGGTATGGACGAAGAGAATATTATTATGGCACTCTTTGCAAAACTGCAGGGAGTCAATAAGATTGTCGCAAAGGTCAATGAGGATTCCAGAGCGCAGATGGTAGAAGGGCTTGGAATTGATTCGATCGTGTCGGCAAAAAGTGCAACGGCAGATGCAATTATGAGTTATGTCAGAGCGAGAAATGAATCTGCGAGCAATGTGAACGTAGAATCTCTGTATCAGCTCCTGGGTGGAAAAGTGGAAGCATTGGAATTCATTATCAAATGCGAATGCAGTTTCACGAATGTACCGCTTCGTGAACTGCGGACAAAGAAGAATAATCTGATCGCCTGCATAGGAAGAAAAAGGCGTATTATTATTCCAAATGGTGAGGATCATCTGGAAGTCGGTGACAGTGTAGTGGTCGTAACAATGGATCATATTGATAAATTCAGCGACATACTGGAATAAGGAGATAGACAAAGGTTATGAATACAAAAATGATAAGATATATCCTTTGCAGAATGCTGGGAGTTGAGTCAGTGCTTCTTATGATCCCGGTAATCGTAGCGGCATTATATCAGGAAATGAGTGGTATTGCATTTCTGATACCTGCGGGGATATTATTGTTACTGTTTTTTCTGGCAGGTGTAAAAAAGCCGGAGCAAAGTCATATTTACGGAAAAGAAGGTATGGTAATCGTTGCACTTGCATGGATTTTATGGTCTTTGTTTGGCGCAATGCCTTTTACGATATCAGGCTTTATACCAAACTACATGGATGCGTTTTTTGAGACGGTTTCCGGATTCACAACGACAGGTTCCAGTATTTTAAGAGATGTAGAAGCGCTTCCGCAGTGTCTGTTGTTCTGGCGGAGTCTGACTCACTGGATCGGAGGAATGGGAGTGCTGGTGTTTGTACTGGTGCTTACATCATTAGATAAAAAGAACTCAATGTACCTGATGCGTGCAGAGGTTCCGGGGCCGGAGAAGGACAAACTCGTTCCGAAAGCAATGTCTACAGCGCGTATCTTATATGGTATGTATCTGATCATGACGGTTGTAGAGATCATTTTTCTGATGCTGGGTGGAGTGAATCTGTTTGACAGTATGATCTTTTCTTTTGGATCCGCAGGAACAGGTGGATTCTCGAATTATGCAGACAGTGTTGCACATTTCCACAGTGCTTATATTGATGGAGTGATCACAACATTCTGTGCATTATTCGGAGTGAATTTTTCGTTATTTTATTTTATGTTGTTAGGTGATTTTAAGTCAGTCAGAAAGAATGAGGAACTGCGTACGTATATTATGCTGATCGTCGGAGCAACAGCGTTGATCACACTGAATATCCATTCGATGTTCCCGAGTATGATCAAGGCGTTCCGCTATGCAATATTCCAGGTCGTGACGGTTATCACAACAACCGGATATGCGACAACGGATTTTGCAAAATGGCCGATGTTCTCAAAATCAATACTTATGATGCTGACGGTCGTGGGAGCGTGTGCTTCTTCAACCGGAGGTGGTATTAAGGTATCCCGTCTTCTGGTGGGAATCAAATGTATAAAAAGAGAGATCGTACAGCTTGCACACCCGAAATCAGTCGGAATCATCCGGATCGGCGGTAAGAAAGTCGGTTCCGATATTCTGCGTACGATTTACATTTATTTTATAGCATATGTCGGAATTTTGATCGTATCGGTCATGTTGGTATCACTGGATAATTTTGATTTTGAGACGACATTCAGTGCGGTCCTTACAACACTTGGCAATGTCGGACCGGGTATGGCAAAGGTTGGACCGATGGGTAATTTTGCTGATTTTTCTATATTATCAAAATTAGTATTATGTTTTGACATGCTGGCAGGACGTTTGGAGATATTCCCGTTCCTAGTGCTGTTTACGGCACCGGCATGGCGCAGAAAATTTTAGAATAACAGGTGGCACTTAGGAAGCCGCCTGATTTTCTATACCAAAGTATCACTGTATGAGAGGAGAGAATTATGAAAGGTAAAACGAAAGCAATAATCACGGTATTTGTCGTAATCCTTGCAGGTATCTATTACTATGCGGCAATACCGGCGATCAACATTCATTCATCGGAGACATGGTTTTTTATCATGATCTTTCTGGTGATCCTGGCTGTTCTGTATCTGGGAAGAAAGAAATTGAACAGATATGAAGTCAGAGAAAGTAAAGTAGTAAAAGGATTTCTTGGAGTGATAGTGTTTCTAGGAGTTGTATATCTGTTGGGAACACTGTTTTCTTCTCCGGTTATTAATGCCAAAAAGTATCAGAAGCTTATGACAGTTAAAGAGGGTGAATTTACAAAGGATGTAGATGAACTGTCATTTGACAAGATCCCGCTTCTGGATAAGGATACGGCAGCACTTCTCGGTGACCGTAAGATGGGAAGCATGGTGGACATGGTATCACAGTTTGAGGCGGATGATATCTACAGCCAGATCAACTATAAGGGCAATCCGGTCCGTGTGACTCCGCTGAAATACGCGAGCCTGATCAAATGGTTTACCAACCAGAGTGAAGGAATTCCGTCTTATATCCGGATTAATATGGCGAATCAGTCTACGGAGCTTGTCAAATTGAAACAGGGTATGAAATATACAACGAGTGATCATTTCAACCGTAATATTTATCGTCATTTACGTTTCGCACATCCGACATATATTTATGGAGAGCTGAGCTTTGAGATTGATGAAAATGGAGATCCATATTGGATCGCACCGGTAAAGAAATTCAACATTGGATTATTTGGTGGTGAAACAGTAGGAAAAGTAGTAATCTGTAATGCTGTGACGGGAAAAACAAAGACATATGATGTCGGAAATGTTCCACAGTGGGTAGACCGTGTATATTCCGCAGACTTATTAGTAAATTTATTTGATTATTATGGAAAATTAAAACACGGATTCTTTAACAGTGTGCTGAGTCAGAAAGACTGTTTGGAGACAACGGACGGTTATAACTATCTGGCATTAAATGATGATGTGTGGATGTATACCGGAGTTACTTCTGTAAACGGAGATCAGTCAAATGTTGGATTTGTTCTGGCAAATCAGCGTACAATGGAGACGAAATATTATAAAGTAGAAGGTGCAACAGAATCTTCTGCAATGTCATCCGCAGAAGGACAGGTGCAGAACCTGAAATACCAGGCAACATTTCCATTACTTTTGAACATTGCGGGTGAGCCGACATATTTTGTTGCATTAAAAGACGATGCCGGTCTGGTTAAAAAATATGCCATGGTAAATGTTCAGAAATATCAGATCGTTGCAATCGGGGACAGTGTCAGCCAGTGTCAGGAGAATTATAACGAACTTCTTCTGAAAAATGGTGTGAAGGAAAAAGAAAAGGACACGCGTAAGGAAGAAGAAATATCCGGAAAAATTACAAAGATTGCGCAGGCGGTTCTGGATGGAAATTCACATTATTATCTGATGTTGGAAGATTCTGATGCGATTTATGATGTGTCAGTAGCAGATATTATTGATGTAATAAAGTGTGAACTTGGAGAACAGGTGACAGTCACTTACAAAGAAGATAAAGATGTCAATACGGTTACCAAACTTGACATCGGTGAAAAAGCAAAAGATAAAACTTCTTCTGATAAGATAGAGAAGGAAACAGGTACACAGGAGTAACAAGATTCATCATATAGAAATGATGCAGGAAATGAGAGAGGATAATGGAAATTAGTATACTTCTTGCGGAGCAGATTTTGGCTATGTTTCTTACGATGGCAGTGGGATTCGGAGTGGTCAGGGCTGGTCTTTTTAAAACAGAGGACAGCCGGATCATTTCAAATATGGTTGTGTATATCTGTAATCCGTGTGTCGTTGTTCATTCGTTTCAGATTGAATTGACAGATGATAAGATTAAGGGGCTGATGATCGCAATCGGACTGTCAGTGGTAGTGCATATGGTTCTGATCATCGGATCGGAAATTTTATCATTCATATTCCACTTTAACAGTATTGAAAAAGCATCCATCATTTATACAAATGCAGGGTATCTTGTGATTCCACTGGTGGGAGCTGTTCTGGGAGAAGAATGGGTTTTTTATACGACTGCATTTATCCTGGTACAGACGGTACTGATGTGGACGCATGGTGTGAAACTGATCGGACAGGAAAAGGAGCTGAATATCAGGAAAATCCTGTGTAATCCGAATGTGATCGCGATGATCATAGGAATTGCGCTTTTTACGCTGGAGATCCGGCTTCCAACGGTTGTTGACAGTTGTGTCAGTGGTTTTGGAGATATGATCAGTCCGGCGAGTATGATGGTAATTGGTATGGTGATCGGAGATGTGGATCTGAAATGGGTATTCCGTCAAAAGCGTCCGTACCTGATCTGCCTGCTCAGGCTGATCGTATTCCCGCTGATTGCGGTTGTTGCCTTCGCCGGATTGGAACGGAGTGGAATTCATCCGGATGCGGAATATATTCTGATGATTGTTCTGATTGCAACGTCAGCTCCGGCGGCAGCAATGATCACACAGCTTGCACAGATTTATGGAAAGGATTCCAGATATGCGAGTGTGATTAATGTAATGTCGGTGATATTCTGTATTATAACGATGCCTGTGATGGTGCTGAGTTATGAAATGCTGATTGCATTATAATAGAGTAAGACAGATAAAAGCTCTGCAATATGTATGAAACATATTGCAGAGTTTTTTTGCAGAGTTATAGTTCTTCACTGTATTGTGAAATTTTATCCAGTACCCGTTGCTTCTCATCTCCGGTAAGTGGAACCGGGCAGTAATCGTTGTAACCGCTGGAAGAAGTGATGGAGCAGGGAATGATATTTAATTTGCTGCTTTTCTTTAATTTCCCTTTATGGAATGTGAATGTCTGCTGTACGATCATGCTATCCGTATCGCCAGGTGTAGAATTGCCGCCAAAGCAGAAATTGCCAAGGCTGTAGCAGATGTATTTTCCGTTGTATTTTTCAATGCCCTCGAGCACATGTGGGTGGTGTCCGATTACAAGGTCTGCACCTTCATCAATGGCGAGATGTGCAAGAGCCTTCTGGTTCTCGTCCGGTGTATATTGCTTTTCAATTCCCCAATGGAAATTTACGATGATAATCTGAGCACCGGCTTTTTTCAATGCTTTGATATTCTTTTTTACCTGCGATGCACGTTTTTGGTGATCCGCAAGCTCATAGATTCCGGTAACACCGACTTTGATTCCTTTTACTTTGAAGATCTTCACCCGGTTATAACCAAAGGAAGCAATTCCGGCATCGTCCAGTGCGGAGATTGTATCGGTGTAGCTCTTCTTCCCATAGTCATGACTGTGGTTATTAGCGAGATTGGCCGCTTCGATGGAGCTTCCGGAAAGGATTGCAGCATATTTGGCAGGTGCTTTGAAGGCAAAGGTTTTGGCCTCCCGGGCAGTTTCATCTGTCAGGGTTCCTTCCATATTGACGATAGACAGATCATCTTTTTGGAAAATGGATCTGACGTTCTGGAAGAAATAGTCGGCACCGTATGATTCGTAATAAGCATTCAGGCTGGTAGAATAACTGAAATTTTCATCGGTTCCCAATGTACAGTCTCCGGTGGAACTGATAGTAAGAGAAACCTTGTCTGGATTTTTTTTACTGATGGTTACGGTTTCTAATTGAACAGCTCTTTTTGAAGAATCTGCCTTTGGGGAAGTGTTTTTGGTCGAAGTCTTCTTTTTTGAAGCAGATTTCTTTTTGGTTTTATGTTTTCCGGCAGTGCTTTTGGTACCGGCTGTTTTATTTGCCGAAGTTGTAACTGCAGGGACGGTGAATTTATTTACAACAGTGCGGATGGCAGCTCGGACCAGGAATATAAATCCAATCAGGATCAATACCATGGCAATGATTAATAAGATACGTTGTATCTGTCGCTTACGTCTCCTTCGGGCTCTCTTCTTTTTTGCATCTTTGATTCCGCTCATACTTTTTCTCCTGTATTTTAAAATACTATCAGTATTTCAGACAACAAAAACGACAGTCCATTGTAGAAATGGACTGTCAGATCTTTCTATTCAGAAAGGATTAGTTCAGATATTTGCATCCTTCCATATTTACGTCAGCAAGATCTTCTTTGCTTGCACTGATGCTGACATAGAATTCAACTTCACATTCTTTGGAAACCTGTTTCAGGCGGTCGATAAATGCTGGAATATTATCCAGTGAGATATCGGCATGTTTTAAGATTCCGTCAATAAATACACATTCGATATCATGATTAGAACTGTACATACCATATAAAAATCCAATATATTCGTCAATATTGGTGATTGCCGGAAAATCATCCATACAGATAGTACGGATATCAAAAGTTACACTTGCTGTGTCGCGGTGAGTTTTTTTGATGAATACGACGTTTCCATTACATTTTTTTGCAGCCTCGTTAGCCTGCTCGATCATCTGCTGTGTTTTTCCTGTTCCTTTAGGACCTGCTAATAAATAAACCATGGTAAACACTCTCCTTTATGTATCATATTTACTGATCTGCATCAGTAGTAATTACTTATCCTTATTATACACTATGGAACTGGCAATAACAACCAAAAAAATGAATTTTCTGACAATTTTTTTGGATAAAATGTTGCTGAAAGCAGAAGGCACAGTGGATTTATACACTTTCTTAGAGACAGGCCTTGACTTATTTTAACATTCTTCATATAATAATGAAGAATATTGAAAAAAGCGCAGAAGAGGAGTATTAAGAGTCGAGCGTTATCAAGAGAACTGCCGGTTGGTGCAAGGCAGCAGACGAAGACTCCCAACTCGCCTCAGAGTTCTTTTGCTGAACAGATCATGTGGATAGAGAAGATACGGGATACAAGGTATTTATCCGAAATCATGATAACATAGGCAGAAGCGGGAACTTCCCGTTACAGAAGATCAATGAGTGCATCTGACAGATGATGTCGGGTGAAAAAGAGTGGTACCACGGAATATGAGCCTTTTTCGTCTCTTATAAAGCGAGATGAACAGGCTTTTTTTATACCAAAGTATGCAAGCAAAGCTGTCAGGTATGAGTAGTTACCATATAAAAAACAGGAGGACGAAAAAATGTCAAAAATCCCTTATAACCATAAGGCAATTGAAAAAAAGTGGCGTGAAAAATGGGAAGAAAACCCGGTAAACGTCCAGTATGATGAGAATGGAAATAAGAAAGAAAAATATTACTGTCTGGATATGTTCCCATATCCGTCAGGAAACGGACTTCACGTAGGTCACTGGAGAGGATATGTAATCTCTGATGTATGGAGCCGTTATAAATTACAGCAGGGCTATTACATCATTCATCCAATGGGATGGGATGCATTCGGACTTCCGGCTGAGAATTACGCAATTAAGATGGGCGTTCATCCGGAGATCTCCACAGCTGCCAACATTAAGAATATCAAACGTCAGATTAATGAGATCGCGGCTCTTTATGACTGGGACAGAGAAGTAAATACAACAGATCCGAATTTCTACAAATGGACACAGTGGATCTTTGTTAAGATGTTCAAAGAAGGTCTTGCTTATGAGAAAGAATTCCCGATCAACTGGTGCCCTTCATGTAAGACAGGTCTTGCAAACGAAGAAGTAGTCGGTGGAAAATGCGAACGTTGCGGAGCTGAGGTTACAAAGAAGAACTTACGTCAGTGGATGTTAAAGATCACAAAATATGCAGATAGACTGTTAAATGACCTGGATAAACTGGACTGGCCTGAAAAGGTTAAAAAGATGCAGGCTGACTGGATCGGTAAATCTTACGGAGCAGAGGTTGATTTCCCTGTAGAAGGAAGAGACGAGAAGATCACAGTTTACACAACAAGACCAGATACCTTATACGGAGCAACATTCATGGTTCTGGCACCAGAGCATGAACTGGCTAAGAGTCTTGCAAACGATGAGACAAGAGAAGCAGTAGAGCAGTACATTTACGATGCTTCTATGAAGTCTAACGTAGACCGTATGCAGGATAAAGAAAAGACAGGTGTCTTCACAGGAAGCTATGCGATCAATCCGATCAACGGAGCAAAAGTTCCGATCTGGCTGTCTGATTATGTACTGGCTGACTATGGTACAGGAGCAATCATGTGTGTACCGGCTCACGATGATCGTGACTTTGAATTCGCTACAAAGTTCAATATCCCGATCATCCAGGTAATTGCAAAAGACGGTAAAGAGATTGAGAACATGACAGAGGCTTATACAGATGCTGTCGGAACCATGATCAATTCCGGAGAATGGAACGGACAGGAATCTTCTGTACTGAAGAAAGAAGCACCACATATCATCGAAGAGCGTGGAATCGGACGTGCGACAGTGAACTTCAAACTGCGTGACTGGGTATTCTCTCGTCAGAGATACTGGGGAGAGCCAATCCCGATCGTACATTGTCCAAAATGTGGAAATGTACCGGTACCGGAAGAAGAACTTCCACTCCGCCTGCCTGAAGTAGAATCTTACGAGCCTACAGGAACAGGAGAATCTCCACTGGCTGCAATCGATGAGTGGGTAAACTGCAAGTGCCCTCAGTGCGGAGCTGATGCAAAGAGAGAGACAAACACAATGCCACAGTGGGCTGGATCTTCATGGTACTTCCTGCGTTACGTAGATAACCACAATGATAAAGAACTCGTATCAAGAGAAAAAGCAGATGAGATGCTTCCGGTAGATATGTATATCGGAGGAGTAGAACATGCAGTACTTCACCTTCTGTATTCACGTTTCTACACCAAGTTCTTATATGATATCGGAGTCGTAGACTTTGACGAGCCATTCCATAAACTGTTCAACCAGGGAATGATCACTGGTAAGAACGGTATTAAGATGAGTAAGTCAAAAGGAAACGTTGTATCACCGGATGATCTGGTAAGAGACTATGGATGTGACTCCCTGAGAATGTATGAACTCTTCGTTGGACCACCGGAGTTAGATGCTGAGTGGGATGACAGAGGAATCGACGGAGTAAACCGTTTCCTGAAACGTGTATGGAACCTTGTTATGGACAGCAAGGACGCAGACATCACAGCAACAAAAGAGATGATCAAAGAGCGTCACAAACTGGTATACGATGTAACAACACGTCTGGAAAGCTTCAGCCTGAATACAGTAATCTCAGCATTCATGGAGCACAACAACAAACTGCTTGAGATCGCTAAGAAAGAGGGCGGAATCGACAAAGAGACATTATCTACAATGGCAGTACTTCTGTCACCATTCGCACCACACGTTGCAGAAGAACTGTGGGAAGAACTGGGACACACAGAGAGCGTATTCAAAGCCGGATGGCCAAAATACGACGAGAACGCTATGAAAGATGATGAGATCAAAGTTCCGGTACAGATCAACGGAAAGACAAAAGCAGTTATCGAGATCTCTGCAGACGCTTCCAAAGAAGAAGCACTTGCAGCAGGTAAAGAAGCAATTGCCGACAAGCTGACAGGAAATGTGATCAAAGAGATCTATGTTCCGAAGAAGATCATTAATATTGTAATGAAATAAGAAATTCATATAGAATTATAATGAATGGGGAAAGAGGGTTGCCTGAAAGAGAGCGGGTGATCCTCTTCTTTTTTATAGTCAATATAAGTTATAATTTATTGCAATTATATATATTGCTGTGTTAAAATACAACAAAGCATATTTCAAAATTGTCAAAGGTGTGTGTCACCGTCTATAGTCTGATTACATTTCGGAAATCTATGCTTTTATACCAGGAAAAAAGGAAAAAAAGCAGGGGTCCGAGCAAAACAATCAGATTCCGTAATACAGATATAAGGACAGTATTTGAGATAATCCAGATGATTTATGAACGGGATTATAAAAAGATGAATGCATTCATTGTATGGAGAAAAAGAATTGATACTGAATTAGCACTCGTTGAATATGTGTAAGGCATTGGAAGAACTATCCGTTATTTGAAAGATAATAGAAGATTTACAAGGAGAAGTATAAAATGAATATTACAGTATATCTCGGAGCAAATGAAGGAAATGACCCATTTTTTAAAGAAGCAGTGCGTGAGTTGGGAGCGTGGATTGGAACAAATGGAAATACTCTTGTATATGGCGGTTCAAAATCTGGCCTGATGGGAGAACTTGCAGAAAGTGTATTGCAGGCCGGTGGTAAAGTAATCGGTGTAGAGCCACAGTTTTTTATTGATGCAGGATTTGTATATGACGAGATTACGGAACTGATCACGACGAAAGATATGTCAGAAAGAAAGGCAAAAATGATAGAACTTGGAGACGCGTTCATTGCATTTCCGGGAGGAACGGGAACACTGGAAGAGATCACGGAGGTGATGTCCAAGGTATCGCTAAAGCATTTGGATGCACCGTGTATTCTATATAATCTGAACGGATATTATGACAGCCTGAAGCAGCTTCTGGAGCATATGATAGAGATGGATCTTTCATCCAGAGAAAAGCAGGAAGGAATATATTTTGCAGAGAATCTGGAAAAAATTCAGAAGTGTCTGGCTAAATAGAGGGGATGTCATGAAAGAAAATAAGAACAGGATGATTGACCGTCAAATTAGAAAAATGATAAGATAAAAAAGGTACAAAATGAGAGACCAATGAGGAAAGGAATGAACTTCGATCAGCTGAAATTAAATCTTCAGGGAGAGGTTACATTGAATTATGGTAAGTTTATATCTACGGTTATTAACTTTCTGATCACATACAAAGGTTACAATTCCGCTGTTGAATTTAGTATCACTGGCTAATCATGACATGAGAAAGACTTGGTGTTGTGTTTGTGGTGTATATGGAGGGATGTTTGGACTCCCTTAGATTTTCTTACATCACGGAATCTTAGCCACAAACATAACATCAAGTCTTTCTCGTGGACTGAGAGGCCACGATGATAAATTAAATACCAATTGATTGAGTGAAAAGCCGCGACTTTTCTAATCGTTTATAAAATTCAGAATAAAAATCCCCATCTTCCGGATAAGGCGTAAGATAAAACTGCGTCAGCACATGCATACTGATCGTTCTGGCGGTTCCGTCAGAATTCGCAGAAGAATCGAAAGCAAGATTCGTAACATATTCCTGAAGGTCTTTCAGAAAGAAATGCCAGTCGGCTATATATTTTTCATAAGTTTTCAGATTCGGTGTATCCAACCATTTCTTGATTTTTACTTTGGAACGGTCTGTTTTTGGACATTCATGTATCTGTAAGAAATACTGGAAAGACCGATTTTCATAAAAGCGTCCAAGAGGAAACATACGGCAGATTCCGGGACGGAATGCATGGACCGTACAGCGTCCATTAGTATCCAGAAAGGAACAGGCTTCTTCGGCTCCGGCCATTTTCAGATTCGGAAGAATGATACCGTCTACAACATTAAGTTCCAGAGGGCCGGTCAGCAGTTCGTTTACAGATTTGGAAAGATTGGTGGAAAGCCGGTATACATCCAGTGGATCAAGGACGATGGAATTTCCCATGTCATGACAACAGGCAGAGCAGCCATCACATCCTTTACAGTCTGTCTTGGCCATGTCATTGCTGCTATATAATCTTCCATCGGATATTTCATCCAAATTAATTTCTCTTAACATATTTATTACCTCATATCTGTGTTTATCGTTTTCTTGTATAGACTTGTTAGATAAGTTGATTATAGTGTAAAATAGAGAAAGATGCAAATAAAATAGAAGGGATGAGGAAAGGTATGAAATTTTTTCATTTATCGGATCTGCATATTGGAAAGCAGCTTCATCGTTATAATTTAAAAGAAGATCAGCAGGTGATATTAAAAGAAGTTATTACTTATGCAAAAGAATTACGGCCGGATGCAATTGTAATCGCCGGAGATATTTATGATAAGTCCGTTCCATCGGCAGAAGCTGTGAATGTATTTGATGAGTTCCTGACGGATCTTTCAGAGATTACACCAGAGATTCCGATTCTGATTATCAGTGGAAACCACGATTCGCCGGATCGTCTGAAGTATGCATCTGAGATTTTAAAGAGACATCATATTTACCTTGCCGGCAATGTTCCTGAAAGACCGGAAGAACATATTGAAAAAGTAACTTTGCATGATGCATATGGAGAGGTGGATTTTTATCTGCTTCCATTTATGAAGCCGGCATATGTGAAAAATATTTTTGTTGACGGAACACCAGAAACGTATTCAGATGCTGTAAAAGAAATTATTAAACGGGAAAAGATAGATTATAAAGACAAAAGAAATGTATTAGTTTCACATCAATTCTATGTGGGCGAAAAAGCGGAAAGCCCGGAAACCTGTGATTCGGAAGTGTTTTCTGTAGGTGGGATTGATAACGTAGATATTGGATCGGTGAAAGAATTTGATTATGTAGCGCTGGGGCATCTTCACGGTGCACAGTGTATCGGAAAACCGGAGATCCGCTATTGTGGAACGCTTTTAAAGTATTCGGTCAGTGAGAGTACACAGAATAAAAGTCTTACCGTGGTGACATTAAAGGCAAAAGGCGAGAAGCCGGAAATTGAAAATTACCCGCTGCATCCGTTAAGAGATGTCAGAAAGAAAAAAGGAACACTGGATGAGATTATAAAAGAATTCCGAGAGACGGAAAAAGATGATTATATCAGTATTACACTGACAGATGAAATCGATCCGTATAAGCCGAAAGAGCAGCTGGAACGGATATTTTCCCATATACTGGAGATCCGGGTGGATAATCAGCGGACAAGAACAAAATTAAAAGAAATGGATGAAGAACTGGTCATGAAAGATCCTTTTACTTCTTTTGCGGAATTCTATAAGGAGATGCAGGGAAGAGAGATGAATGGGGAAGAAGAGACGATCATGAAAGAAATCTTCGATAAGGCGAAGGGAGTTGAGTAGATGAGACCGGTAAAGCTAATTATGTCGGCATTCGGATCATATGCCGGTAAAACAGAGATTGATTTTACAGAGATCCCGAATGGTCTGTTTCTGATTACAGGAGATACAGGTGCGGGTAAGACGACGGTCTTTGATGCGATTACTTATGCATTGTATGACAGGACCAGCGGAGGAACCAGAGATGGAAATATGATGCGAAGCCAGTATGCTGGAGAAGAAACGAGCACTTATGTAGAGTACACTTTTTTGTATCAAAAGAAAGAATACAAGATACGAAGAAACCCGGAATATCTACGACTTGGAAAAAGAAGATATGCAGACGGGTCGCCGAGATATGTGAAAGAAACTCCGAAGGTAGAACTGACATTGCCGGACGGCAGCATATTCAAAGGAAAGAAAAGAGAGACAGATCAGAAGATTTCCGAGATTATCGGACTGGATGCAGACCAGTTTACGCAGATTTCCATGATTGCACAGGGAGAATTTCTCAAGCTTTTGCTGGCTGAGTCCAGGGAACGGAAAAAGATATTTTCCAGAATATTTCAGACGCGGTTTTACTACAGGATACAGGAAGAACTGAAAAAACAGGCTGTACAGTTATATGTGAAGCTGGAACAAAATCTTCAGGAAATGAAACTTGAGATGGCCAGAGTAGAATATCCGTCATATAAGAAGGATGGAGGTGTGTGGCCGGAAGAAGTTCAGCTGGAAAAATGTACAGAAGAAAATGAACTTATAAAGCAGTGGAAGGTGATTGCTGGGCAGGATATTCCGGACAGAGAACGTATATCCGTGATTTTGAAAGAGATCATTGATCAGGGAAACCGGTGGGAAAAAGTATGCAAAAAAGAATCTTCCCGGGCGCAGACGGTACTGGAAGATAAGAACCGACTGCTGAAGGAAGCAGAACTGCTGAATCAGCTCTTTGATTCGTATGAACGGGTATTGAGCCGACTGGAAGAAAAAATGCCGGAAAAAGCGAAATATGAGTTTTTAACAGGACGGATACAAACAGGTAAAAAGGCGGGACGTGTACTGCAAGAAGAAAAAAGGTATCTGGAGGAAGAAAAGCGCCTGACAGAACTGGAAGTACAGGAACGTAGTCTTCAAAAGGAATTACAGGAATGCCGGAAGCAGCTGCAGGAATTAACAGACAAACAGAAAGAAGCTGGCCGGGAAAAGACGGAAAAAGAGACAGTACTTACAGAAAAAAAGGTGCGGATACAGGATGCAATTTTACAGTATCAAAGTATGAATGCAAAAAAAGAAGAATTAGATAAAATTACAAAAGAAATAAAAAACTATCTTAATCAATCGGAAACCATACTACAGAAGAAAGAAATCCTGCAAAATAATCAAAAAGAAATATTAACATTTCTAAAGAAATATGAAAAGATAGAAACATGCATAAATGAATGCAGGAATCAAAAAAAACATATAGAAGAACAGATACGCCATTACGAAGATCTTGACCATCAGGAAGAGAGAAAAGAAGAATTAAAAGAAGACTGTGAAAGAGCAAAGAAGGAAGCAGACAGGGAACAGAAGAATTATGAAAATGCCTGGGCGGAATATGAAATGAAGTATCACAAGTTCCTGAATGAACAGGCGGGGATACTTGCTTTGAATCTGGAAGATGGGCAGCCTTGTCCGGTCTGTGGTTCCAGAGAACATCCACAGATTGCAGCCTTGAGTGATGAGGCGCCGACGCAGGCGGAAGTGGAACTTGCAAAAGCTGAAAGGGATAAGAAAGAAAAAATAAGAGATATAAAAACAGAAGCATTCAGGAAATGTCTTGCGGGATATCAGGCAGCACAGGAAATCTGTCTGACACTTCAAAAGAATATAAAAGATGAGGCGGAAGATATAACTGGAATTGGCTGGAAAGAGAAGATACAAAGCCTGAAGCGTACGCTTATGGAAACAGAAAAAAGATTGAAACAGTTGGAAGAAATTTTTGAAAGATGTAGAACGTTAAAAGAGAATCAGGAACAGATTGCGGACCAGATAGAAAAATTAGAAGAAAAAGAACGAAAGACCAGCCAGAGTCTGACGGAATCAAAACTTATGTATACAAAGCTGGAGGCGGAGTATCAGGCAATGGAGGAGAAGCTTCCATACAAGACGATGGAAGAAGCCGAAGAACATCTGAGAGAGATAACAGGGAAACTTGAGTTGGTCAGAAATAATTACGAGACGGTAACAAGATCTCTTACGGAAAAGCAGAATAAAGAAAAGGAACTGGAAGGACAACAGAAGACCGTATCAGCATCTGTCGTGCAATCACAGGAAGAAGTACAGAAAAAGATACGTTCCTATAAACAGATTATAAAAGAGCAGGGATTTGAGGACGAAGAAAGCTATCATAGTCAATGTATGACTGAGAGAGAACTGGAAGAAGCAGAACAATGGATAGGGGCATATCAGAAAGAATTGCAGGAACTGGAAGCGAACAGGACATTGCTTGAGCAACAGTTAGAGGGAAAAGAAAGAAAAGATACGGAACAGATTGCGAGGGAGATAAAAGAGGCATCCGGAGAGCTGGAAGAAATCCGTAAGGAATATATGAAACTTCATAATACCAATGAAAGAAACCGTGAGATAAGAGACAATCTGAAACGTAATTTTGAAAAGAACAGTGGACTTCAGAAGCAGTATGAGATTGTTGGAAATCTGAGTAAGACAGCAAATGGGAATCTGAGTGGAAGTGCCAAGCTTGATTTTGAGACCTATATTCAGAGGCAGTATTTCCGTCAGATCATACGTGCTGCGAATAAGAGACTGGTTCGTATGACGTCAGGAGAGTTTATTATGCAATGCAGAGATGTAGAAAAACTGGGTAGCCAGGGACAGGCCGGACTGGATTTGGATGTTTATCATATGGCAACAGATACGGTCAGAGATGTAAAAACATTATCGGGAGGAGAGTCTTTCATGGCAGCTTTATCCATGGCACTTGGACTTTCAGATATTGTCCAGAATACAGCAGGTGCAATCCATCTCGATACAATGTTTATTGATGAAGGATTCGGGTCTTTGGATGATGTATCGAGAGATCAGGCAATCCGTGTGTTGAATGATCTTGCAGATAAGGACAGACTGATTGGAATTATTTCTCATGTAAATGAACTGAAGGAGCAGATAGATCATAAACTTGTGGTGAAAAAGAACGAAAAGGGAAGTTCTGTAAGCTGGTCTTTATAAGAGAAATATAAGGTATAAGATCAGAAATACAGAGAAGCTGTCATTTTCTCTATAGTATATGCAGATAAAAAAGGAAATCTGTTGCAATATATAAACATGCAACAGATTTCTTTTTTATATCATATTTTATTTATGATCGTTCTGATATTTCAAAGCGGCTTCAATAAATCCTCTGAACAATGGATGCGGTCTGTTCGGTCTTGATTTTAATTCCGGATGAGCCTGAGTGGCAACAAACCAAGGATGCTCAGGAATCTCGATCATTTCCACGATTCTTCCGTCTGGTGAAAGTCCGGAAAGCTTCATGCCGTGAGAAGTCAGTGCATCACGATAATCGTTATTTACTTCATAACGATGACGGTGACGTTCGCTGATCTGCTCTGTTCCATACATTTCGTAAGCTTTTGATGTCTTATCAAGAACACAAGGATAAGCTCCCAGTCTTAAAGTTCCACCGATGTCTTCGATACCGATCTGTTCCGGCATGATATGGATAACCGGATGTGTAGTGTTCGGATCAAGCTCAGCACTGTGTGCATCGTTATATCCAAGAACGTCTCTTGCAAATTCTACGATAGAAAGCTGCATTCCGAGACACAGACCTAAGAAAGGTACATTGTGTGTACGGGCATATTTGATTGCTTCGAGTTTTCCGTCAATTCCACGTGTACCGAATCCTCCCGGAACCAGAATACCACTTACATCACCGAGTAATTCATCTACATTATCGGCAGTAACAGTTTCGGAATCGATCCATTTGATATTTACGGTTGCACGGCTGAAGATTCCACCATGTTTTAAGGCTTCTACCACGCTGATGTAAGCGTCATGAAGTTGGATATATTTACCAACCAGAGCAACTGTGACTTCTGTGTTTGGATTCTTAAGGTAGTCAACCATCTCTGTCCAGTCTTTTAAGTCTGGTTCCGGACAATCAAGGTGCAGACATTCACATACGACACCTGCAAGGTTCTCTTTTTCCATTGCAAGAGGTGCTTCGTAGAGATATTCTACATCCAGGTTCTGCAGTACATGGTTAGCAGGTACATTACAGAATAATGCAATCTTGTCCTTGATTCCGACACCGAGCGGATATTCGGAACGACATACCAGGATATCCGGCTGGATTCCCATTCCCTGAAGATCTTTTACACTTGCCTGTGTAGGTTTGGTCTTCATTTCCTGAGAAGCTTTCAGATATGGAATCAGTGTAACATGGATCAGGATAACATTTTCACGTCCTTTTTCATGCTGGAACTGACGAATGGCTTCCAGGAAAGGCTGGCTTTCGATGTCACCAACAGTTCCACCGACTTCAATAATGGCAATTTCCGTATTATCAGCAGCAGGGTTGCGGTAGAAGCGGGATTTGATCTCGTTTGTAATATGTGGGATAACCTGAACCGTTCCTCCGCCGAAATCTCCGCGGCGTTCTTTCTGAAGAACAGACCAGTAGATTTTACCAGTTGTTACATTTGAATTCTTGCTCAGACTTTCATCGATGAATCTTTCATAATGTCCAAGGTCAAGGTCGGTCTCAGCACCATCATCAGTTACAAATACTTCACCATGCTGTACAGGGTTCATAGTACCAGGGTCAATGTTGATATACGGGTCAAATTTCTGCATTGTGACTGTGTAACCACGGGCTTTCAACAGACGTCCGAGGGACGCAGCCGTAATTCCTTTACCTAATCCGGATACTACACCGCCTGTAACGAATACGTATTTTACTGCCATAACTTCCTCCTTAAGTCAAAAATAGTTTCTCTGTTATAAAGTGTTCAAAAAAATACTTTAAGATTATACACCTTTGTTATTAAAAAATACAGAGTTTTTTTCATATTTTGCTTCAAAAGTTGCCTGAATAGACAGACGCTTGAACTGTTTGATGTCTACAGACCCCGGCATGACAGATACATGAACCTGACAGCCTTTTAATTTTGGAAGCTGATCCATTGCAAGTCTGGCGTCTTTGCTGGTTGCGGCACTTACGGAAAGTGCAATGAGGACTTCATCGGTATGCAGACGTGGATTACGGCTGCCCAGATACTTGGTCTTCAGACTTTGGATTGGTTCGATTGCCTGTGGTGAGATGATCTTAATCTCATGTTCAATACCTGCAAGTTCTTTTAATGCATTTAACAGCAGGGCAGAGCATGCACCGAGAAGATCGGATGTCTTTCCAGTGACGATTGATCCATCCGGGAGTTCCAGTGCTGCCGCAGGTCCGTTGGTCCGTTCGGCTTCTGCCAATGCTGCATCGACGACCGGTCTGTCATGAACCGTAATATTTGCCTGATTCATTAACATTTCTAATTTATAAGTCTCTTCTTCAGAGCATGCACCAAGCAAGAGTCTTCTTCTGGATGCATAGTATCTGCGGATAATCTCCTGACGGGAAGCTTCCTGACATGCATCGTCGTCGCAGATACAGTTTCCGGCCATATTCACTCCCATATCGGTTGGAGATTTATAAGGACTTTCACCGTAGATGCGCTGGAACATTGCATTTAATACAGGGAAAATCTCTACATCACGATTATAGTTGATGGTTGTCTCACCATATGCTTCGAGATGGAACGGATCAATCATATTGATATCATTCAGATCAGCTGTTGCTGCCTCGTAAGCGAGGTTAACCGGATGCTTCAACGGGATATTCCAAATTGGGAATGTTTCGAATTTGGCGTATCCGGCTTTGATTCCGTGTTTGTGTTCGTGATATAACTGGGACAGGCAGACTGCCATTTTACCGCTTCCAGGTCCTGGTGCAGTTACAACGACCAGCGGACGGCTTGTCTTGATATAATCATTTTTTCCATATCCGTCGTCACTTACAATAAATGGTACATTTGTAGGGTAGCCAGGGATCAGGTAGTGGCGGTACACTTTGATACCCAGTTTTTCCAGGCGGTTTTTGAATAATTCAGCACTTTCCTGAGCGTTATATTTGGTAATAACAACGCTTCCGACATAAAGCCCCAGCCCCTGATAAATCTGCATCAGGCGAAGTACATCGGAATCATAGGTGATACCAAGATCACCGCGGATCTTGTTCTTTTCAATGTCTTCGGCACTGATGACGATGACGATCTCGGCCTGATCAGAAAGTTCTCTTAACATGCAAAGCTTGCTGTCTGGCTGGAATCCGGGAAGAACTCTGGAAGCATGATAATCATCAAAAAGTTTACCACCAAATTCCAGATAAAGTTTGTTGTCAAATTGACCGATGCGTTCACGGATGTGTTCGGACTGCATTTTTAAATATTTTTCGTTATCGAATCCAATTTTCATAAGTATATGCCCTCGTTTAAAATTTATTTGATTTTTGATGCGGTAAAACTGCTGTATGCAGATCTGCCGTCATACTTTGGTATAAAAATGAAAAGAAAAATGCGCCGGAAGCGGCATAAGCATTTTCATTTCAAGTATACTACAACACATAGGAAGTTTACAATCTTTTCATAATGTTTTTATTGATTTCTAACATGACGCTCTATATAATAATTAGGTATACAGGAGGATTAAAATGGATAACCAGAATAATAAGAATAACAAGAATAATAAACAGGGTATATCGTTTATTTTACTGGTCACAGTTATTACATCGATCCTGGTGATCGCACTGTTCCAGTTTCAGGGAATGACCTCTGCAAAAGAGATTACCTATAATAAATTTCTGAAAATGGTAGATGACGGAGAGGTCAGAAAAGTACAGATCCAGAGTGACAAAATCATGATTGTTACAAAAAAGGACAAGGACAGCGGGGTTGCACAGGAATATTACACAGGAGTGGTGAATGACGATGACTTGACAAAGCGTCTGGAGAAGGCAGGCGTGGAGTTTAAGCAGGAGATTCCGGATACTACATCGGCAGTAGCGATGAACGTGATCTTAACATTCCTGCCAATTGCATTCTTTGTCGGAATGATCATCTGGATGACAAAGCGTATGTCAAAGGGCGGCGGCATGATGGGAATCGGTAAGAGCAATGCCAAGATGTATGTGGAAAAGCAGACCGGAGTTACATTTAAAGATGTAGCCGGACAGGATGAAGCGAAAGAATCTTTACAGGAAGTGGTAGATTTTCTCCATAATCCGGGAAAATATACGAGTGTCGGTGCAAAGCTTCCGAAGGGAGCACTGTTGGTCGGCCCTCCGGGAACAGGTAAGACGCTTTTGGCGAAAGCAGTAGCAGGAGAAGCAAAGGTGCCGTTCTTTTCATTGAGTGGTTCGGCATTTGTGGAAATGTATGTCGGTGTCGGAGCATCCAGAGTGCGTGATCTGTTCAAGCAGGCACAGCAGATGGCACCATGTATCATTTTCATCGACGAGATTGATGCGATCGGTAAAAGCCGAGACAATCAGATGGGCGGCAATGATGAGCGTGAGCAGACACTGAATCAGCTGCTTGCAGAGATGGATGGATTTGAAAGCAATAAAGGACTGGTACTTCTGGCTGCAACTAACAGACCGGAGATTTTGGATCCTGCATTATTAAGACCGGGACGTTTTGACAGACGTATCATTGTTGAAAAACCAGATCTGAAAGGACGTGTAGAAGTCCTGAAGGTTCATTCTAAAGATGTGAAGATGGATGAGACAGTCAATCTGGAGGAAATCGCACTTGCGACATCCGGAGCAGTAGGTTCTGATCTTGCAAATATGATCAATGAAGCGGCAATTAATGCTGTAAAGCATGGAAGAAATGCAGTATGTCAGTCTGATTTATTTGAAGCGGTAGAAGTGGTACTTGTAGGTAAGGAAAAGAAAGACCGTATCATGAGCCAGGAAGAACGAAGGATTGTTTCTTACCATGAAGTCGGACATGCACTTGTAAGTGCATTGCAGAAAGATGCGGAGCCGGTACAGAAGATTACAATCGTTCCACGTACAATGGGAGCACTTGGTTATGTAATGCAGACTCCGGAAGAAGAAAAATTCCTGAATACCAAAAAAGAACTTCAGGCAATGTTAGTCGGACTGCTTGCAGGACGTGCGGCAGAAGAAGTAGTGTTTGATACGGTTACAACAGGAGCCTCTAATGATATTGAGAAAGCAACAAGCGTAGCAAGAGCGATGATCACACAGTATGGTATGAGCGAGAAATTCGGATTGATCGGTCTGGAATCTATTCAGAACCGTTATCTGGACGGACGCCCGGTCAGCAACTGTGGACAGCAGACAGCATCAGAGATTGACGAAGAAGTTATGAAGATGTTGAAAGATGCTTACGAAGAGGCAAAACAGCTTCTGAGAAATCACAGACAGGCGCTGGATAAAATTGCTGCATTCCTGATTGAAAAAGAGACAATTACCGGAAAAGAATTTATGGAGATTTTCCATGAAGTAGAAGGAATTGATCCGGATGCACCGAAGAAGGAAGAAGCAAGAATCGGTATGAATCCGGTAGAGGGTGAAGGATTTGTGATGAAGCCGGCAGATGATATAGATGATGCGCATAACGCAGATGTACAGGAAAAATCAGAAAAGACAGAAGAAAAAACTGTCGGAACAGCAACTGAATCTGTTCATGAAGAATAGAATTCTATAAAAAAGAACAAAAGATATGAAGTATGGCAAGAGCCGGCTTCATATCTTTTTTCTTTTCAATTATATTTGTCTGGTATATAATAGGCAGGATAAGATTATTCTGGAGGAGATATAACATGAAAGGAAGATTGTTCGGAGTCGGAGTTGGTCCAGGTGATCCGGAACTTATGACGTATAAGGCTGTTCGTACGATAGAAAAATGTCCGGTAATAGCAGTGCCTGCGAAGGGCAGGGAACATGCGGTCAGTTACAGAATTGCGGCAGGAATGGTAGATAATATGGAAGAAAAAGAATATCTGGATCTAGATACGCCGATGACAAAGGACAGACAGATTCTGAATCAGAATTATGAGAAAGCTGCCAAAAGGATCATAGAGGAACTGGAAAAGGGAAAAGATGTAGCATATCTGACATTGGGAGATCCAACGATTTATTCGACTTATATGTATATTCAACGTATTATAAAGGAAAAAGGATATGAAACATCAATTATAAACGGGATTCCATCATTTTGCGCAGCTGCATCAAAACTGAATGAAAGTCTGGCAGACAGAGCAGATGAGCTTCATGTGATTCCATCCAGCTATGATATAAGGAACGCATTGAGATATCCGGGAACGAAGATCCTGATGAAGTCTGCTTCCAGATTAGCGGAGGTAAGGGAAATCCTGGAAGAAAAAAATGTGGATGTAAAGATGATAGAAAATTGTGGGATGGCAGACGAACAGATATATGAACGGTTGGAAGATATACCAGAGCATGCCAGCTATTATTCGCTTCTGATTGTAAAAGAATCTGTGTAACATTCATAAGCAACGGGTAAGAAAATAGTAAAAGAAAATGTACAGGTGACATATATGGAAAATTTTAATATACAGGAAGAACTGAAGAAGCTGCCGGGAAAACCAGGTGTATATCTTATGCACGATGAAAAAGATGCGATCATTTATGTCGGAAAAGCAATCAGTCTTAAAAACCGTGTCCGACAGTATTTTCAGAGCAGCAGGAATAAGGGAGCCAAGATAGAACAGATGGTGACACATATTTCCAGGTTCGAATATATTGTGACGGATTCCGAGCTGGAAGCGCTTGTTCTGGAATGTAATCTGATTAAAGAACACAGACCAAAATACAATACGATGCTGATGGATGATAAAACGTATCCATTTATAAAAGTAACTGTAAATGAACCTTTCCCGCGTGTAATGATGGCAAGGCGGATGAAGAAAGATAAGGCAAAATATTTTGGTCCGTATACCAGTACCGGTGCAGTAAAAGATACCATTGAACTGATACGAAAGCTTTATCATATTCGAAGCTGCAATCGTTCACTCCCAAAAGATATCGGAAAAGAACGTCCGTGTCTCAATTATCATATCCATCAGTGTTATGCGCCGTGTCAGGGCTACATTTCCAGAGAAGAGTACAGGAAATCTATTGATGAAGTAGTAAGATTCCTGAATGGAAATTATGATCCGATATTAAAAGAACTGGAAGAAAAGATGCTGGATGCATCCGAAAATCTGGAATTCGAGAAAGCAATAGAATACAGGGAACTTCTTGCAAGCGTTCAGAAGATCGCTCAGAAACAGAAGATTACAGATACAGCGGGGGACGACAGGGATATTATTGCAATGGCTTCGGAAGGTGAGGACGCGGTTGTACAAGTCTTCTTTATCCGGGGAGGAAGGTTGATCGGACGGGATCATTTTTATCTGAAGATTGCGGAAAATGATACAAAAAGCGAAATCCTGTCAAGCTTTATCAAGCAATTTTATGCAGGAACACCGTATATCCCGGCCGAGTTAATGTTGCCGGAAGAGATTGAAGACCAGGAGATTATAGAGGAGTGGCTGACGACCAGAAGGGAACATAAAGTACGGCTTCGTATACCGAAGAAAGGGACAAAAGAAAAGCTGGTAGAGCTGGCGCAGAAGAATGCACAGATGGTATTAAAGAATGACAAAGAACGTCTGAAGCGTGAAGAAGGAAGAACGATCGGAGCGGTGAAGGAACTGGAAAAAATACTGGGACTTACCGGAATTATACGTATGGAGGCTTATGATATCTCTAATACAAACGGATTTGATTCGGTTGGTTCTATGGTCGTTTATGAGCATGGAAAGCCAAAGCGTAATGATTATCGCAAATTTAAGATAAAAAGTGTACAGGGACCGGATGACTACGCAAGTATGAATGAGGTGTTGACCCGAAGATTCGAGCATGGATTAAGGGAACGACAGGATGAAAGTGAGACAGGCGGATTTCAGGCATTCCCGGATCTGATCATGATGGACGGAGGCCGGGGACAGGTGAATATTGCATTGGAGGTCCTGGAGAAGCTGAATCAGCACATTCCTGTGTGTGGAATGGTAAAAGACGATAATCACAGAACCAGAGGATTGTATTTCAATAATGTAGAATTACCGATTGACCGTAATTCGGAATGTTTTCGCCTGATCACCAGAATACAGGATGAGGCGCATCGGTTCGCAATCACATTCCACAGACAGTTAAGAAGTAAAGGACAGGTACATTCGATACTGGATGATATTCCGGGAGTGGGACCTGCAAGAAGAAAAGACCTGATGCGGAGCTTTGAAAATATTGAAGCAATCCGGAATGCAACAGTGGATGATCTGAAAGAGCTGCCGTCCATGAATGAAAAATCTGCGCAGGAAGTGTATAAATTTTTTCACCAGGATACTTAAGTATGGTATAATAGGGCTATCAGATTTTTAATACGTGTGAGGTAAAAGAATATGGCGAATAAAGTAAAATTAAAAACACTCGTTGAAAAAATGAATCTCAAAAATCTTACACCGGATGTAGATCTTTCCGAAAAAGAAGTTGAGATACCAGACATTAACAGACCGGCTTTGCAGCTTACCGGATTCTTTGAACATTTTGATTCCGAACGTGTGCAGATCATAGGATATGTGGAGTACACATTCCTGGAGAAGATGACAGATGAAGTTAAGAAAAAAAAGATTTATGAAACACTGCTTTCTTACAAGATTCCATGTCTGATCTTCTGCAGAAACCTTCCGCCGGAGGCAATGCTTCTTGAAATGGCAGAAAAGGCTAATATTCCAGTGTTCCAGACAGAGAAGAAGACATCAGAATTTACAGCAGAGATTATCCGCTGGCTGAATGTAGAACTTGCGCCATGCATTTCTATCCATGGTGTGCTGGTTGATGTATATGGTGTCGGAGTACTGATCATGGGAGAAAGCGGAATCGGTAAAAGTGAGGCGGCTCTGGAGCTGATCAAACGTGGACACCGTCTTGTCAGTGATGATGTAGTTGAAATCCGCAGAGTCAGTGATGAGACACTTGTAGGAACGGCACCGGATATTACGAGACATTTTATCGAACTGCGAGGTATCGGTATCGTAGACGTCAAGGCTCTGTTTGGTGTATTAAGTGTCAGAGAGACACAGAATATTGATCTTGTTATCACTCTGGAAGAGTGGAATAAGAATAAAGAATACGACCGCCTCGGTCTCGAAGAAGAATATACAGAATTCCTTGGTAACAAAGTGGTTTGCCATCATCTGCCAATTCGTCCTGGACGTAATCTTGCAATCATTGTTGAGACGGCAGCAGTTAACCACAGACAGAAACAGATGGGATATAATGCAGCTCAGGAACTGTACAAACGTGTTCAGCAGAATTTAATAAAGAAATAGGAGAAATACAGAAAATGAAATATTGCTTTGGAGTAGATATTGGGGGAACAACTGTAAAATTAGGTTTGTTTACAACCGAAGGAGAGATTGTAGATAAATGGGAGATTAAGACACGCACAGAGAATCAGGGTGAAGCCGTTCTTCCGGATATTGCCGCTGCTTTGAATGAAAAGTTAGAGGAAAAGCAGATTCCGAAAGATGAAGTGGAAGGAATCGGAGTCGGAGTTCCTGCACCGGTAGATTCAGAAGGAGTTGTTCAGAATACAGCAAACCTTGGCTGGGGATATAAAGAAGTAAAAAGAGAGATGGAAGAACTTTCCGGTATGAAAGCAGAGATAGGGAATGATGCCAATGTAGCTGCACTTGGAGAGATGTGGCTGGGTGCAGGAAAGGGCCGCAAAAATATTATTATGGTCACACTTGGAACCGGAGTCGGCGGTGGAATTATTATTGATGGTAAACCATTGGTAGGAGCACATGGTGCAGGTGGTGAGATCGGACATCTTTGTGTGAATTATGAAGAGACAGATCACTGCGGCTGCGGCAACACAGGATGCCTGGAGCAGTATGCATCTGCAACAGGTATTACAAGACTTGCCAATATTCGTCTGGCTAAGGATGATAAAGCGTCTGTATTAAGAGGACAGGAAGTCAGCGCCAAGACCGTATTTGATGCTGTTAAGGCAGACGATGAAGTGGCAAAAGAGATTGCAGAGGAATTTGGAAAATATCTTGGACATGCGATGGCTAATCTTGCAGCTGTTGCAGATCCTTCAGCAATTGTAATTGGAGGAGGCGTTTCGAAAGCAGGAGAAGTACTTCTTCAGTATGTTGAAAAGAATTTTAAGGAAAAAGCATTCTTTGCGAACAAAGATACGGAATTTGTTCTTGCTACATTAGGAAATGATGCCGGTATCTGTGGAGCTGCGAAACTGATTCTTTAGAGCTTTTAGAGCGTTATACATCCTTTTGGATGTCAGGTATAATAAAAACTGCGGAAACATTTTGTTCCCGCAGTTTTTTTATTGTCATGCATTTGGAAGGAGCTGCCAGTGGCAGGTCCTGTAGATACCTTTCTGTAGATATCATAGGTTTGTACAGTATGGTTACTGAGAAGTATCTCCGTCGGTAGAGCCACCTGTATTACCACCGGTAGAACCACCACCTGTATTACCACCGGTAGAACCACCACCTGTATTACCACCGGTAGAACCACCACCTGTATTACCGCCGGTAGAGCCACCTGTATTACCGCCGGTAGAACCACCTGTGTTACCACCGGTATTATCACTGGTAGTGCCTGTATTATTGTTATAACTGTTTCCTGTATTGTTTGAATAAGAAGAAGCATCTTTAGTTGTATCATTGTCTTCTGTAGAAGACTTATACTTTCTTCCAGAAGAGTATCCGTGACCGGAACATGTTTCGGATGGAAGCGTGTCTTTGGCAAAATATTCTGTAATAGAAGGGCATCCGTTGGTTGCAAGCTTTCCGGTAATAGTACATATACTCTTTTTCTCAACAGAGGTCGGAACCTTAAAATCTTTACTTTCCAGATTCTCGTGAATACGACTCATAATACCTTTCCAGAGTCTGAAGCGGAAACTTGTGTCATAATCACATTCTTTATTGTCGTCATAACCGCCCCATACAGCACATGTATAATATGGTGTAAATCCACAGAACCATAAGTCTTTATTGGATGTTGTGGTACCTGTCTTTCCGGCTACCGGCATATTCGGAAGCTGGCATGCTGTACCTGTTCCGGAATTGACAACATCTTCCATTGCACTGGTAAGAAGATAAGCTGTGCTGTCTTTGATAACTGTATGAGATTCGCCTGTTCCGTCAAGAAGAACGTTGCCATCGTGGTCTACAACTTTACTATATAAAGTTGGTTTGTTATAGACGCCGCCGTTAGCGATAGAGGCATAAGCAGCACACATTTCATAGTTATAGACACCTTCTGTGATTCCACCAAGTGCGAGCGTCTGTGAAGTGCTGTCATCAAAGACCTTGCCGTTGATTGTTTTGTCTTTTACCAGAGTACTGATACCGAATTTTTCACAGTATTCATAGCCTAATTCCTGAGTGATTTCATCGCTTAACTTTACGGCAACTACGTTGATGGATTTTTTGATACCATTTCTGAGCGTTGTTGTACCGCCGTACTGTTTGTTGGCATTCCGCAAAACATTTCCATTCTTTAAGGTATATGGTTCATCATCAATTGTTGTTGCGAGTGTCTTATCACAGGAATCTAATGCCGGTGCATAAGCTGCAAGGATCTTAAAAGTAGAACCAGGCTGTCTCTTGGAACCCTGATAAGCTCTGTTCAGTCCAAGACTGGAAGCTTTTTCTCCACGGCCGCCGACCATTGCTTTGATCTGTCCGGTCTTCTGATCCATGATTGTGATAGAAGACTGTGGCTGAGGGGTAATGGTAATACGTTCATCATAGGTATCACCCTCCTGGGCAATCGTGGATTTCCATTCTGCCACCATTGCTTTTGCGGCATCTTCACTGGAGTAGAGAAGTCCCTGAGCATTTCCGTAAGTTTTTTCTACATAATTTTTAATATTATTACTTCCATAGTTTTCAACCGATCCATCAGCACGGGTTACCGTCAGCGCATAATCAAGACCATACTCTTTCAGACCAGGATAGTTGGCATCATTATTAGCTTCTTCATCACAGATTTTCTGCATTTCCTGATTTTGTGTAGAGTAGATACTGAGACCGCCGCTGTAAACGGCATTGTAAGCCTGTGTATCAGTGTAGCCAAGCTGATCTTTCAGATCCTGGATTACCTGCTGTGCAAGTGCATCAACAAAGTAACTGTATGCATTATCAGCTTGGGAAGAAGCGCTGGTTGCCTGGATTCTTGCATAGACATCATCGGACATCGCTTTATCATACTGCTTCTGGCTGATATAGCCTTGCTCCAGCATATTCTTTAATACTTTATTACGTCTGATCTTGTTATTCTCGGGACGTGTAACTGGATCATAATCTGTCGGATTCTGTGTGATTCCGGCAATTACCGCACATTCAGATAATGTCAGATCGGAAACATCTTTACCAAAATAACGTTGAGAAGCAGACTGTACACCCAGACAATTCTGTCCAAGGTTGATTGTGTTGAGATAACTTTCCATAATCTCATTTTTATTCATCTGCTTTTCAATCTGTACTGCAAGATACTGTTCCTGAATTTTACGTTGTAATTTATCATAGAAATTTTTCTCTTTTGTAAAGTTCGGGAATACATTGTTCTTGATCAGCTGCTGAGTCAGAGTACTGGCACCTTCAGAAAAACCGCCCCGGGCAATACCCACTACCGCAGCACGGGCAATACCCTGAAGATCTATACCGTTATGCTTATAAAAACGCTCATCCTCGATTGCAACAAAAGCATGTTGAAGATTTTTCGGTATCTCATCAATAGACTTGTATACTCGATTGGAACCAGAAGATACAAAACGTTCAATCTCAGTGCTTCCGTCATCAGCATAAACGAAAGTAGTAAATCCTTTCGGTTTAACGTCAGAAGTGGAAACATGCGGAGTGTCATCAATAATCTTTTTTATAAAAAGACCGCCGCCGGCCATTCCGACTACTGCAGCAAGTACGATACAGATCAGCAGTGCCTTGAACAAACGGACAACGATGCGTTTCCCCTGCATTGTAGATTTGGACGTTATTTTTTTCTGCCTTTTCGCAGCTTTTTTCTTTCCATAGTTCATGCGTTTAAGCCTCCTTTATACCAAGTTATTATAGCAAATGTACACTCTTTTATAAAGAAAAAAATGAAAACTTCATATTTGAGTAGGAAAATCTTAAGAAATTAGGTATTATATTATGTATAAAGTTGTAAATTATACGAAAGGATGACAATATGTTACCAGAATACAGAACTATTTATCGGGGTGGAGAAGATGAGATTGTAGAAAAAAAGTCACGATTTATTGCGACTGTGGTACCGGTAAATACAGAGGAAGAAGCACTTGAATTTGTAGAGAAGACAAGAAAAAAATACTGGGATGCAAGACATAACTGTTTTGCATATATAATAGGGGAGAGAGGACAGCTTCAAAGATGCAGTGATGACGGCGAACCAAACGGTACAGCCGGCAAACCGATGCTAGATGTATTGCTTGGAAATGAACTGAGGAATGTGGCTGTTGTGGTGACCCGGTATTTCGGAGGAACCCTTCTTGGAACCGGTGGACTGGTCAGAGCATATTCGGGAGCCGTGAAAGCGGGACTTGATGCCTCGGTGGTCATTACGAAAATTTTAGGAGTGAAACTTCATATAGAAACAGACTATACGACATTTGGAAAGATTCAGTATATTCTGGCGCAGAGAGAGCTGAAGATATTAGATACTGTCTATACGGATAAAGTAGAACTGGAAGTACTGATTCCAAAAACGGATGTGGATCAGGTTATGCATGCAATTACTGAGGGGACAAATGCGCAGGCAGAGATGACAGCAGGTGAAGAATGTTATTATGCAGAGATTGATGGGGTGCCGACAATTTTGGAAGAAAATATAATATAAAAATAATATACAAAAGCCGTACACGATATCTCATGAAAGGAGCTGTTCTTTAGGAGATATTGCGTACGGCTTTTGTTATTGCCATATTTTTATAAGATTATGAGTTGCGATTTAAGAAAATTCAGGCTCGATCAAACCAAATGTTCCGTTTTTACGTCTGTATACTACATTCACTTCATCTGATTCTGCATTACAGAAAACATAGAAATCATGTCCGAGAAGCTCCATCTGAACACATGCATCTTCCGGATACATAGGTTTAAATCCGAATTTTTTGGTACGTACGATTTTAATCTCGCCGTCATCTTCAATATTATCTTCGGCGTCAAAGAATTCCTGTTTGAAGTTACCGCCTTCCTGTTCACGTGCTACCAGTTTATTTTTATATTTACGAAGTTGACGTTCGATGACTTCTTCTACAAGATCAATCGATACATACATATCAGAACTTTCCTGTTCGGAACGAACCAGACCACCCTTTACAGGAATTGTTACTTCAATTTTCTGATGTCCTTTCTGTACACTTAAGGTTACGTGAATCTCTGTATTCGGAGTAAAGTACCTTCCTAACTTTCCTAACTTGCTTTCTACGGCCTCTCTTAAGCCTGGTGTTACATCGATGTTCTTTCCAATAATAATAAATTTCATGATGCCCAACTCCTTTGCGACATAATTTCAAATAATTGCACGTTATACAATCATCAAATAAATGAATTATAATCTGACAATTGTTACTCGAACCGGCAATCTATCTGATATGTGTAGTATAACATGTTTGGCCGCTAATGTATAGCACGAATTACCTGAATTCTTGAAATTTTTCCATCATGAAGTTTGGCAACCCGCAGACCGCAATCGTGGAAGTAATAACATGCACCAACACGGGGCGTGATATTCTGTTCTTCGAGATGCCGCAGCAGTACATTGGAAAGGGTATCATCTGCTTCATGCGGAATGTTCACGCTGAGAATCTTGTTGACAACTTTAGCCTTGGTTGAAGCACGGAATACCGTTTCGTCTGCTATGTCGAATTCGGAGAATAAGAATTTTCTGGTTGCAAATAAGACTGCGATGGAACAGACGCCGATCAGACTGCTGTAGATGGAAGTGTGGTCCATAATGATGTGTCTTGCAATCGCAAAAAGCAGAACCTCAAATACGGTACTCGGAGAGTGCGAATACATCATACGGATCAATTCGACACCGATGATCAGATTAAAACAAACCTCGAGAAGATCATCGTAATTCGGATAGGTGTTCAGATTCGGAATATACTGAAGTGAACATACCATACGAAGGCAAAGCAGTATGATACCGATCGCAAGCATAAATGCAATCACATATTCCAGAATTGCGGCCACCTGTTTGAGAAGGTGAGAAATCAGTTCTTTCATTCGTGGATTCCTTTCTTTTATATAGATTTTCGCTGTAATTCCAGTATAAGTGAAAAAAAGATATTTGCCAATATCCCAAAGAAAGATATCATATCAAAATGAAGAACAATGGAGAAGGAAAATTTTTAGTAATGTGTGCTGCAGATGAGAACAAAAAAGCGGCAGAAAATAAAATATATAAATTGTCAGGTTTTCGTGAACAAAAACTGTTTTATATATTTTATTTTCTGCCGCTTTCGTGCGGTCAGTTATAACCGTAAATGTTTATTCATTAGCGATTTACACGTTTTCTCATCTTAGGATCCAGAATCTTCTTACGAATACGGAGTGATTCCGGAGTAACCTCCAGAAGTTCATCTGTATCGATGAAGTCGATTGCCTGCTCCAGACTGAGGACTGTCGGAGGTGTCAGACGAAGTGCATCATCTGCGCTGGAAGAACGAGTATTGGTAAGATGCTTGGTCTTACATACATTTACTTCGATATCATCTGTTTTTGCATTTTCACCGATGACCATACCGGAATAAACTTTTTCACCGGCACCGATGAAGAGTGTTCCACGCTCCTGAGCACTGTACAGACCATAAGTTACAGACTCACCGGTCTCGTATGCAATCAGAGATCCCTGTTTACGATACTGGATATCTCCCTTATATGGAGCGTATCCGTCGAATGCAGTGTTCATGATACCATTTCCCTTTGTGTCTGTCAGGAAATCACCACGGTAACCGATCAGACCACGGGATGGGATACGGAACTCAAGACGTGTATATCCACCATTGGCAGCACCCATTGTCTGTAATTCACCTTTTCTCTGGCTCAGTTTATCAATAACGACACCAGTGTATTCATCAGGTACATCAATGTAAGCAATCTCCATTGGCTCAAGAAGTTTACCATTCTCGTCTTTGTGATACAGAACCTCAGCTTTGCTGACTGCGAATTCATATCCTTCACGTCTCATATTCTCAATTAGAACGGAAAGGTGAAGTTCACCACGTCCGGATACTTTGAATGCGTCCATGTTTTCGGTATCTTCAACACGAAGGCTGACATCTGTGTTCAGTTCGCGCATCAGACGATCACGTAAGTGACGGGAAGTTACATATTTTCCTTCCTGTCCGGCAAACGGACTGTCATTTACAACGAAATCCATAGAGATTGTTGGTTCAGAAATCTTCTGGAACGGAATTGGTGTCGGATTTTCAGGTGAGCAGAGTGTATCACCGATGGAAATGTCAGAGATACCTGAAATTGCCACGATTGCACCGATAGATGCTTCTTTTACTTCTACTTTCTGCAGACCGTCAAATTCATATAATTTACTGATCTTAACTTTCTTCTGTTTGTCAGGATCATGATGGTTGACAACAACCATGTCCTGGTTAACTGCGATTGTACCGTTATCTACTTTACCAACACCGATACGTCCAACGTATTCATTATAGTCAATCGTACTGATCAGAACCTGAGTCGGAGCTTCCGGATCTCCTTCTGGTGCAGGAATATAATCCAGAATGGTCTCAAACAGAGGCTTCATGTCTTTCATTTCATCCGAAATCTCAAGTGCAGCCACACCATTCTTAGCGGATGCGTATACGAATGGGCAGTCTAACTGTTCGTCAGAAGCACCAAGGTCGATGAGAAGTTCGAGAACTTCATCGATCACTTCTTCGGCTCTTGCTTCCGGACGGTCGATCTTGTTGATACATACGATGACTGGAAGCTTTAATTCCATAGCTTTGCGGAGTACGAATTTGGTCTGCGGCATAGCTCCCTCGAACGCATCAACGACGAGGATAACACCGTTAACCATCTTAAGGACACGTTCTACTTCTCCACCGAAGTCAGCATGTCCCGGAGTATCTATAATATTGATCTTTACACCGTTGTAGGTGACGGCAGTATTCTTGGAGAGGATTGTGATTCCACGTTCTCTTTCGATATCGTTAGAGTCCATGACACGTTCTGCTACTTCCTGATTCTCACGGAATACACCGCTTTGCTTTAATAATTCATCTACTAATGTTGTCTTACCATGGTCAACATGGGCGATAATCGCGATATTACGTACATCTTCACGTTTTGTCTTCATTACGAATCTTCCTTTTCTCTACCTATTATTATCTGCAACCACATTAGTTTATCACATTTTTTAAAATTTACAAGTATTTAGTTCTAAAATACTGATTTGATTCATAGACTTTGTAATGACTCAAAATACGATTCAGAGGAAGGGAGATTACAAAATTATGTCAGATAAGATGATTGAGAACAACCAGGTAACCGTTATGGGAGAAATCGTGACACCATTTTCATTCAGCCATGAAGTATTTGGAGAAGGCTTCTATATGGTAGAGGTGGATGTGAAGCGGCTCAGCAATTCCAAAGACAGGATCCCACTCATGATCTCGGAGCGTCTGATTGATGTTACGAAAGATTACACGGGAGAATTCATTATGGTAAACGGACAGTTCAGGTCCTACAACCGGCATGAAGAAATGAAAAACCGTCTGATTTTATCCGTATTTGTCAGGGAAATTACATTTGTGGAAGAAGAACTTGACGGTGCAAAGACGAATCAGATTTTTCTGGATGGTTATATCTGCAAACAGCCTGTTTACCGTAAGACACCGCTTGGCAGAGAGATTGCAGATCTATTGCTGGCAGTGAACCGGCCATATGGAAAGTCTGATTACATTCCATGTATCTGCTGGGGAAGGAATGCCAGATTTGCCTCTGCTTTTGAGGTTGGAGAACATGTGCAGGTAATGGGAAGAATTCAGAGCCGTGAATATATGAAAAAAATTACAGAAACGGAATCACAGAAAAGGGTTGCATATGAAGTGTCGGTCAGTAAACTGGAATGTATGGATGAATAAGGGATGGTAAAAGTTTAGATAAGGGTTCGGATTGACATCATATTTAATTGATGATAGAATTTCATTAGATTATATGAAAGTCAGGAGGATCACTATGGCTATTTTTACAGGAGCCGGCGTGGCAATTGTCACACCATTTAATGAAGATGGAAGTATTAATTATGATAGACTTGATGAATTGATTGAGTTTCATTGTGAGCATAAAACAGACAGCATTGTAATCTGCGGTACAACAGGAGAATCTGCTACCATGACAGAAGAAGAGCATATGCAGTGTGTAAAATTCACAATTGACCGTGTTAACAAGAGAGTTCCGGTTATTGCAGGAACAGGTTCTAATTGTACACGTACTGCTATCGATATGTCGAAGGAAGCTTCAGAATATGGGGCAGATGGTTTACTTTTGGTTACACCTTATTATAATAAAGCAACTCAGAATGGACTGATCGGACATTTCAGTGCAGTGGCAAAAGAAGTAACAGCACCAATCATTATGTATAGTGTTGCAAGCAGAACGGGATGCAATATCGAACCTGCAACAGCAGCAAAACTGGTGAAAGAAGTAGATAATATCGTTGGTATAAAGGAAGCATCAGGAAATATTTCGCAGGTTGCAAAGATCATGAACCTGACAGACGGTAACATTGATGTATATTCAGGAAATGACGACCAGATCGTGCCGGTATTATCTCTCGGTGGAAAAGGTGTGATCTCAGTACTGTCAAACGTTGCTCCGGATGAAGCACATGATATCTGTGAGAAGTATTTTAACGGAGATGTGAAGGGAAGTGCAGCACTTCAGCTGAAAGCACTGCCGCTGATCGAGCAGTTATTCTGCGAAGTAAACCCGATTCCGGTTAAGAAAGCAATGCAGCTGATGGGAGTTGACTGCGGACCACTTCGTATGCCGCTTACAGAGATATCCCCTGAACATGAGAAGAACCTTGCACAGGCAATGAAAGATTTCGGTATTCAGTTAGCATAATAAGAAAAAGAGAAGGATATCATACATCGCCATGCGTTTGTAAGAAACTGCCAACGGCAGGCTTTCACAGATGCATTACATATATGGTATCCTTTGTTTTTATAACAAAGTATACAAAAGGAGGATAAGAATATGGTAAAAGCAATCATGCATGGCTGTAACGGACACATGGGTCGTGTCATTACAGATATAATCAAGAACACAGAAGGGATCGAACTGGTAGCCGGAGTTGATAAATATACCAAAGTACCAAATGACTATCCGGTATTTGAAAGCATCGGTGCATGTGACGTGGAGGCCGATGTGATCATTGATTTTTCAAATGCGGCAGCAGCAGATGAACTGCTTGACTATTGTGTTGAAAAACAGGTGCCGGTCGTACTTTGTACTACGGGACTTTCCGAAGAACAGCTGGAAAAGGTAGAAGAATCAGCAAAGAAAGTAGCAGTATTAAAATCTGCCAATATGTCACTTGGCATCAATCTGCTTATGAAGATCCTTAAGGATGCGACAAAAGTACTTTCTCCGGCAGGATATGATATTGAGCTGGTAGAGAAGCATCATAACCAGAAACTGGATGCGCCGAGTGGTACTGCACTTGCTCTGGCAGATTCAATTAATGAAGCGGCGGATAATCAGTATCATTATGTATATGACAGAAGTCAGGTGCGTCAGAAACGTGATCAGAAAGAGATTGGCATTTCGGCAGTACGTGGTGGAACAATCGTAGGAGACCACGAAGTGATCTTTGCAGGTCAGGATGAAGTGATTGAATTCAAACATACAGCATATTCTAAGGCCGTATTTGGAAAAGGCGCCGTAGAAGCAGCAAAATTCCTGGCTGGGAAACCGGCCGGCAGATATGATATGTCTGACGTGATCCAATTATAAATCGTTATGAACAGCAGAATATACAGGGAGACCGGGAGGTAATTATGAGACAATTAGAGGAACGTTATCTGGAAAGACTTTCTCAACTGTATCCGACCATCGCCAAAGCTTCCACAGAAATCATTAATTTACAGGCGATACTGAATCTGCCAAAGGGCACAGAGCATTTTCTGACAGACATTCATGGGGAATATGAGGCATTTGCGCATGTTCTGAAGAATGGCTCTGGTTCAGTACGCCGTAAAATTGATGATGTATTCGGGAATACTATGAGTAGCAGGGATAAACAGACCCTTGCTACTCTTATTTATTATCCGAAAGAGAAGATGGACCGGATTAAGAAAACGGAGAAGAATATGGAGGACTGGTATAAGATTACGTTGTACCGCTTGATTGAGGTGTGTAAAAGAACAGCAAGTAAATATACCAGATCTAAAGTAAGAAAAGCACTTCCTCCGGATTTTGCTTATGTGATCGAGGAACTGATCACAGAGAAAAATGATATGACGGATAAAGAATCGTATTATAATGCAATTGTCAGTACGATTATAAGAATTGGACGGGCAGAGAAATTCATTATAGCTATGAGTGAACTGATTCAACGTCTGACGGTTGATCATCTGCATATTGTCGGAGACATCTATGACAGAGGTCCTGGACCACATATTATTATGGATGAGCTTATGGCGTACCATTCGGTTGATATTCAATGGGGAAATCATGATGTTTTGTGGATGGGAGCTGCAGCAGGGCAGAGAGGCTGCATTGCCAATGTGATCCGTATCTGTGCAAGATATGGCAACCTGGATATCCTGGAAGAAGGATATGGGATTAACCTGCTTCCGCTGGCTACATTTGCCATGAATACATATAAAGATGATCCGTGTGAGTGCTTTAAATTAAAAGGCAATCCGGATTACAATGCAACAGAAATGTTGATGGATGTAAAGATGCATAAAGCAATTTCTGTGATCCAGTTCAAAGTTGAGAGCCAGATTATAAAAAAGAATCCGGGATTTAAGCTGGAAAAGCGCAATTTATTGCATCATATTAATTATGAAAAAGGAACGATAGAGTTAGACGGAAAAGAATATAAATTGCTGGATAAAAATTTTCCGACGATCGATCCGAAAAAACCATATGCGCTGACGAAAGAAGAAGAGGATATTATGGAACGCCTGGAACGGGCGTTTGAAAACTGCGAAAAATTACAGCGTCATATGCATTTCCTTTTAAATAAAGGTGGATTATATAAAGTATATAACGGCAATCTTCTTTATCATGGCTGCGTACCGTTAAAAGAGGACGGTAATTTGAAAAGTGTAAGGATCTTTGGCCGGGCGTATAAGGGCAAAGGGCTTTATGAAGTACTTGAAAGTTACGTGAGAAAAGGATTCTATGCTATGGATCCTAAAGAAAAAGAACGTGGAAAAGATATCATGTGGTATATCTGGCTGAGTGAAAATTCTCCGTTGTTTGGAAAGGATAAGATGGCGACATTTGAACGCTATTTCCTGGCGGAGAAGGAAACTCATAAAGAGAAGAAAAATCCATACTACCTTTTACTGGAAGATGAAAAAGTAGTGGGAAAAATATTGAAAGAATTCGGACTTGAGAACGAAGATGCGCATATAATCAACGGTCATGTGCCGGTAAAGTGTAAAGATGGAGAAAATCCGGTGAAATGCGGTGGAAAAGTTCTGGTTATAGATGGCGGATTTTCGAAAGCTTATCAGAAAGAGACCGGAATCGCAGGTTATACACTGATCTATAATTCCTATGGATTGATTCTGGCGGCGCATAAGCCATTTGAGTCTACAGAAGCAGCGATCGAAAAGGAAAGTGATATTCATTCGGACAGCACGGTGGTAAAGAGAACGCTGGAACGGAAAAAAGTAGAAGATACAGATGTCGGAAAAGAGTTAAAAGAACAGATTTCGGATCTGGAAGTACTTCTGGCTGCATACAGAAGTGGTGTGATTGCTGAAAGAATGTAAAAATATACCAGCATTCTGATAAAGAAAAATTCGTATATATTTCTGGAAAATGCAGATATTACTGGTAACAAGTAATACTTGATCATAGATGAAGATATACGAAGGGAGATTATGAGAATGAAACAATGGAAGAAATTCATGCTGGTATTCATGTGCACGGGGATCATGATGGGGCTTACCGCCTGTGGAAATAATACAGATGATAATGCGGCGAATGATAACTCGGCGACAGAAGGTACAACCGGAACAGATGATACAGTAAAGGATGATGTGACAGACCGGAATAATGAAAATGATGGAGTTATGGATGAAATCGGAGATGATGTACAGGATGGTGTAGATGATATCGAAGATGATCTCGATCCGAATGACAGAAAAAATGAGACGGACCAGAATAATGACGGAACAACAGACCAGAACCGGGATAACACTAATAAAAACGATACGAAAAACGCAAAATAATAGATAGTATATAAGGATGTGGGGAAATGATAAGTAAAATCTCTGCATCCTTATTTTGTACAGTATATCTGTACTGGACGCTGATACTTTAGTGTGGTAAAATGTTTTGAAAAAAGAATATAATCAAGAATATAATAAGGAGAAAAGCATTTATGAAATTCAGACCATGCATCGACATACATAATGGAAAAGTAAAGCAGATTGTAGGGGGCAGCCTTCTTGATCAGGGAGATCAGGCGGTAGAAAACTTTGCGGCAGATCAGGAAGCAGATTATTTTGCAAATTTGTATAAAAAGGACGGCTTAAAGGGAGGACATGTAATTCTGTTGAATCCTTCAACTTCTGAATATTATCCGGAGACAAAGAGGCAGGCTTTGAAAGCACTGCAGACATATCAGGATGGATTGCAGATTGGAGGAGGAATTACGGCAGAAAATGCAGAGGAATATATGAAGGCCGGTGCAAGCCATGTAATTGTAACATCGTATGTATTTAAGAATGGAGAAATCTACTGGGATAATCTGCAAAATCTGTGTGATGCCGTCGGGAAAGAACATGTGGTTCTGGACTTAAGCTGCAGAAAAAAAGATGAAAAATATTATATTGTGACTGACCGGTGGCAGACATTTACGAATGTGGAGCTGAATACAGATATTTTGGAAAAACTGTCAGGATATTGTGACGAATTTCTGGTGCATGGTGTGGACGTTGAGGGAAAGGCGTCCGGAATTGAAGAAGAGCTGATAAAGATTCTGGAACAAGCCGAAATACCGGTGACATATGCCGGCGGGATTGGAAGTCTTGATGATCTGGAACGTATTCGGGAAATTGGTAATGGAAAGATTGATTTTACAATCGGAAGTGCGTTGGATCTTTTTGGCGGACAGATTCCGTATGATGTTATAAAAAATTATCGTTAGAGAAAATGGAAAGCTTCGTAAACAAAGTGTTAACACTTTATAAATCGGTTGAATTGAAATATAGATAGTGATAAAATGGGGAATAGAGTGGTCGTTTTGCGTCCATAATCAGGAATAAGGAGCACATAGCGAATGAATATTATACAGAAAATATTTGGAACTCACAGCCAGAATGAGTTGAAGAGAGTTTATCCGATTGCAGATGCAGTTATGGCACTGGATGAAGACATGCAGAAACTTTCGGATGAGGAATTAAAAGCAAAGACAAAAGAATTTAAAGAACGTCTGGAAAATGGCGAGACATTAGATGATATTCTCCCAGAGGCATATGCGGTAGTAAGAGAAGCAGCAAGCCGTGTACTTGGAATGAAGCACTACCGTGTACAGATCGTCGGTGGTATTATCCTGCATCAGGGACGTATCGCAGAGATGAGGACTGGTGAAGGTAAAACTTTAGTGGCAACACTTCCTTCGTACCTGAATGCGTTGGAGGGAAAAGGTGTACATGTTGTAACCGTCAATGATTATCTGGCCAAACGTGATGCGGAATGGATGGGACAGGTACATGAGTTCCTGGGCCTGACTGTTGGTGTGGTACTGAACAGCATGGATAATGATGAGAGACGTGCCGCATATGAGTGTGATATCACATACGTGACAAATAATGAACTTGGATTCGATTATCTGAGAGATAATATGGTGATCTATAAAGAACAGCTGGTTCAGAGGGGACTGAATTATGCTCTGATCGATGAGGTCGATTCAGTATTGATCGATGAGGCGAGAACTCCTCTTATCATTTCCGGACAGAGTGAGAAATCTACGAAACTTTATGAAGCATGCGATATACTTGCACGTCAGTTAGAGCGTGGTGAGGCAAGCGGCGAGTTTACCAAGATGAATGCCATCATGGGTGAAGATATTGAAGAGACGGGAGACTTTATTGTTAACGAGAAAGAGAAGAATATCAACCTTACCGAAGATGGTGTGAAAAAGGTAGAGAAGTTCTTCCATATTGAAAACCTTGCGGATTCTGAGAACCTGGAGATTCAGCACAATATTATCCTTGCTCTTCGAGCACATAATCTGATGTTCCGCGACAAAGATTATGTGGTAAAAGATGACGAGGTACTGATTGTAGATGAATTTACCGGACGTATTATGCCGGGACGTCGTTATTCAGACGGACTGCATCAGGCAATTGAGGCAAAAGAACACGTAAAGGTTAAGAGAGAAAGCAAGACTCTGGCGACTATCACATTCCAGAACCTGTTCAATAAATATGCGAAGAAGTCTGGTATGACAGGTACAGCCCTGACAGAAGAAAAAGAGTTCCGCGAGATTTACGGAATGGACGTTATCGAAATTCCGACAAATCTACCTGTTCAGCGTAAGGATCTTGAAGATGCGGTATATAAGACACAGAAAGAGAAGTTCAGAGCTGTATGTGACGCGATCGAAGAAGCACATGCAAAACATCAGCCAGTACTGGTCGGTACGATCACAATCGATAATTCCGAACTGTTAAGCGGTATGTTAAAACGCCGTGGTATCAAGCACAATGTATTGAATGCGAAGTTCCATGAACTCGAGGCTGAAATTGTTGCGCAGGCAGGTATTCATGATGCGGTAACGATCGCAACGAATATGGCAGGTCGTGGTACAGATATCAAACTGGACGATGAGGCAAGGGCAGCGGGTGGTCTTAAGATTATCGGAACCGAGCGTCATGAATCCAGACGTATCGACAATCAGCTGCGTGGACGTTCCGGACGTCAGGGAGATCCGGGAGAATCCAGATTCTATATTTCCCTGGAAGATGATCTGATGAGATTGTTCGGATCAGAGAGACTGATGAATGTCTTTAATGCACTTGGTGTGGAAGACGGCGAACAGATCGAGCATAAGATGCTTTCCAGTGCGATTGAAAAAGCACAGGAGAAGATAGAAAGCAACAACTTTGGAATTCGTAAAAACCTGCTGGAATATGACCAGGTAATGAACGAACAGAGAGAAATTATTTATGAAGAAAGACGTCATGTACTGGACGGAGACAACATGCGTGATTCTATCTTCCATATGATGAATGATTATATAGAGAATGTTGTAGACATGGTGGTCAGCCCGGATCAGGATTACGATGAGTGGAATCTGACAGAACTGAACCTGACGATCCGCAATACGATCCCGATGGAAATGATTACAGAAGAAGATGTCAAGGATATCAGTCAGAAAGAGCTGAAACATATGCTGAAAGAGCGCGCAGCCAAGGTTTACGAGGCAAAGGAATCAGAGTTCCCGGAACCGGAGCATATGCGTGAGATCGAGCGAGTAGTTCTTCTGAAAGTAATCGATGCAAAATGGATGGATCATATTGATGATATGGACCAGTTACGTCAGGGAATCGGTCTTCAGGCTTATGGACAGAGAGATCCAAAGGTTGAGTATAAGATGATCGGTTACGAGATGTTTGATGAGATGACAAGAAGTATCGAAGAAGATACAGTCCGAACGATCCTGCACGTTAAGCTGGAGCAGAAAGTAGAAAGAGAGCAGGTTGCCAAAGTAACCGGAACCAATAAGGATGATACGGGAGTGCGTGAGCCTAAGAAACGTGCAGAAAAGAAAGTATATCCGAACGATCCATGCCCGTGCGGAAGTGGAAAGAAATACAAACAGTGCTGCGGACGTAAGAACTAGATTTATTGAAATATAAGATATGAGAAGACGGCAGCCGGGGAAAGAACGGCTGCCGGATAATTGAGCATATAATTTCAAACAGAAAGAGGTGGTAATATGGTTGAATTAGATCAGTTCAAAACAATAATGAACGCTTATGAAGAACCTCTTGCCGAAATGAGGGATTCACTTTGACGTTGCAGGAAAAGAGCGGAGAATCGAAGAACTGGAACGCAAGATAGAGGAACCTGGGTTCTGGGATAATCCGGAAGAATCACAGGAACTGATGAAAGAGCTTAAGAATTTAAAAGAACTTGTAGAGACGATCCACGGTCTCTATACTTCTTATGAAGATATCAATCTCCTGATCGAGATGGGATATGAAGACGAAGATCCTGCAATGGTAAAAGAACTGGAGGAAGAAATTCATACATTTGAAAAGGTGTTTGAAAAGCTGAAGATCCAGACGTTACTGTCGGGAGAATATGATGCATGTAATGCAATCATGACCATTCATGCAGGAGCGGGAGGAACGGAATCCTGTGACTGGGCAGGCATGTTATACCGTATGTACTGCCGTTGGGCAGAGAGAAAAGGATTCTCGCTTCAGGTGCTGGATTTCCTGGATGGCGATATCGCAGGGATTAAGGCAGTTACTTTTGAGGTAAAAGGTGAGAATGCTTACGGATATCTGAAATCGGAAAAAGGAGTGCACAGGCTGGTACGTATTTCGCCGTTTAATTCTGCCGGTAAACGACAGACATCTTTTGCATCCTGTGATGTGCTCCCTGATCTGGAAGATGATATTGATATTGAAATTGATGAAGATGATCTGAAAATCGATACTTACCGTGCCAGCGGTGCGGGAGGCCAGCATGTTAATAAGACATCTTCGGCGATCCGAATTACACATCTGCCAACCGGAATCGTGGTGCAGTGCCAGAATGAAAGATCACAGCATCATAATAAAGAAAAGGCAATGCAGATGTTAAAGGCAAAACTGCAGCTTATGAAAGAGCAGGAACAGGCAGAAAAAGTATCGGATATCAGGGGTGAAGTAAAAGATATCGGATTTGGTAATCAGATCAGATCTTATGTTATGCAACCATATACACTGGTGAAAGATCACAGAACGAATGAAGAAAACAGCAATGTAAATGCCGTGATGGACGGGGATATTGATTCATTTATCAATGCATATCTGAAAAAAATCGCAAACGGCTAAAAGGAGGGAATATATGATCAATATAGCAGTAATGGGCTACGGAACAGTAGGTTCCGGAGTGGTAGAAGTGATTAATACCAACGGAGCGCGCATCAATCAGCGAATCGGTGATGAGCTGAACATTAAATATGTACTGGATATGAAGGATTTCCCGGGGGATCCGGTGCAGGAGAAAATCGTACATGATTTTGAGACGATTGTTTCGGATGAAGATGTACAGATTGTCGTAGAAGTAATGGGAGGAATCGAGCCGGCCTATACGTTTGTAAAACGCTGCCTTCAGGCTGGAAAAAGCGTGGCAACATCGAATAAAGCACTGGTTGCAAAGCATGGGGCTGAGCTTCTTTCTATAGCAGCGGAACATGATATTAATTTCTTATTTGAAGCAAGTGTCGGAGGCGGTATTCCAATTATCCGTCCGCTTAATTCTTCACTGACTGCAGATGAGATTGAAGAGATCACAGGTATTCTGAACGGAACTACCAATTATATGCTTTCCAAGATGTTTTATGAAGGTGCGGACTATGACACTGTATTAAAAGAGGCACAGGCGAACGGATATGCAGAGAGAAATCCGGAAGCAGATGTGGAAGGATATGATGCATGCAGAAAGATTGCAATCCTTTCTTCTCTGATCTCAGGACAGCAGGTTGATTTTGAAGATATTTACTGTGAAGGAATCACGAAGATTACCGTTGAAGATATGAAGTATGCAAAAGCAATGGGAACAACGATCAAGCTTCTGGCATCCAGCAGACGTTATGCGGGTAACAGATTGCATGCAATCGTGGCACCATGTATGTTATATCCGGAACATCCGCTTTATAATGTTAATGATGTGTTCAATGCTATTTTCGTTCATGGAAATGTATTAGGGGATGCGATGTTCTATGGAAGCGGAGCCGGAAAACTTCCAACTGCGAGTGCTGTAGTTGCGGATGTTGTAGATGAGGCAAAGCATCTGAACCGTAATATCATGACGATGTGGAAAGAAGAAAAGCTTCAACTGGAAGACAAGGCGGATTCCAAGAGAAGATTCTTTGTACGGATAAAAGGCAAGGAAGAGGAGCTGGTTCCGCAGCTGAAGGAATCATACGGAGAGATTGAAGTGGTAAAAGTACCGGAACTGGAAGGAGAATTTGGATTTGTAACTCCTGTTATGATGGAGGGAGATTATGAGACCAGATCAAAACTTTACAAAGAGCAGATCGTATATATGATCCGTATTCAGGATTAATCAGATTGGTCTGTCACAGGAGGAAACATGTTAATAGTAAAAAAGTTTGGCGGAAGTTCAGTCGCCAATAAAGAAAGAATATTCAATGTGGCAAAACGCTGTATTGAGGACTACAGAGCCGGACATGACGTAGTTGTTGTCCTTTCGGCAATGGGAGATACGACAGATGATCTGATCGCACTGGCGAATACGATCAATCCGAATGCTAAAAAAAGAGAGCTGGATATGCTGCTTACGACAGGTGAACAGGTATCAGTGTCTCTCATGGCTATGGCAATGCAGGCACTGGATGTGCCGGCAGTATCTTTGAATGCTTTTCAGGTTATGATGCATTCCACATCCCGTTATGGAAATGCCAGATTTAAAAGAGTAGACACAGAGCGTATCATGCATGAACTGGATTCGAGAAAGATCGTTATTGTAACAGGTTTTCAGGGTGTTAACAAATATGATGATATTACGACACTCGGACGAGGTGGTTCTGATACAACAGCTGTTGCGCTGGCAGCTGTGTTACATGCCGATAAATGTGAAATCTATACAGACGTAGACGGTGTGTTTACAGCAGATCCAAGAGTAGTAAAAACTGCAAAGAAACTGGATGCCGTTACATACGATGAGATGCTTGAGCTTGCGAGTCTTGGGGCAAAAGTTCTTCACAACCGTTCTGTGGAAATGGCGAAAAAATATAATGTGGAATTAGTGGTACGGTCAAGTTTGAACCGTTCAGAAGGCACCGTAGTCAAGGAGGGGGCAAATATGGAAAAATTACTGGTCACAGGTGTGGCTGCAGATAAGGATACTGTCAGAATATCTGTCATTGGATTAGAGGACAAACCAGGAACAGCATTTGCTGTATTCAATACACTGGCTGCTAATAATATTAATGTAGATATTATCCTGCAGTCTGTCGGAAGAGAAGGAACAAAGGACATTTCCTTTACCGTTGCATCGGATGATCTTGAACATGCAATTGAAGTGCTGAATGCAAATAAAGAAAGACTTACAATTCAGGATATTACCTGGAACAAAAAAGTTGCAAAACTTTCAATCGTAGGTGCGGGAATGATGAGCAATCCAGGAGTAGCTGCAAAAATGTTTGAATCATTATATAATTCCAGAGTGAATATTAATATGATTTCAACATCTGAAATCCGTATTACAGTACTGGTTCCGGAAGAAGATATTGAAAAAGCAATGAATGCGGTTCATGATGGATTTGGATTGGGAGCATAAGCATAAAGATATTATAAGTTGGATCATTTATCAGAATTAAGAAAGCCGGTAACAATTTTACGCTGTTCATCAGAGGAAGAACGGAATGCAAGAATAAGGTTCAGTTCTTCTTCTGTGAGATAGATATAGTTACCGGTATTTTTTTCGATACCCTGCATATATGGAGTTTTTGACTCCATCATAACAGAAGAAGGGTCGGAGTCAGCAGTGAAACCTTCGGCTTTGAGATCGTGGAGAATCAACTGGTCAAGCGTTACGTGAAAATAAGCAGCAAAAGAAGCCAGAACATCAAGATCGGGTGTACGCGTACTTTTTTCATAATTACTGCAGGCCTGACGGGTGATATTGAATAAATTGGCAATATCATCCTGCTTCAGATTATATAATGTTCTGAGATAAAGCAGATTTTTGGCCAGTTGAATGTTTGCCATTTTATACCTCCATAAGTTACATGTTCCTGTTAGTATAACAATCTGGCCATTAAATGAATATGATATGCAACGAGACGTGACGAAAATAAGAAAAGCAACAAAATGTTGCTTTTTAAAGAGTGCTTAGATAGCTGTTGTGATATTTCCCTGAAAAAGTTACATCTTCACCAAACCAGTCCGGAGGTGAAAAAGAATTGGCAGCATCTTCGGAATCAAACTCGACCTCTACAAGCATGAGGGGAGCAAGATCGCCTTCAAAGATATCCAGTTCTGCAGTAAGCGCTGAAGAAAGTGGAATCATATAACGCTTTTTCTTTATAAGGCGGCCGTCAATTTTGGTAAGAAGATGTTCATAAGATTTGTCGTCCAGAGGGAGATTATATTCCTGGCGGCTCATGAGACCGGCTGATTTGTAAGTGAGTTCATAACGATCGTTATCACGTCGGATCCGTACTACGGGGCTGGTATTGAGATAGCCTTGCTCCAGAATACGGCAGGGATAGGATTCCAGCGGACCGGGAAGATGTAAGACAAGATATTTTCGTTCGATTTCCATATTATATAGCTCCTTTCATTCATGGTGAAATTATGATACAACAGTTTACAGAAAAAGTAAACGGTGATAAACTTTTATAATAATTGATGTCACTGGAAAGTAAAGCGGGACATCGGATTAAGAGATGAGGAGGAAGAAAGCATGAAAAAAGTATGTGTGTTGTTAGCAGACGGATTTGAAGAAATTGAAGGATTGACAGTCGTTGATCTGTTAAGAAGAGCAAAAATATATGTAGACACTGTTTCGATTATGGATGATTATATCGTGCATGGTGCGCATGGAATCAATGTACAGACAGAAGATCTGTTTGATGAAGTTGATTTTGAAGAATTTGACATGGTTGTATTACCTGGAGGTATGCCGGGAACATTAAATTTAAAAGAACATGACGGTGTCAGATATGTAGTGAAACAATATGCAAAAGAAGGCAGATTCGTGGGTGCGATCTGTGCGGCACCGACGATTTTAAAAAGTCTTGGCCTGCTGGAAGGAAGAAGGGCAACTTGTTATCCGGGTGTAGAAGATGAGATGGAGAATGTCATTCTGACAGAGACTGCTGTTGTAGTAGATGATAATATCATTACCAGTCAGGGCGTCGGCACAGCGATTGATTTTGCACTGAAACTGATCGAGGTTCTGGATGGTGAAGAAAAAGCAAAGGAAATCGCAGAATCAATCGTGTTTTAATCAAATTTAATAAATATTGATGAAAAAAAGCGGAAAAATACCGGATTTAAGCAAAAACGGGGGCTAGATATTTACCAGAGTTTGTGTTATACTTCTGTGGTGAATGTATTGTAGTACACCCGCTTTTTTTCCGCTACCCATGAGGCGGGTTAGAAACAGGAGGAAATGATAAATGAGTTTACAGGTAGAAAAATTAGAAAACAACATGGCGAAACTTACTATCGAAGTTCCGGCCAATGATTTAGAAAAAGCGCTTCAGAGTGCATATATGAAGCAGAAGAACAAAATCGCTATGCCGGGATTCCGTAAAGGAAAAGTTCCGCGTCAGATGATCGAGAAGATGTACGGACCAGAAATCTTCTATGATGATGCAGCAAATGCACTGATTCCTAAGGCATACTCAGAAGCATATGATGAGTGTGATCTTGAAATCGTATCAAGACCAGAGATCAACATCGTTCAGATTGAAAAAGGAAAATCATTCATCTTTACAGCAGATGTAGCAACAAAGCCGGAAGTAAAACTCGGTGAATATAAAGGACTGGAAGTAGATAAAGTATCTACACGCGTAACACAGAAAGAAGTAGACGCTAAGATCCAGGAAGAAGCAGAAAAGAATGCCAGAGAAGTTGTAGTTACAGACCGTCCGGTAGCAGATGGTGATGAAGTGATTCTTGACTTTGAAGGATTCGTTGACGGTGAAGCATTCGAAGGTGGAAAGGGTGAAAACTATCCACTGACAATCGGTTCAGGATCATTCATCCCTGGATTCGAAGAACAGTTAGTTGGTGCTGAAGCTGAGAAAGAAGTAGAAGTAAAAGTTACTTTCCCAGAAGATTACCATGCAGAAGAATTAAAAGGAAAAGAAGCTGTATTCAAATGCACAGTTCATGAGATCAAGGCAAAAGAACTTCCTGAGATCGACGATGAATTTGCAGCAGAAGTTTCAGAATTTGACACATTAGAAGAATACAAAGCTGATGTAAAGGCTAAAATTAAAGAACAGAAAGCAGCAGACGGAAAGAGAAATCAGGAAGACCAGGCTGTTGAGCAGGCTGTTAAGAATGCAGAATACGAGATTCCACAGCCAATGATCGATACACAGACAACTCAGATGGTTGAAGATTTCGCACAGAGAATCCAGTCTCAGGGAATCACTCTTGAACAGTACTTCCAGTTTACAGGTCTGACAGCAGAGAAGATGATGGAAGACATGAAACCACAGGCAATCAAGAGAATCGAAACCCGTCTGGTACTTGAAGCTATCGCAAAAGCAGAGAACATCGAGATTACAGATGAAAAAGTTGATGAAGAACTGGCTAAGATGGCAGAGTCTTACAACATGGAAGTTGAAAAACTGAAAGAGTTCATGGGTGAGAACGAGAAGAAACAGATGAAGGAAGATCTGGCAGTTCAGGAAGCTGTTACATTCCTTGTTGAGAATGCAGTAGAAAAATAAGAACGTCAGATAACAACATAGTATAGTCAGGAGGCATATACATGAGTTTAGTACCTTATGTCATTGAACAGACAAGCCGTGGAGAACGTTCTTACGACATCTATTCAAGATTATTGAAAGACAGAATTATATTTCTGGGTGAAGAAGTAACAGATGTATCCGCAAGTGTGATCGTTGCACAGCTTCTGTTTCTGGAAGCAGAAGATCCGGAGAAGGATATCCATTTGTATATTAACAGCCCGGGAGGCTCTGTAACAGCCGGAATGGCAATTTATGATACCATGCAGTATATTAAATGCGATATTGAGACAATCTGTATCGGTATGGCTGCAAGTATGGGCTCATTCCTTCTTACAGGTGGAACAAAAGGCAAAAGACTTGCGCTTCCAAACTCTGAGATCATGATCCATCAGCCACTTGGTGGAGCTCAGGGACAGGCAACAGAGATTCAGATCGCAGCAGATCATATCTTAAAAACCCGTCAGAAACTGAATCAGATTCTGGCAGAAAATACAGGACAGCCGTTAGAGGTGATCAATGCAGATACTGAAAGAGATAATTTCATGACTGCGGAAGAAGCCAAAGCATATGGTCTGATTGACGAAGTCATTAAAAGCCGCTAAGGACGTCCTCAGACGAGGTGAAGAGTATGGTAGGAAAGAACGATGATCAGGTAAGATGCTCGTTCTGTAATAAGACGCAGAATCAGGTAAGAAAGCTGATTGCAGGCCCTAATGGGGCATATATCTGTGATGAGTGTGTAGATGTCTGCGCAGAGATTATAGAAGAAGAATTTGAATACGAGAACGGAAGAGAATGGAATCCGTTCTCGGATATCAATCTTTTAAAACCGGAAGAGATTAAAGCATTCCTGGATGAATATGTTATTGGTCAGGATGAAGCTAAGAAAGTGTTATCCGTAGCCGTTTATAATCATTATAAACGTGTGATGTCAGGAAAAGAACTGGGAGTGGAACTCGGAAAGAGTAATATTCTTATGCTTGGTCCGACAGGCTGCGGAAAAACTCTTTTAGCGCAGACACTGGCAAAGATTCTGGGAGTACCATTTGCAATTGCCGATGCGACAGCGCTTACAGAAGCAGGATATGTCGGAGAGGATGTAGAGAATATTCTTTTAAAGATTATTCAGGCTGCAGATGGGGATATCGAACGTGCCGAGTACGGAATCATTTACATTGATGAAATTGATAAGATTACAAGAAAATCAGAGAATCCGTCGATCACCAGAGATGTATCCGGTGAGGGTGTGCAGCAGGCACTTCTTAAGATCATAGAAGGAACCGTTGCGAACGTACCTCCGCAGGGAGGAAGAAAGCATCCACATCAGGAGATGATCCAGATCGATACTACGAATATTTTATTTATTTGTGGTGGAGCCTTTGAAGGAATTGAGAAGATTGTTGAAAAACGTATTGATCAGAAATCAATTGGATTTAATGCAGAGATTGCGGAGAAACATGAAGACGATGTAGACAGACTGCTTCAGCAGATATTGCCACAGGATCTTGTGAAATTCGGTCTGATTCCGGAATTGGTGGGCCGTGTGCCGGTTACAGTAGCATTAGAGATGCTGGACAAAGATGCATTGGTAAAGATTCTTACAGAACCGAAGAATGCATTGACAAAACAGTACCAGAAGATGCTTGAACTGGACGGTGTTAAGCTTACATTTGATAAAAAAGCACTGGAAACAATCGCTGAGACTTCCCTGAAGAGAAAGACAGGAGCCAGAGGTTTGAGAGCGATTATGGAAAATATCATGATGGATATCATGTATAAGGCACCATCGGATGAGACATTGAAGACATGCCGCATCACAGAGGATGTTGTAAAAGGAACGGGAGAACCTGTATGTGAACATGCAGAACCTGATTCAGAAAGTGCATAATAAATGAAAAAGAAAGACGGCGGGTGCGAAGAAATATTGTACCCGCTGATTTTGTACCAAAATAATCCAACCGATGAACAGGAGTGTGAATATATGACAGGAGAAACCTATAGTCTGCCTATGGTTGCCTTAAGAGGGCTCACCATACTGCCAGAAGAGGTCAGACATTTTGATGTAAGCAGGGAAAAATCACTGCTGGCAATCGAAGAGGCAGTAAAAAACGGACAGAAATTATTCGTCAGCGCTCAGAAAGATCTGGAAACAGAGGAGCCGGGCGCAGAAGATGTATATCTGGTTGGCTGTGTGGTAACCATAAGACAGGTGGTAAAATTACCGAAGAAAATGAGTCGTGTACTTGTATCCGGAGAAGCAAGAGCAAGTCTTGTAAGACTGGACAGTGAGACACCATATCTTCAGGCAACGGTAGTAGAACTGCCGGATGATGAAGATGTATCCGAAGAACAGACAGCGGAAAATCCAATGAATCTCGAGGCAATGATCCGGGGATTACAGGATGTATTTAAAGAATACTTGCTGAAGAATCCAAAACTTTCAAAAGAGCTGGGAATGCAGGTAGAGGCAATCCGGGATCTGAAACATCTCGTAGATGTAATTGCGGCAAATATGCCATTTTCATTCGAAGACGCACAGGAATTACTGGAAGAGACGAATCTTATGAGACGATATGAGCTGCTCGTATATAAGATTGTAAATGAGATTCAGGCCCAGAAGGTAAAAGAAGAGATCCAGAGCAAAGTAAAAGAACGCGTGGATAAGAATCAGAGAGAATATATTTTAAGAGAAGAACTGAAAGTGATCCGTGAAGAACTAGGTGATGACAATACGATGTCAGATGCCGATGAGTTCCAGCAGGCAGTGGATGCACTGAAGGCTTCGAAGGAAGTAAAAGAAAAGCTGAATAAAGAGATCAAGCGTTTCCGTAATTCGATGAATTCTCCGGCAGAAGTAGGAGTAATCCGTACTTATATCGAAACGATGCTGGAGATGCCTTGGGATAAGACATGTAAAGAACACAAAGACATTGCATTTGCAAGACAGGTGTTGGATGAGGACCATTATGGTCTGGAAAAAGTAAAAGAGCGTGTACTGGAATATCTTGCAGTGCGTGCGCTTACGAAAAAAGGAGAAGCACCGATCATTTGTCTGGTGGGTCCTCCGGGAACCGGAAAGACATCCATTGCGAAATCTCTTTCCAGAGCTCTGAAGAAGCCATATGTCAGAATCTCACTGGGCGGTGTCCGTGATGAAGCAGAAATCCGCGGTCACAGAAAGACCTATGTAGGTGCAATGCCGGGAAGAATTGCAAATGGAATAAAGCAGGCAGGAGTTAAGAACCCGCTGATGCTGCTAGATGAGATCGATAAGGTCAGCAATGATTATAAGGGAGATACATTCTCTGCACTTCTGGAAGTACTGGATGGAGAGCAGAATAATAAGTTCGTAGACCATTATCTGGAAGTACCGATGGATCTGTCAGAGGTGTTATTTATCACAACGGCAAACAGTCTGCAGACAATACCAAGACCGCTTCTGGACCGTATGGAAGTGATCGAGGTAACCAGTTATACAGAAAATGAAAAGCTTCACATCGCACAGGAACATCTGATTCCGAAGCAGATCGAAAAGCATGGCCTGAAAGCAGATCAGGTAACGATTAGTAAGAATGCAATCTGGAAGATGGCACGAAATTATACGAAAGAAGCCGGTGTCCGTCAGTTAGAGCGGAAGATCGGAGGCATCTGCCGTAAAGTAGCGATGGAAATTCTGGAGAAAAAGAAGACATCGACACATGTGACAGAACGAAATCTGGAACATTATCTTGGAAAAGAACTATATAGCTACCAGATGGCAAATGAAGAAGACGAGGTTGGCATCGTGCGTGGACTTGCATGGACCAGCGTTGGAGGCGATACCCTTCAGATTGAAGTGAATGTGATGCCGGGAGAGGGAGAGATCCTTCTGACAGGCCAGCTTGGTGATGTCATGAAAGAATCCGCAAGAACAGGAATCAGTTATATCCGTTCGGTAAGCAAGGAACATGATATTGCAGATGACTTCTTCAAGAAACACGATATACATATCCATATTCCGGAAGGAGCGGTTCCGAAAGACGGACCGTCTGCCGGCATTACGATGGCGACTGCAATCATGTCGGCAGTAACAGGAAGAAAAGTACGTGCAGATCTTGCCATGACAGGAGAGATCACACTGCGCGGTCGAGTACTTCCGATTGGTGGTTTAAAGGAAAAACTTCTGGCTGCCAAGAATGCGGGAATGAAGACCGTACTTGTCCCGGCGAAAAATGAAAGAGATGTAGAAGAAATTTCTACAGAGATCACAAAGGGACTGGAGATAAAATTTGTAACACACATGGATGAGGTGCTCAAAGAGGCACTCGTATAGTCAGATCTTCTGACACAGGTCAGGAGATGAATCAAAGGAGAAATATATGATAATCAGAAATATTAACCTGGAAACCGTATGTGGAATCACCAGCAAGCTTCCGGAGAATACACTCCCGGAGATCGCATTTGCAGGGAAATCCAACGTAGGAAAGTCATCCCTGATCAATGCACTTATGAACCGTAAATCTTACGCGAGAATATCCGCAACACCGGGAAAGACACAGACGATCAACTTCTATAATATCAATGAAGAATTATATCTGGTAGACCTCCCGGGATACGGATATGCGAAGGTATCCGAACAGGAGAAAATCAAATGGGGACAGCTGATCGAACGTTATCTGCATGGATCAAAACAGCTGAAAGTTGTCTTCCTTCTGATCGACATCCGTCACAAACCATCCGGTAATGACAAGATGATGTATGAGTGGATCGTGTCACAGGGCTTCAATCCGGTGATCATCGCAACAAAACTTGACAAGATCAAACGCAGCCAGAAAGACAAACAGATCAAGATCGTAAAAGAAGGTCTGGGAGTGTTGCCTGGAACCATTGTGATTCCATTTTCATCCGTGACGAAACAAGGACGGGATGAGATATGGGAGCTGGTGGAGAGTCAGTTCCTTAACGTTTAATGCATAAAGCGGCGGATACCCGGCCGGAACAGAAGGAATGTATGTACTGTTACCGGTACTTCTGATCGCTCACGGAATCGGTGTGTTTGCCGGAAGTAAGAATGCGACGAGGATCAATCAGAAGATGTTGAAGCGGATCGTTGCAGTTGCATCAATTGCGATTGCCTGTGTAAAATTGTTCCTGTAGAAGAAAAAATATATTGCCATACATAGAATAAAAATGTTGAAATATCACAATAGAGTTTGTCAAAGTCTTGACAAACTCTATTTCTTTTGTTATGATTAGACTATAGTACGAACGTTGGTCTAAATATAGCAAAAACAAATGAAAAACAGCAAGTTCGATGAGAAGAAAGGAGAATATCATGGATCTTATAACAAATATCCAGAAGTATTCTATTCATGATGGTGACGGAATCCGTACTACCGTATTTTTTAAAGGATGTCCATTGAAGTGTGTATGGTGTCATAATCCTGAGACACAGCGCTTTGAACAGGAGATTCAATACGACAGAGAGAAATGTACCGGATGTGGTGCATGTGCGCAAGTCTGTCCGAACCATGCGATTACTATGGAGGAAGGCAGACCAAAGCTTGACAAGAAGTTATGTACACTCTGTGGGAAGTGTGAGAATTTCTGTACACAGGGAATCCGTGAGATCGTAGGACAGAAATATCCGGTGAAGGCACTGGTAAAAGAACTGATGAAGGATTTGATGTTCTATGAGCAGTCCGGCGGGGGCGTTACACTTTCAGGCGGTGAAGTGATGGCAATGTCAACCGATTATATACTTGAAATCGCAAAAGCCTTGAAGAAAGAAGAAGTATCGCTTACAATTGATACATGCGGATATGTTCCGTATGAGAAATTTGAAGCAATTCTTCCATATGTTAATACATTCTTATATGATGTAAAGGTCATGGATCCGGAATTGCATAAGCAATACATTGGAGTAGACAACAAATTAATCTTAGATAATCTTGTAAAGCTTTCTGACGCAGGGGCAAGGATCTATATCCGTATCCCTACCGTTAAGGAAGTAAATGGAAACGAAGAGAATATGAATGAAACAATCCGTTTCCTGAAAGAACATGATATCCACCCGGCACAGGTGAATTTACTGCCGTATCACAATACAGGAAGCAGTAAATATCCAAAGCTGGATATGGAATATAAAGGTAACGACTTGAGTGCACCGACAAAAGAAGAAATGGAAGGGTTTGTAAAACTTTTCCAGGATGCAGGCTTTTCAAACACAAAGATAGGAGGTTAAAACAATGGCAGCAAAAAGAGGCATGAACGAAAGAATCCAGAAGTTAAGAGAGCTGAGTGTTACCACCCCGGTACATATCGATCTGGAAAGAGCAAAAATCGAGACAGAATTTTACAAAGAAAATGACGGAAAGTATTCTATCCCGGTTATGAGATCTATGGTGTTAAAAGAGTATTTCTCTAAAAAGACACTGTATCTGGGAGAGGGAGAACTGATCGTAGGAGAGAAAGGAAAAGATCCACAGGCATCACCTACATTCCCGGAACTGTGCTGTCACAGCGTAGAAGATATGACAGTCATGAGCGAACGTGATCTGGTATCTTTCCATACAACAGAAGAAGACAGAAAACTCCAGGCAGAAGAGATCATCCCATTCTGGAAGGGACGAAGCATGAGAGAGAAACTTCTCGCAGCAATGACTCCAGAGTGGAACGACTGTTATTCAGCAGGTATGTTCACAGAGTTCATGGAGCAGAGAGGACCGGGACATACATGTGGTGGTGAACAGGTATTCACAACAGGATACATGGATTATAAAGAGAAGATCAAAAAATCCATGGATGCTCTTGATTTCATGAATGATCCTGAAGCATATGACAAGATGGAAGAATTAAAAGCCATGGATATTTCCTGTGATGCAGTGATCATCCTTGGTGAGAGATATCACAAATTAGCACTGGAGATGGCTGAAAAAGAAGCTGATCCGGTACGTAAAGAGGAATTAAAACAGATTGCGGCTAACCTGGAAGTTGTTCCTGCACATGCACCACAGACATACTGGCAGGCAATCCAGTTATACTGGTTCACACATCTGGCAGTTACAACAGAGCTGAACCCATGGGATGCATTCAGTCCGGGACGTCTTGATCAGCATCTGATCAAATACTATGAAGCAGATACAGAAGCAGGAATTCTGGATGATGACAAAGCAAAAGAACTCTTAGAGTGCTTATGGGTAAAATTCTACAACCAGCCGGCACCTGTTAAAGTAGGTATCACATTAAAAGAAAGTGCTACATATGTAGACTTTGCAAATATCAATACAGGTGGAGTTACACCGGATGGTAAAGACGGCGTTAACGCAGTCAGCTATCTGATCCTTGACTGCATGGATGATATGAAACTGGTACAGCCAAACTCTAACGTAACCATCAGCAAGAAGACTCCTGCACGTTTCTTAAAGAGAGCATGTGAGATCTCAAGAAAAGGATGGGGACAGCCGGCATTCTATAATACAGAAGCACAGACCATGGAGCTTGTTAATGCAGGTAAATCTCTGGAAGATGCACGTCGCGGCGGATCTTCAGGATGTGTTGAGACAGGAGCATGGGGAAGTGAGGCTTATATCCTGACAGGATACCTGAACATTCCTAAGGTATTCCAACTGACACTTTATAATGGATTTGATAAAGAATCCGGCAAACAGCTTGGTCTTAAGACTGGTGAAGCAAAAGACTTCAAGTCATATGACGAATTATGGGATGCATTCCAGAAACAGTTAAAATATATCATCGATATCAAGATTCGTGGAAACAACGTGATCGAGAAACTGTATGCTGAGAATATGCCGGCACCTTGTCTGTCAGTTGTTACAAATGACTGTATCAGCAATGCAAAAGATTACAATGCAGGTGGAGCAAGATACAACACCAACTATATCCAGGGTGTAGGTATCGGAACTGTTACAGACTGTATCACAGCTGTAAAATATAACGTATTTGATAAGAAGAATTTCACAATGGAAGAACTGCTTGAAGCAATGGATCACAACTTTGAAGGTTATGATGCAATCTTCCGTATGGTACATGATAAGACTCCAAAATATGGTAATGACGATGACTATGCAGATTCTATCATGCAGGATGTATTCAACCTGTATCATGATCTGATCACAGGACGTCCGACTATGAGAGGCGGAAAGTACGGAGTAGATATGCTTCCTACAACATGCCACGTATACTTTGGAGAAGTAATCGGAGCAACTGCTAACGGAAGAAAGGCTAACATCCCTGTATCAGAAGGTATCTCACCGGAGAAATCAGCCGATGTAAACGGACCTACAGCAGTTATCAAATCTTGCGCTAAGATGGATCATCTTGCAACAGCAGGAACACTTCTGAACCAGAAGTTCACACCTGATGTAGTAGCAGGAGAAAAGGGACTGGAGAATATGGCGAGTCTGATCCGCAGCTACTTTGCAATGGATGGACATCATGTACAGTTCAACGTTATCGACAGACAGACACTGATCGAAGCACAGAAACATCCGGATGATTACAGAGATCTGATCGTACGTGTTGCAGGATACAGTGACTTCTTCCGTAACTTAAGCAAACCGTTACAGGATGAGATTATCAACCGTACAGAACAGTCATTCGAATAAGATTAACAAAAGTAAAAATATGATTTTGGGGAGCCCGCGTTTTGCGGGCTCTTTTTTGGATATGTTCAGAAGTGAAAAATGTGTTATCATGGGGATAAAGGATATAGAATCGAGAAGAACATATGGAAGAATGGAGGATGATAAAGATGAAAATAACAGTATTAGTAGAAAACAGCACCAGCTGCCGGCTTTATGGAGAACACGGCCTGTCAGTGTATATCGAATATGATGGAAAGAAGTATCTTCTGGATACCGGAGCCAGTACGTTATTTGCGAAGAATGCAAAAGAACTGGGGATTAGTCTGGCAGACATAGATACCGCATTCTTATCACACGCCCACTACGATCACAGTGGAGGATTTGAAGCATTTTTCAAAGAAAATGATAAGGCGGAAGTTTATATGCAGGACACTTCTGCGGAAAATTGTTATTTCCGTACAGAAACCGGTGATAAATATATAGGGATACCGGTGCAGCTTCTGGAGGCGTATAAAGAACGATTCCATACATTACATACAGTATGTGAAGTGGAAAAAGGAGTCTGGGTTGTGCCGCATTCGACAGAAAATCTGGATGGAATGGGCCGCAGAGCACATATGTACCGCAAAGTGGGCGATGAATTCATTGCAGATGATTTTGCACATGAGCAGAGTATCGTATTTGAGACAGAAAAGGGACTTGTGATATTTAACAGCTGCTCTCATGGCGGTATTGCCAATATTGTAAGAGAAGTGCAGAACGCATTTGCAGGAAAGAAAATATATGCCGTCATAGGAGGATTCCATATGATGAAGCTTTCTGGACTGGATACCCTTGGGATTCCTGTGGATGAAGTAGTAAAAGTAGCAAGAGAACTGAAAGAACTGGGCGTAGAAAAGGTTTATACCGGACATTGTACCGGAATGATCGCATTTGGAATTATGAAAAGAGAACTTGGGAATATGGTACATGCCCTGAATACGGGATGCAGGATAGAGATTTAGTATGAATTGGAAAGCAGTTGTAGGTGTAAGTATGCTGTGCATTACTATGATGATCAGGTGTGAAGAGAAGAAAACACATAGTTCAAGAAGTAATGAGACAGTAAAAGAGAAGGTAGAAATGCAGTGACCTGTGGAGAATATGACTATAATATGCAGAATTATTTATGGAGAAAAAGGGTTAAGCTCATTGCCAATACAGGATATTGCAGGGGAGCATATAGATACAGATAATGAGTACATGTATTACTATTCGGTTGAATTTATAAAATAGCACTAATAAAAAGAAGAGGATGTCACGTAATCTGCTTTGATTCGTTGGCATCCTTTTTTGACATTTAGTTTTTATGACATTATAGATTTCATAACCTATTTTTTATTTTTCGGTATTCTCTTGGCGAATATCCTTTCAGCTTGTGAAAAAGCCGGCTGAAATAAAGCTGGTTATCATATCCGACAATCTTAGAAATCTCATTGATGGAATAAGTTGTTGTTTCAAGTAACATCTGAGCATTGTTGATGCGGATTCCCACAATGAATTGCATTGGTGTAGAACCGGTATATTTTTTGAAATTTCGGATAAACCAGCTGACACTCATGCCTCGTGAGGCAGCATAATCATCAATATTGATATTTTGATTGTAGTTTTCACTGAAAAAGGTAACAGCATTATCCATCTCATGATCAAGGTATTCATTTTTTAATATGTGCTCTCTTGTCAGTTCCCGGTGGAAACTGATCAGAAGATGACGTAGCAAAAGGACAAGCATTTCCTCATAATTATCTTGACAGCGTTGGAGCTCGATAATAATACGCTTGAAAATTTGTTCATATTCATTAGATGTACCAACTTGAAAGACATGTTCTTTATCCGGAAACCCATATTGACGTAAGATATTTTTTACATTGCTTCCTGTGAAGTGAATCCAGTATACTTCTGTCTTATCTTCTCCGTAATATTCATATTTTTGGAGTTCTTTCGGTCTGTACAGTACAACGTTGCCGGCTGGAACAATCGTTTCATTATTTACATTATCAAAATGAAAATGTCCACAACCAGCAGTGATATATATAATCTGATAATCCAGACGACCCCTTGGACGGTAGGTCGGAAGTTTGGGATGTCTGGAAAGACGGTAAGTACCACAGCTACCGACAATCAGCGGACGACTTTTGTCTTTGAAATCCATATGTGAGTGGTTCAAATAACCGGTGTTCAAATACATAGGACAGCACCTCTTTTCGTACTTTTTATCATTGTATCATTTAGTGCATATTTTGTCTAATCCAATTCATAGACATATTTTGCGAATTAGGATAAGCTATATATAGCATAACTAAGGAACGTAAACAAAAAGTAAAGTATAAGGTTTGCTTTAGGAAAACAAAGAACAAAAAAGTATATGTATTGGAGGAGAGCTATTTATGATCGTACCACGTTATTATGAAAATCTAAGCGTACTGCACGAAAACACAATGCCAGCCAGAGCCTATTATATTCCGGCATCCAGAAGAATGGATAACTTGGTGGAACACAGAGAAGAGTCAGATCGTATGCAGTTATTGAATGGAACTTGGAAATTTCAGTATTTTAACAGCATCTATGACATTCAGGATTCTTTCTTTGAGAAGAATTATGATACAGAAAATTTTGATGAGATTCAGGTTCCAAGTGTATGGCAGATGGCTGGATATGATACACACCAGTATACAAACATCCGGTATCCATTTCCGTTTGATCCACCATATGTGCCACAGGACATTCCGTGTGGAGCCTATGTGCATACTTTTGAGTACAGTAGAGATGAGAAAGCGCCAAAATCTTTTTTGAACTTTGAAGGAGTAGACAGTTGCTTTTACGTATGGATCAATGGCTCTTACATAGGATACAGCCAGGTTTCGCATATGACCAGTGAGTTTGATGTTACCGATGTACTTCAGGATGGAACGAATACGGTGGCAGTGTTGGTAATGAAGTGGTGTGATGGTTCCTATTTGGAAGATCAGGACAAATTCCGTATGAGTGGTATTTTCCGGGATGTGTACATTTTGAAACGCCCAAAACAGGCAATCAGTGATTATCATATTAAAACAAGAATTGAGGATATGCTTGCAAAAGTAGAAATTGAAATGAAATTCTACTCTCCGTTAAATGTAAAAATTTCGATTGAAGATAGAAACGGAGCAGTTGTAGCACTAGGAAGTATTGCTGAAGAAGGAACAGCTGTATTAGAAATCGCAAGTCCGGAACTTTGGAATACAGAAAATCCATATCTATATAAACTGATTCTTGAAACAGAGAATGAAGTAATTGTAGATTACATTGCATTAAGAAAGATAGAGATTAAAGACCAGGTTATTTATTTAAATGGACAGAAGATTAAATTCCGTGGTGTCAATCGACATGATTCTGATCCGGTTACTGGATTTACAATCAATCCGGAACAGATTACAACCGATCTTACGTTAATGAAGCAGCATAATTTTAATGCGATCCGTTCCAGCCACTATCCGAACGCACCATTTTTCTATGAAATGTGTGACAAGTATGGATTCATGGTAATAGATGAAGCAGATATTGAAGCTCATGGTCCATTTATGATCTACAGAAAAGAAGACACCGATTACAATCGGTTCAAACGATGGAATGAGAAGATTGCAGATGATCCGGTATGGGAAGAGGCAATCGTTGATCGAGTAAAACTCATGGTGGAACGTGACAAAAACCGTTTCTGTATTGTTATGTGGTCAATGGGAAATGAGAGTGCTTATGGCTGCAACTTTGAAAAAGCACTGGAATGGACAAAGAATTTTGATCCAGACCGTATCACACAATATGAGAGTGCAAGATACCGTAATTATGATGAAACATATGATTACAGCAATCTGGATGTGTACAGCCGGATGTACCCGGCGCTTTCCGAAATTCAGGAATATCTGGATAAAGATGGAAGTAAACCCTTCCTTTTGGTAGAGTACTGTCACAGCATGGGAAACGGACCTGGAGATTTTGAAGATTACTTCCAGATGATTCAGGATAATGATAAAATGTGCGGCGGCTTTGTCTGGGAATGGTGTGACCATGCGATTGCTCATGGAACTGCTGAGAATGGAAAGACTATATATGCTTATGGGGGCGACCATGGCGAAGAAATTCATGATGGCAACTTCTGTATGGATGGATTAGTATATCCGGACAGAACGGTACATACAGGACTTTTGGAATACAAGAATGTTTATCGCCCGGCAAGGGTTATTTCCTATGACAAAGAAAGCGGAGAACTGGTGCTTCATAACTACATGGATTTTGATAATCTGAAAGATTATGTGAAAATCAGCTATGAATTGACACAGGAGGGACTTTTGATTGGGAAAGGAAAACTTGCTGAAGTATCTGTGGTACCACATAGTGAAGGAAAAACAAACCTGCAGGTCAACGTTCCAGAAAATGGAAAATGTTATTTAAAACTCACTTACCACCTGAAAAAAGAAATGCCTCTGCTGGAAGAGGATTATATCCTTGGATTTGATGAGATCGAAGTAAGCCAGAAGGATGCCAAATGCCAGTTAGCAGAAAAATGGGTTGAAAAAACAGTGACGGATTCTGAATTACAGGTGAGTGAAGATGATACCCAGATTCATATCAAAGGCCGTGAATTCGCATATACAATCGACCGACGGACTGCACTTTTTACAGAGATGAAATTTGCAGGTCGGGAATATCTGAACCACCCGATGGAATTAAATATCTGGAGGGCACCAACAGATAATGATATGTACATCAAGTCTGAATGGAAGAAAGCCCATTATGATAAAGCTTATACAAGAGCTTACACGACAGAGGTCGTGCAGGGAAAGCATGGTGTGAAAATTACAAGCCATGCATCCGTTGTGGCAGAGACAGTACAGAAGATTCTTGATGTGACGATCACATGGAAAATAGAAGCTGCTGGAAAGATTGATGCAGATATTGCAGTAACAAAAGACGATGAATTCCCGGATCTTCCGAGATTTGGTGTGAGGATGTTCCTGGATAAAAAACTTTCAGCTGTAAGATACTTTGGAATGGGACCACAGGAAAGTTATTGTGATAAACATCAGGCTGCGAGCCACGGTTTGTATCAGGCAAATGTAGATGATTTGCATGAGGATTATATTCGCCCACAGGAAAATGGAAGCCATTATGATTGTGAATATGTAGAGCTTAACAACAGCCGATATGGAATTGTGGTCTCTGCGGAAAATGCCTTCTCATTCAATGCTTCTTATTATACGCAGGAAGAACTTGAGGAGAAAACGCATAATTATGAACTGACAGAATCAGATAGTGTAGTATTTTGTGTTGACTATGCACTAAATGGCATTGGTTCTAACAGTTGTGGTCCAGTTGTATTGGAGCAGTACCGATTTGATGATGTATTATTCCGGTTCCAGTTTACACTGATACCGTATATAAAGGGATAATAAAGTTTCATGTAACCCGTAAACAAGGAAAGAGAGTCTGATTGTTATGAAAAGTCCGGATATACAGAGCAATCAGACAAAAACAGAGAAAAAACTAGAATTAGATATCATACTCTGTTAGACATCTTGAAATTCTAAGTGCGATGAAGATGAGGAGCAAAGAAATTCGATGGAAGAAAAAAAGTATTTGAAATGGTATAACAAAATTGGATATGGATCAGGCGATATTGCAGGTAATGTAGTCTATGCGTTCCTGACATCTTTTATAATGGTCTATCTGACGGACTCGGTAGGACTTGCTGCAGGTGTCGTGGGTACCCTGATTGCCGTATCAAAACTATTTGATGGTTTTACGGATATATTTTTTGGATCAATGATTGACAAAACACACAGTAAAATGGGAAAAGCGAAACCCTGGATGCTATATGGATATATTGGTTGTGCCATTACGCTGGTCAGCTGCTTTGCAGTACCAGTCAGCTTGGGAACAACGGCTAAATATGCATGGTTCTTTATCTCTTACACACTGTTAAATGGTGTGTTTTATACAGCAAACAATATTGCTTATTCAGCACTTACGTCACTGATTACAAAGAACAGCAAAGAGCGTGTGCAGATGGGATCTTACCGTTTTATTTTTGCGTTTTCAACAAGTCTTTTGATTCAGGCAATTACAGTTGGATTTGTAGATAAATGTGGTGGAGATGCTGCAGCATGGAGAACGGTTGCTATTATCTATGCAATCATTGGTCTTGTCGTAAATACGATTTCAGCACTTTCTGTTAAGGAACTTCCGGAGGAAGAACTTAACGAAGGAGAAGTAAAGAATGATAATGAAAAGTACGGAATGGTACAGGCATTCAAGCTTCTTGTTAAAAACAAATATTACATGATGATTTGTGGAACATATATTTTACAGCAGTTATATGGTGCCATGATTGGAGCTGGCATTTATTACATGACATGGGTACTGAAAAATAAGAATTTGTTTGGACAATTTGCATGGGCAGTAAATATTCCACTGATCATTGCCCTGATTTTCACACCGACATTAGTTGGTAAGTGGAAAGGTATGTATAAACTGAACTTAAGAGGTTATGTCTTAGCAGTCATCGGTAGAGCACTTGTTGTTGTTGCAGGATATATGGGCAGTGTTCCGCTGATGATGGCATTTACAGCTCTTGCAGCCTTAGGTCAGGGACCATGGCAGGGAGATATGAATGCAGTTATCGCATCCTGCTCTGAGTACACTTATCTTACACAGGGAAAGAGAATTGACGGAACGATGTATTCTTGTACTTCTCTTGGCGTAAAAATCGGTGGAGGTATTGGAACCGCTGTTGTTGGATGGCTGCTTGAGTTCAGTGGATATATCGGAACAAATGCAACTCAGCCGCAGTCTGCACTTGATATGATGCAGTTTATGTATCTTTGGCTTCCGTTAATCTTTGATGTATTGATTATGTTTGTACTTTCAAGAATGAATGTAGAAGATGCAAATAAAAAACTGAAAGCAGAAAAAGGAATTGCTGCAGATGAAGTAACAGATGCATCAGACATAAATTAGAATTGACAGGAGAAAGCGTTGTCTGGTCATTGCTCGATGAGACAGTGCTTTTTTCTATATATAAAGTGATTGAACTGTATTTTGAAAATAAAAAAGGACCACTTCATTTTTGTGAAATGGCCTTAAGAAAATATTCAGTTTTCACAAAATAGTCCTTTTAGTATTTATACATGGTAAGGATGCTCAAAATATTCAGTGTAGAATACTAAAAGGTCATTCAGATATTTTTTTAGGTTGCTCATTTGCAATTCCTCCTTTCCTTATTTACAAGTTGATTATAAGATAGGTGTAAAAGGATTGCTTGCCAAATCGAAAGAAGATATAGACAAATGTTGCAAAGGGGAGTATTTCATGCAGTTAAAATATGTTGACACAAAAGAGGAGATCATAGCAATAAATAGGAAGTCAAAACATATTGAACCACATCTTCATAATGCACTGGAGATCGTTTGTGTAACAAGTGGAGCATTAGAACTTGGTGTCGGACAGGAACTATACCATATGGAAAAAGGAGATATAGGCTTTGTATTTCCAGATGTTATTCATCACTATCAGGTACTGACACCCGGTGTAAATAAAGCGACTTATCTGATTGCATCGCCATTTATGATAGCCAAATTTGCAGATATCATGCAATCCATGGCTCCTGAATACCCAATCATCAAAGCGGAAAAGGTTGAACCGGAGGTATATAGGGTTATAAATGCAATTTTAGAGACAGAACAGTCGGATATTACTGTTGCACAGGCATATCTTCAAATTGTGTTGGCACGCTGCATAGGAAAATTAAATTTGGTAGAAAAGAGTAATGTGGGGAGCAACGATCTTATTTACCAGACAGTTTCCTATATATCAGCAAATTTTAAGAAGAAATTTTCGCTGGAAGAGATGGCAAAAGATCTGGGGGTGAGCAAATATGTTTTATCCAGACTCTTTTCCAAGACGTTCCATAGAAACTTTAATCAATATCTTAACGATGCAAGGCTGAACTATGCATGCCATCGTTTGGAAAATACGAGTGATTCTATTACAAACATTTGTCTGGATAGTGGATTTGAAAGTCAGAGAACATTTAACCGAGTATTTAAAGAAAGATATAAAATATCACCGAGTGATTATCGGAGTATTTGTGTGAAAGAGATGTTGTCATAAAAGGTTCTGTTGATAGAAATATTTACTTTGATTTCACAGTACTATGTATTTGATTTTATGTGTGGATGATATAATATAAAAATATTTGTAGAAAATAGCGCTTTATTTTATTATGAAAAGAGCAAGGTGTATTCTAAAGAAACAAGAAAGGCAGGGCGCATATGAACATGAGAAAATCCATAATCGATTTTAATGAAAAAAGGATTCATCTGTGATATGGATGGTGTGATTTATCATGGCAATCAGATATTGCCAGGTGTTCCAGAATTCATCCAGTGGTTGCATGATGAAAAGAAAGAATATTTAGGGGCTAATGGAAAATTAAATGTTGAATATCCGAATGGCGTTGAAGTGTAGAAAGAAAAATGAGAGGTTTCGCATTTATTGGGACATGCCAAGGAAATCATATCAGTAGATATCTATGGAGATACGCAGGAAATCATAGAAGACTGTCTGGATGTATTGGAACCATTTATTGAAGAAGTTATTCCAAAAAAGCGGAAAGATCAGTATTATGATTATTCAGAAGTGATTGAAATAGACTTAATCCTGGAGAAATATTTCAACGCAGCATGATAAAAAATAGAATAGTAGTAAGATAGAAAAGTACAAATGAGAATCGAACATTTGTACTTTTTTCTTGCTTTCATCTATATACTTTCAAAAAAATGTCTGATATAATAGGGACTGTTACAAGAACAAACAGTAAAAATATGACAGAACCGGAGCCTGGTATCATCAGGCATTTCCGAGTGCTGTTTTATCCGCAAATATGAATTTTGTGACTTTTATTCGTAACGAGACAAAAATGGGCATTTCGTTACGAATCTGATTACGAATTTTTGGCTGATAGTGGTCATAGTAAAAGTCACAAATGGAGGAATTTACCATGAATGAGTTCAAATTAAAAGCCCCATATGAGCCAACCGGAGACCAGCCACAGGCGATTGCAGAGCTTGTAAAAGGGTTCAAGGAAGGCAATCAATGCCAGACTTTATTAGGGGTTACGGGTTCTGGAAAGACTTTTACGATGGCAAATGTGATTCAGCAATTACAGAAGCCGACACTTGTCATCGCTCATAATAAGACGTTAGCGGCTCAGTTATACGGAGAGTTCAAGGAGATGTTCCCCGATAACGCAGTGGAATATTTTGTCTCCTAGCATGAGAAAGTCACAAAACGGGTAGTATTTTGTGGTATGTGGGTGGTTGAACATCCAGATGTTGTGGAAGTGGTAGTGGTGAGAGTATAGGTGAAAAGCGGGTGGATGAAGAGGTTTTGTGACTTTTCATCGCCTGCTTTTTTGATTATAGAATTTGAAAAAATTAGTGTATAGGGGTTGAAGAGATGATATGATAAAATATGAAGATTTGCCAGTTGAATTAAAAAAATTATATTTATATTTGAGATAGAAAATTAAGTGAGAACTGAAATAAATAAGGAAATATAGGTGATGATGTTATGAATGGTATCTTGAAACTTGCAAAAAAATATTCCAAACAATATCATTTGAGTCTTCTTCCGTGTGAAGATTCAAACAATCTTTTGTGCAATCTAAATTTTTTATATGATGAAAAATGGGAAAATCAAAATTCTTATCCATATGAAATATTGACATATCTCTTTGACAGTTATTATGTTTTGCCTCAAAGACCAGATTTAGCAGCTTTGTTTTGTTGGCAAGCCATTAATCATTCATACTATGTGCAACAATTAGGTGATAATAGTATAGGATTTTGCGTGGATACAAAAGGTGTTGAACTTGTTAGGGAGGCTCTTTTGGCTGAATGGAATAACAGGTATAAGGCAATTTTGGAACCGTTTTTGTTGAAATTACCAATGAAGACTTTTCATTATGTCGCATCATATTTGTTAAAAGGATATGCAATGGAAAGTGCGGGGATTGCGGAAAAATATAGAGCATCGTCATATAAGTCTTTGAAAGGGAAAATCCCTGTGTTATCAGATATTTTGATTAATTCTTATGGAAATGTATATAACCAGATTGCAAATCCAGTGGTTGTGGGAAATAAAGTGGATTTAGGAATTGATAATTTGAATAAAGAAAAGAGTCGGGCAATAACACATAGTTTTGCAACGAAATTAAGAAAACTTGTGAAAGGAGATGAAGTAGAAATTACATTTTCTGACATAGCAAGAACAAAAAAGAGATATAGTTTTACAGAAGAGGAAAGACTTTCATTTGTTTTATTTGGTATTCTTTATGCTTCAAGATGTAATAATTTTCACGGGAATGTTGCGGCTCGAATGAATAGCATTAATGCCAATAAAGAGACGTTTGAGATGTATACAGATATTTTTTTGACGGAGTATATTATATTAGCGATACATATGCATAGTCAGGGAATATTATCTGATGCGGCGCTAGATAAAGTTAAGAGAAATGTGGAATTAATGATATAAATAAGACATTGAGAAAAGATAAAATGCAGCGGGAATACATACATGAAAATTTGTAATTGAGAGGAATGATGATAATGGATAAAATTGAATTGTCAAAACATAAAAAACAAGGAGATACATTGTATACACCATTTACCTCCCCAAGCGGTTTGGGGGCAAAATTAAGTCTTTCCAGTTGGGCAAGGTGTTGGTTGCCTGAATTTCTTTGGATTGGTTTAATTATCCGTAAGCAAGGGAGAAAAAAGGGTTTTGAAAATATGTATCATATAATTGAAGAGTTAAAAGACGAAGACATGGTAATTCCACAACTATCAAAGATTTTCGGATTATCCGCGGAACAGCAGAGAAAATATTGGTCAATAGTAACACGATATGTGGAGAAAAATATATTGTTGCCTTTAACAGTGGTGATTACTTCGGATATAAATGAGACTTTTTATGATTCTTTTTATGATTTTTCAATAAATGTTGATGAAAACATTTCGGAACTTTTGAATATTGCAAATGAGACTAATAGATTTCATGATGAGTTGAGTACCGATATATGTTTTATAGTTGATTGGTTTTACATACAGAATGGGAGATTGTATATTTCAAATGAAATAGATATAGTTCCTACAGCGTTATCAGAATATTATAAATGCAATCATGAAGATGAAGCTATGAGAATATATAGACCTGTTATTAGATCTACATTCCAAGGGTTGTGCAATTTAGATTGTAGTAAGGAGTTTTCTGAGAAAATATGGAAAGTATTGGGGAAGATTTCAGAATGTAATCCTTTGGTAATAGTATGGGATGAGGAGAAGGAAAAAATGGAATTCTACGAGATTGCAAAGCAAACAATTGAATATTTCGCTGCAAATAATGAAGATAAGAAGATGGAAACTAAATATTCCGTAATCATGGGGATGACTTGTTATATTTACAGAATATATCAAGAAATTATAGAAAAACAGATGCAGAATAATATTAGCGGAAGGATTCTATTTAGAACAATGTTGGAGACATATATCAATTTAAAATATATGATGCAACAGGAAGATGAAGTGCCAGATGTTTATGATAGGTTCAAGGCATATGGAAATGGTAAGTATAAATTAGTAATGGCAAAGTTACGTGAGGAGAAATATACTGTATCGGATGATTCGCAGATTGATGAAAGAATAATGGAATTAATGGTGAATGAAGATATGGATGAAGCTTTTGTCAATATAAGTATTGGGTATTTTGATAAAACAAGTGTTAGGGCTAAATTTAAAAAATGTGGCGAAGATGAACTATATGAAATATATTACGAATACGCCACTAATTTTGCACATGGTATTTGGGGCGCAATTAGAGAATCATCCATGCTAATTTGCGACAATCCGGCACATATATATCATTGTGTACCAGATTATCATGCTGAACAGAATTTGCGTAGTGTGTTAAGTGATTGTGAAATGGTTATGAAGAAGACATTTGAAGCTATTGCAGATTATATAGAATTTCCGGAGTTTTATAATATTTAGTTAAATCCAAGGGGTGATATAAATGGTTGAATTGAAAGCTATAAAGCGAATCATGAATAATTATAGGATTTTGCTTGAGAGATATGAAGAAAAACTGGAAAGTTTTACTGTATCAGATTATAAAAGATTAATTGGTGAGGTAAAAATGTTCTGGTATCGAAATAGGAAAAGTATAGAGTACTTTGTCTCTCATATTACGGAAGATGACAAAGTGGCTTTCCTTGCAGGAGCAGTTCGCCTGGATATTGTGAGTAATGGACATTATGAATATATTTTGGTGGGGAGAGTCAGATTGATAAATGAACCACTGTTAAAAATGGCTATTTTATATAATGGTACGGAGGATGAAATTAATTTTGAATACACAAACCAATATGTGAAGGAGTGCATTCGAGATATATTGCTTTTACTTAGAGAATATACAGATGATTTTTATATCTTGCCAATAGAATATATTACAGTTAATAATGGGGAAGCTTATCATTTGGCGTTATCAAAAGCTGCTGAAAATATGATTCTCTCGATGTTTTCAACGGAATATAATGATATTCAGGATTTTTATGCAAAGAATGAAACATATGAAGATATTGAAAATAATTTATTACCACAAATAAAGAATCAGTTGATATTTGATGGGGTGGAAGATATTAAGATGCCATTGAGAGATAGATGTACTAATTATTTAAAATCAAATGGTCATATTATGCCTATGATGAAAAATATGAGTGAGGCACAATTATTTTATTTACTTGTAGTGCAATTTTGCATGCAAACAATTGATATAGTAATGCTTATGGATATCTATCATATGATTCCATTTATTAGAAATGATGTTACTTTTCAGTATTTTACTATACTCTCCCAGTCGAATTTATCAAGCAAATTTACAAAACAAAAATATTTGAATACATATATTCCATATGTTGTTCAGAAAGCTTTCGATTTTTCAGATAAGGAATACGGTTTTGTGAAATTACATATGGGAAATGGAAAGATGACTGATGCGATTATTAATGCGATTGAAGAAGAAAGAATTCCACTTCCGGGAGAAATTGTGAAGTGTGTTGAAAGTTATATGAGTTCTGTTGAATAAAGCCATGTTGTCAAAAATGTATGAAAAAATTAGGAGATGAATGATTAAGTAGAGTAATTATACATAGCCGATTGGTTCACCAAGAGCCAATCGGTTTTTTCATACCCATTTTTATACATAGTCAATTCCGTAAAAAGGATTGGCTATTAAATTTTTCGAGGAAGGAGGAAACCATATGACCAAGTGTAAAGTAATCGCCCTTGCAAATCAAAAGGGAGGAACAGCCAAGACCACAACAACATTAAATCTGGGAATCGGTCTTGCACATCAGGGGCGAAAAGTATTATTGGTCGATGCTGATCCACAGGGAGACTTAACAACCGCTTTAGGTTGGACTGATGCAGATAATCTTCCAATTACGTTGGATACACAAATGAAGAAAATATTACAAGACGAACCATTTGTGTATAACGAGGGAATTTTACATCACAAAGAGGGTGTAGATATTATTCCGACCAATATCGAATTATCGGGCATGGAAATTTCACTAGTAAATGCCATGAGCAGAGAGCAGACATTAAAGCTGTATCTGTCAGATTTGAAAAAGGATTATGATTATATCCTGATTGATTGTATGCCTAGTTTGGGAATGTTGACTATCAATGCATTAGCTGCCGCAGACAGTGTAATTGTTCCGGTGCAGGCTCATTATCTTCCACTAAAGGGCATGACACAGTTAATGAAAACAATCGGTAAGGTACAGAGACAGTTAAATCCCAATCTGAAGATTGATGGAGTGTTGTTGACACTTGCAGATATGCGGACGAAACTTGCCAAGACAACAGAGGATAGCCTTCGAGAAAATTATGGAAAGCATATTAGGATTTTCAAAACTGTTATTCCAGTGGCTATCACAGCAGCAGAAAGCAGTGCAGCAGGACAGAGCATTTATGAGTATGACAAGAATGGAACTGTTGCAAAGGCGTATGCAGAATTTACGAGGGAGGTGATTCAATGTGGCGAAAAGCAGAGAAATAAACATGAATCTGCCATCAGCCGATGATCTTTTTACAACGCAAGAAGAAAGAGACCAGAAGAATCAGGAGTATGTAAAAAATATTTCTATTTATGAAATTACAGATTTCCCGAATCATCCGTTTAAGGTAAAAATGGATGATAAGATGTTGGAAACTATCGAAAGCGTGCGTGACCATGGCGTATTAGTCCCAGCACTTGTCAGGGAGAAGCCAACAGGCGGATATGAAATGATTTCTGGACACCGTAGAAAAATGGCAAGTGAATTGGCAGGAAAAGAGACAATGCCATGTATTGTAAGAAATCTTAGCGATGACCAAGCAGTCATTGTCATGGTTGACAGCAATCTTCAGCGAGAAGAAATCTTACCATCCGAAAAGGCATTTGCCTATAAAATGAAACTGGAAGTCATGAAACGACAAGGACAGAGAACGGATTTAACTTCGTCGCCATTGGCGACAAAGTTGAAAGGGAAACGCTCTGATGAATTATTAGGGGAGCAGGTTGGGGAAAGTAAAGACCAAATTAGAAGATATATTCGATTAACCTATTTGATACCGGAAATCCTTGAAATGGTTGATGACAAAAAGATTTCTATGCGTCCGGCAGTAGAATTGTCTTATTTGCCGAAAGAGGAACAGGAGATATTGTACGACACCATGGAGTCGGAGGCTTGTACCCCAAGTCATGCACAGGCTATTAAAATCCGCAAATTTTCAGCAGAGGGCAGGTTGAATGAAGATGTTTTGCTGTTGATTATGTCAGAAGAGAAGCCAAATCAGGTAGAGCAGTGGAAAATCCCGAAGAACCGACTGAAAAAATACTTTCCATCGGGAACTACACAGCAGAAAATGGAAGAAACCATTATCAAAGCACTGGAATTATACCGGAAACGGGAAAAAAGCAAGGAACGATAGGCATTTTGACACCAAGGGAGAAGTCTATCTGTTGGTGGTCAATGAGAAATCAGCCTTTTTCTGTTTTCCCCTCCCCACACCCTACCCCTTTGGTTTACCAGCAGATTACCAGCCGAAAAGACAATAAGGAGCCGGGAACCTCTTTTCTTTCGGCAGGTCAGAGATTCCCATATCCTGCATGACAGCAGGGAGCAAACAGCATAAAGCAACAGCAGGCGTTCCAGACGGACGTCTTTTTTTGATTGAAAAGAAAGGAATTGTAGAAAATGAAGAAGATATGGAAACGAGTGTGTACAGGACTTCTTACCCTGACCACGATTTTAACCGCATTACCGACTACATCGGTTCAGGCAGCGGAAACACAGTATTGGACGGAATCCTCAGAGAGAGTCGGATATATTGAACATGTGATGAATGATGGAACCATTCATTCTACATTCAATGAAGGCCACATGCGAGTAGAGGGTGAAACAGCCTATTGCGTAGATATTAACACCGGATTCAAAAATGGGTATAAAATCAGACTCGATGCAAGTGCCAGCATGAGTGCTGCACAGATCGAAGATGTGGCATTGTCACTGGAATATGTAAAGCAGTATAGGGGCAGTCACAGTAACCTGAATGCGAATCAGGGATATCTGTTGGAACAGTGTGTGGTATGGCAGAGACTGAGTGAGTATTTAGGCTGGCAGTGTGATAATGTACGAGCTGCATATTCTGAGATTTCACAGGATATTCAGAATGAAGTGTATGCAGGAGCTAGAGCATTTGTACAGGCAAACAAAGGTCGCTATAAATGTGGCGGATATATCTATACTGGTGAAGGACAGGATCTTGGACAGTTTTGGGCAGAACTGAATGTCGGAAATGCGAAGGTAAAAAAGACAACTGCAAATGAGATTGTCACAAATGGAAATGCGATGTATTCCATTGCCGGAGCAACCTTTGGCATATTCTCAGACCAGAATTGCAGCAATCAGATTGGAACACTTACAACAAATGAGAATGGTGAGACAAATGAGGTTGAAGTGACTGCAGGGAATGTTTACATCAAAGAGCTTTCTGCACCGAAGGGATATAAGCTGGATACGACAGTACACAGTCTGAAGGTTGAAGCCGGAAAAACAGCCGTATTAAATGTTTCCGATGTTCCGAAAGTGACAGAGACACTGGTAGACCTGTTCAAGATTGATATGGAGACAGGAAAAGCAACCGCACAGGGTAATGCAGCACTGACAGGAGCAGAATTTACCTGGCATTATTATGACGGACTTTATACAAAAGACAATTTACCAGAGAAAGCAACACGTACCTGGGTTACAAAGACGGTAGCTGAAAAAGACAGTAATGGAAATATTCATTATGTGACAAAACTGGCAGATGATTACAAAGTATCAGGAGATACATTTTACACCCAGAATGAAAAAAGCGTATTGCCACTTGGAACACTGACTGTTGAAGAAACCAAAGCACCAGACGGATATTTACTGGACGGAGCTTATATGCAGGCAGGGGACAGTACAGAGCAGATCAAAGGAATATATCTGACACAGATCACAGAGGACGGAGAACTTGCAGTTCTTTCCGGAAGCAACCAGTATTCCGTATCTGATCAGGTAATCCGAGGTGGGGTGAAGATTCAGAAACGTGATTTAGAGACAAAAGATACCAAAGCACAGGGAAGTGCCATATTAAAAGATGCGGCGTTTGCAATTATTTCTCTGAACGAGAATCCGGTTCTGGTAGAAGGAAAACTGTACAAGAAAAATGAGACAGTTAAGACAATTCAGACAGGAATTGACGGAGTAGCAACAACATCGGCAGATTTACTTCCATATGGTAAATACAAACTGGAAGAAACCAAAGCACCGGAAGGTTATCTGACTGACGGGGCAAAAGCGATTGAATTTTCGATTACGGAAAATGGGAAAATAGTGGATTTAACAGGCGAAAGCCATTCCATTTACAACCAGATTAAACGTGGAGATTTGGAGGGAGTAAAGATTGGAGCAGGCACACATAAGAGACTTGCCAATGTTCCTTTTAAGATTACGAGCAAAACAACCGGAGAGAGCCATATCGTAGTAACAGATAAAAACGGTCAGTTTTCAACTGCTTCCGATTGGGCGTCTCATAAGAAAAATACAAATGCCGGAACATCCAGTAAGGACGGTATCTGGTTCGGAATTTCTGAGCCGGACGATAGCAAAGGTGCATTACTTTATGACACTTATGAGATTGAGGAGTTAGCTTGTGAATCCAACAAAGGTATGAAGCTGATTCCGGCATTTGAAGTTGTTGTCAGCAGAAATAAAGTAACCATCGACCTTGGGACATTGACCGATGAGTATGAAAAAGAGATTAGCATTCATACAACCGCAACAGACAAGAAAACGGGCGAAAAGGTAATTGTTGCAGGAAAGGAAGTAACGATTGTGGATACAGTTACTCTGGACGGTCTGGAAGAAGGCAGAAAGTACCAGTTAAAAGGCTGGCAGATGCTGAAAGAGGAAAATGCAGAACTGCTCATTGATGGAAAGCGTGTGGAGAGTGATTACACTTTTGTTGCTGACAGCGAGAAAATGAAAGTAGAGATTTCTTATACGTTTGATGCATCAGAACTTGATGGACAGAATCTGGTTACATTTGAAGAATTATATGACCTGAAGAATCCAGAAGAACCTGTAAAAGTTGTAGAGCATAAGGATATTGACGATGAAGGACAGACAGTCCTGATTACGGAGCGAAAGATTTCGATTCATACCACAGCAACTGATAAGAATGGCAAGAAAGAAATCGAAGCTGGAAAAGATCTGACAATTGTGGATACGGTTACTTTAGATGGATTGGAAATCAGTACAAAGTATAAATTGTCCGGTTGGCAGATGGTTAAGGCAGAAAATGCAAAGCTGCTCATTGATGGTAAAGAAGTTACCAATGATTATGAATTTACAGCGGACAAGGAAAACATGGAAGTGCAGATTGAGTTTACTTTCGATGGCAGCACTCTTGGAGGAAAGCAGCTTGTAACCTTTGAAGAACTGTATGATATGACAAATCCGGAAGAACCGAAAAAGGTAACAGAGCATAAGGATATCAACGATGAAGGTCAGACCGTAACCATCAAAGAAGTACCGGAAACACCAACCCCAGAGACACCGGGTACTACTACAAAGACCAGTAATCCTCCGAAAACAGGAGACACAGCAAATGCAGCTTTATGGATAGCCATTCTGGTATTATCAGCAGCCGGAATCACAGGAGTTCGTATCTGGAATAAAAAGAAACAGGTTAAGAGATTAGGAATTGAAGAAAAGAAAGAAGAGGAGGAGTAAAACAGAGGGCGGCGATAAGCTGCCCTTTGATGCTGAAATGGGAAAGAATCAGAAAACAATAAAAGTATTACAGCGTTTATTTGATGCCGGATACGGAACGGAAAAAGAGATTGTCAATATGACGATGGATGAGATGCTTGCTTTGCCGGGAGTGAATGTAGCAGATTTGTGCATTATCAGTGAGTTGCAGAAAAGTATTAAGGCTAACAAAGTGATAAGCTATTTGTCAGGGAAAACAGAAGCAAGGGAAGAAATGAAAGGGGCAGATTATGGTGGAACAACCTAAATATTTGGAAATGACATTATCACAATTGAAAGCATATGTGGAATCTTCAGAGAGTAATGTTCTTCTAGTTGTAGAATTTCCAAAAGGAGATCAGAACAATGGAGAATGAATTGGAAGTTGTGAATATCCGTTTGGTAAAAGAACCATCTCTTTATAGTGAGCAGACATTGGACAGTCCACAGGCTGTTGTAGAATTGATGGCGAAGGAGTTATCTCAATATGACAGAGAAGTATTTTGCATCCTGAATATGAAAAATAATGGACAGGTAATCAATATGAATCTGGTCAGTGTTGGAACAATCAATGCATCTTTGGTAATTCCCAGAGAAGTTTTTAAGAGCAGTATTCTGGCAAATGCTTCTGCAATCATTGGACTTCATAATCATCCCAGTGGCAATGTGAAACCGTCAAAAGAGGATATGATTGTTACGAGAAAGCTGCAGAAGTGCGGACAGCTACTGGGGATAGAATTGCTGGATCATATCATTGTCGGTGGAACAAATGGGAAGATGCTCAGCTTTCGAGAAGAAAAGATGTTGAATGTGACAGGAAGGATGGACTGGGAGAGATAGAAGAAAAGAGAATTAGAAGGTTTTATTTACTGAATATTTCAGGTGGCGGCATTAGTAAAATAATGTCGCTACAAAAAGCTGACTTATACATTGATATTATATGCATAACTCAAAATAAAATTGTTAAAAATAGAAAAAAGAACAATATATAACGAAAAAATCTCTAAATAAGCAAATTCACATTGACTGAGAGAAGAGTAAAACATATAATAAAGGTGGAGGTGTATAAGAATGTTAGTAAAAGTAAGTGTTGAAAATTTTAAATCTTTTGATAAAGCAGCAGAGCTGACAATGATTTCCTCAAATAAAATACGAACAAATGCAAATCACAGGTTAAAGATAAAAAGTACCCAGTTATTAAAATATGCAGTAGTTTATGGAGCAAATGCATCTGGAAAGACCAATCTGGCATTGTTCTTTAAATTTTTTAAAGATAGTGTCTGCAATGGTATTCCGATAGAAGCTACACAGATGTTTTGTAAGAATCGGAAGGAGAATAAGGAACGAGAAAGTAGTTTTGAAATTCAGATTACTGTAGGTGACAAATTTTATGCCTATGGTTTTTCCGCAGTTTTAAGCAGACGAAAAGTAACCGGAGAATGGTTATATGAATTATATCAGAATGGTTCAGCAAAATGTCTCTTTGAACGAGAAGGAAGCAAACGTCCGGTGTTAAATGATGGCATTACGCTGACAAACACAGAAAAAAATAAATTTGAAACCTATGCAGATGATTTTGAAGGAAATGAAACATCTTTGTTCCTGACAGAAATGAATCGCGGGAAAAAATATAGCACACGATCTAAATTATTGTTCTTCCGGGATGTATATGACTGGATTCAGAATCATATTTCAATCATTACACCGGATACGCCATTGATTGATCTGGAATATTATTATGATGATAATTCGCTGAAGCTGATTAACAAATTAATCAAAACATTTGATACGGGTATCAGCCAGGTGAAAATAGAAGAAATTACATTGGATGAGTTATCAAATGCATTGCCAAAATCAGTATTTGATAAGATGATGCAGCATGTAAAAAATAGAATGGAAGAGCAGGAAGAACCATCATTCAGAATGACGATGAGGTCGAAGGAAACTTTCTTTAATATCGAAGTGGAAGGACATTCTGAACCGAAGGTCACAACAATCCGGTTGCATCATAATAAGTCATTTTATGAGTTCGGTTTTGATGAAGAGTCTGATGGAACAAGAAGATTATTCGATTTGATGGATATGCTGTTGAATAAACGAGAAGATGTTCTTTATGTTGTGGATGAATTGGAGAGAAGCTTACATCCGAAGCTGACAGAACGATTTTTGCAATTGTTTATGCAGCTACATGATGAGCAGCGTATGCAGCTATTGTTCACTACACATGAATCATCCATTATGGATCAGGCTATTTTTAGAAGGGATGAAATCTGGTTTGTAGAACGTAATGCAGAAAATGCAAGCTCTATTTATTCCTTAGATCGTTTCAAGGAGAGGTATGATAAAGTGTTGAGCAAGGCATATCTGGAAGGAAGATATGGTGCGATACCGGTATTTTCAACATTCGATTTTGCGCGAGCAACGAGTCAGACGGATGTGCTTGCACAGACACCTGACGACTGCCGCGACAGTGCAGAAAGTATTTCTGTACCGAGAGAGGAGGAGTAGCCTTGGCTCCAGTAAGAAGTTATACGAATTGGAATAAAAGAACTACAGATGAAAAAACACAGGCAGAGGACTATAAATTTCAAAAAGAAAACAACGAAAAAAGGTACGGAGATAGAAAATTAAAGTTTCCCAAATGGATAAATGCATTTGTAATAAATCAGATTATACAGATATTTCTGGGTATAATGATAGCACTATTAATAGTGTTTTTTCCAGTGAAGTTTACTAATTCTAAAGCAATACAAGTTATGATAGTAGGTATTAAGATAATTGTTATGTCTATAATGATGATTAAGAAAATTAGAACAGAGCCACTGGCTTCACTTTCTATTATTAGCCTTGTTGGTTTTGGAATTTGGCTTTGGTCACTTACTATTTCTCAGAAAACGTTATTGAAGATGGTGACAGGAACGGCGTGGGAATTTCAGTATATATTTTTTATGTTTATATGTTGTATGGTAGCTATATGGGTATGGCTGTCATTATGGGGAGTGAAAAAATACAGTAATAAGAAAAAAAGAGAGAAAATAAAATTTGTAATATGTGTATGTTTAGAATATGTAATTATAGTGGGGGTTGTAATTAGTGTATATGCTAATTTGTATGTGGCATATCATAATAACGTATATTTTGCGTTTCAAATGAATTTACTTGAAATACAAGGTGAAAATGTCTCTTTACATAGAAAGAAAATAGAGAAAAAAATTGATGGAAAAACGTGGAGTGTGAATGGGAATTATGATGAACAAGATAAAGAAAAATTGTGTCCGTTAGACATTATGATACAAGATGAAAACGGAAAAAAAGGCATTATAGAACCAGATTTAAATATTGCTTTAAATGAAGATAATATGGGTAGTGCCAATAATGAAAAATATATTTATTTTAGTTTTGTGTCTTTCTTTTCGTCGGGATATGGAGATATTTATCCTATTTCATCTATTACGAGAAACTGGGCAGTGCAAGAAATGATAATATCACATATGATTATGGTGGTGTTGATTCCGATATTGCTTACAAGTGTGCAAGAATTCATACAAAAACAAGAACCAGAAGTAAAATGAGAAATAAAAATTGAAACCATGTCACAACATGCCGTAATTTTTTTACGGCATGTTGTTGCGAACAGAGTGAAAATTGGTTATACTGTAAGCATAGAATTATACATTAATAATTTTTTGAGAGGATGGTATAAGATATGCTAAAAAAATTCACGTTAAAGAATTACAAAAATTTTAAAGATGAAATTACGATAGATTTTGAAAATATTGCAGGTTATCAGTTTAATACAGATTGTCTTTCAGATGGTATCATCGGCAAAATGTTGATTTATGGACGTAATGCGACTGGTAAGACGAACCTTGGAAGAGCAATTCTTGATATTGGTTCAACAATGTTTGGCGGAACAAGATATGCGAGTAATGGAATTTTACTCAACGCAGATTCCAAAGAAGATGCAGCAATGTTTCAATATGAATTCAGATTTGAAGATACAGAATTAAGTTACAAATATTCGAGATTATCAAATCAGGAATTACGTGAAGAAGAATTATCTGTAAATGGAAAAAGCATTTTTAAATGTAATTTTGGTTTGCGAGAATACAATTTTGATAATTTAGATTATATTGATGCAGAAACTGCCAATATAGATCGTTATTTACAATCTTTGGAAGTTGGAGAAGATGATGAGATCAGCGAACCCAAACTTCCATTTTTGAGATGGCTGATCAGTAATGTGGCTTTGAAAAATGATTCAGCTCTTATCCGGTTATCGAATTATGTTAGAAGAATGATGATGATTACAGTAGGAAATGGGATGCAGTATCGCTTTGGAAGAATGAATCAAAGTTTTTATGAGAGTCTGGAAAATCCGGAACATCTGAAGAATTTTGAAGATTTTTTAAATGCAATGGGTATAGAATGTAAATTGGTATTAAAAAAATTACCAGACGGACAAAGAGAACTGTATTTTTCACATGAACAATTAGTTCCATTTTATGAAAATGCATCAAGTGGTACATTGGCATTAGCAGAGTTATATCGGAGACTGGTTCCGAAAGTATGGGATGCGTCTTTGATCTATTTAGATGAATTTGATGCGTTTTACCATTATGAAATGGCAGAAAATGTGATTCGTTTCTTTAAACAGAAGTATCCAAAATGCCAAATGATTATGACATCGCATAATACGAACTTGATGACAAATAGAATTATGAGACCGGATTGCCTGTTTATTTTATCAAGAAAGGGAACATTAACAGCTCTTTGTAATGCGACTCAACGGGAGCTGAGAGAAGGTCACAATCTTGAAAAGATGTATATTAGTGGGGAGTTTGAAAAATATGAATAATTACGCAGTAGAGACAAGGCGGCGTAGCCGGAGCTTACTGGTTGTAGAAGGAAAACATGAAAAGGATGAATTATTTTGGCTTATTTTCAAATGTTTTCCAGAAATGAATATTGATATAGATGATGTATGGATTTACGGTACGAACATTTATAAGTTATATGAGGATATTGTAAAAGAATACGGAAATGATTGGGCAAAAGATGAAATGGATGTTGATTTACCGTTTGTAATCAGTAAAAAGGAACATCCGGAGACAATCTATTATAGAAATGATTTTACCAATATTATTCTTGTATTTGATTATGAACGGCATGATCCGGCATTTTCTGAAGAAAAGATTTTAGAAATGCAGCATTGCTTTGAGGACTCGACTGATATGGGAAAATTGTACCTGAATTATCCAATGATTGAATCATATTTGCATTTAAAATCTATACCAGATGAAGAGTATATAAATCGGAAAATTCCGGTATCATTGCAGCCGGGAGATAAATATAAAGGGTTGGTAAAGTCAGAAAGTATTATTGAAAAGGCGGTTGAGTTGCCACATAGAATTGATGATTTACTTGCAGGAGATAGATATCGGGTAAGTGATGTTGAAAAAAGAAATGGATGTTGTGATGCAATATTGAAAATTTCTACGAATGAGTTAGAGAAAAAATTGGAAGAAATATTGTGTATTGTAGGAGATGAGAAGAAGGAAAAAACATTAAAATATCAATTAAAAGATTGGATTACAAAAATCGGATATACATGTGAGAATCGGACATATTGGGAGTATATGAGAAGAGTTTTACAAGAGATTGTATGTCATAATATTCGCAAGGCAGCTAGAATTCAAAAGGAAGATGCAAATGAAAATGATGTTAGAAAGCAATTTGAACAGATAGATTTATCTGAGATACTAAATGTTCAAAATGAAGTCAGCAGAAATTTTGAAAAAGGATTTATATGGGTATTGAGTACATGTGTATTATTGATTCCAGATTATAATTTCCAATTGATTAATAAAAGATAATTTGTTGGATCAAGGCATGAAAAATAAAGGAGAAATTTAACTATATGTATTGTGATGAAATAGAGCAAGTTATAAAAGAATATTTGGATAATCCTAAATCTGAGTATGCTGTTATGATAGATGGAGAATGGGGAGTTGGTAAAACTTATTTTTTAACCCATTCTTTGATGAATATAATGGAAACAATTGATAATGGTAAGTCAAAAAGAAGAAAATATGCATATGTTTCATTGTATGGAATTAAATCGGCAGAAGAAGTTTCAAGAGAGATAATATTTCAATATTTTGGAAGAAAAGGTAAGAAAAAGTTGGAAACTGCAGATACGGTTATGACGACAGCGAGTAATATTCTTACAGCATCATTGGGAGCTATAAACATTGATTTATCTAAAATAAAAGAAACAATTTCAAAAATAGATATAAACAATTGGATAATTTGCTTTGATGATTTGGAAAGATGTTATTTGTCTATTAATGAAATATTGGGTTATATAAATCGTCTGGTTGAGCATAATAATTGTAAGGTTGTTATCTTAGCGAATGAAAAAGAAATTGGAAAAATTAATTTGAATCAAAGATTAGAAAATAAATATCAAGTTGTTATGTCTGGAAGAAAATTGAATCTGGAAAATGAATCTAACGAAGATGAAAACTTGGATATTAAAAAATTACAAAGTGTAACGAAGATGCTTTTTAATGAAGATATATTGTATAAGTCAATAAGAGAAAAAGTAATTGGTTTAACAATAAAATTTGAACCACAGATGGATAGAGTATATGATTCAATAATAAATGAATATAATGCAGATACACAATTTAAACAATATTTAAACGATAATAAAACATTAATATTGCATCATTTTAAGAAATCAAAATGTTGTAATTTGAGAACACTTAATTTTATATTAGAAACAGTTCGAAAAGTTTATAGAGAAATGATTTCGAAAAGTTTTAATACAGTTAAGTATTTCAATAAAATTATGAATGAGTTTTTAGAATATATTGTTTTGTTTGCTATTTATTATCGTAATGGTGGTTCTGTAAAAGATCTTGAACTGACGACTGAAATAGGGTATGTACATTTAGGAAATGGTATTTTTAATCGCATAAGAGGGTTCAAGTTTCTAGAAAAATATTGTACAACCTTAAGTTTTTCCGAAGGAGAGTTTGTGGATGTTGTAGACCAGTTGCGAATAGAGTATGCTGAGAAAGAGGCTCAATATGATAGTTCAAAAAGAGGAGAAGCATATGGAAAACTAAGAAACTGGTGGGAGAAAGAAGATGACGAGGTAAATTTTTTAGTAAAAGAATTAAAGGAAGAAATTAAGCAAAATAAATATTTATTTTATGAGTATCAGGGAATTATAGGACAATTAATGGTTTTGCAATACTGGAAACATGATGTTGGCAATATTGATGATTTCATAAATATAATGAATCGGAATATAGAGAATTCGAAAGAAGTGGTTGATGTTGAAAGGCATAGTTTTTCATTTGAAAAAAATCCTGAATTACGGAAAGAATATGATAAATATATAGATCAATTAAAATTTCAAGCTAAAAAAAAGAATCAAACCATAAAGGCAGGAGAAATATCAGAAATATTAAAATCAGATAATGGAATTGAAAAATTAGCAGATTATTGTGAGGAACATTATAACGATTTTATAATGAGATATGGTTTTATTGATTTGTTGGATATAGATATTTTAATTGATAAAATGAAAAAAGCTTCTGTAATGGAGTTACGTCTTATAATAGATATTTTTAAAACAGTATATGGTGCTAAAAACATAAACGATTTTTTTACAAATGATAAGGAAATAATTTGTACATTTAAAAGAAAAGTAGAGGAAATGCAGGTAAATGGGATAAACAAAGATTTAGCTAAGCATGCATTAGTTGATTATTTAAAAGATATAATTGAACGCTTAGGTGATATTCAATAATTTTATATATTTACATAGCCAGATGGTTCCAAAACAAGGGATCACCTGGCTATTTTCATGCCCGGATATTATCCAAAATAATATCAATCTAAGGCAGGAAAGGAGATGAAAATTATGCCATATATACCACCATCAGTTGTGCAAGAGGTCAAGCGGATGGACTTGCTCACATACCTGAAAAATTATGAACCATACGAATTGGTTCACTTTTCTGGTAACACCTACACTACCAGAACACACGATAGTTTGAAAATATCAAATGGGAAATGGATGTGGTGGAGTCAGAGAACCGGTGGCAGATCAGCACTGGATTATCTGATCAAAGTAAGAGGATACAGTTTTTTAGAGGCGGTTGAATTGCTTGCAGAACGGGCAAATATTCAGCCGTCTCTTTCTGTATCTGAGAATGTTCCGATGGAGAAACAGTTACTGTTGCCAAAGAAGAATCAAGATGATCAGAAAGTGATTGCGTATCTTTCAGGACGTGGGATTGATAAGGAAATCATTCAGTTTTGTTTAGAGTCCGGAAGAGTTTATGAAAGTGCATTTCATCACAACGCGGTGTTTGTAGGGATGGATGAGAAAGATAATCCGAAATATGCAGCCATTAGGGGAATCGGAACCAGTTTTATCGGAGAAGCAAATGGAAGTGATAAGAACTATTCTTTTTCCATTTTCACAGAAAAATCATGTGATACGGTACATCTATTTGAGTCAGCCATTGATTTGTTATCTTATGCGACAGTGTTGAAATTGGATGGGAAGGAGTGGAGAATAGAACATTTATTGTCACTGGCAGGTGTCTATCAGCCAGCAAAAGAAATTGAAAAAAGTAAAGTCCCTGCAGCGTTGGAAAGAGCGCTAAAAATGCATCCAGAGGTGAAGTCAATCGTTCTGCATTTGGACAATGATCGTATTGGAAGACTTGCCACAAAAGCAATTTCTGCAGTGCTTCCAAAGCAATATCAGGTAAAAGATGTACCGCCAAAACAAGGAAAAGATTACAACGATCTGCTCTGCATCAAGTTAAATCTGGCAATTACAAAGCGAGAAAAAAGCACGAAAAAGAGTATGTCTGGTCATGAAAATATGAGAGATAGAAGGTGAAAAAGAACATGAAAATTGCAAAATATGAGCTGAAGGTCGTGCATAAGAAAAAGCTGATTTTGACGATGGAAGACGATGTGGACAGTGAAGAACTGTTGAAGATTTTTCTGAAAACACAGTTGAAAGAAGAAAAAGAACAGAGTGAATTACTTGGAATTATTGCTGAGAAAGTGTCAGAAGAAAGCTGTACAGAGCAGTGTGAAAGTTGTCAAAAGTATTGTCCGGCAAGTGAAGAATGTATGGCAACTGATGAAAATGTACGATGCACAAAGTGTGAATACTTGTGTGAAGCTTGCGGGATTTGTGAACTGAAAAAATAAAAAAAGCAAGTGCTTTTTCGGCAAGTAAATCTTCTGATACCCGGAACAGTGAGACGGGTGCAGAAGAATACACAATACCAGCAAGCAACGCCTTTGGATTACCACACAGTTTTCCTGTCTGGCAGTCCGGCGGCAGCTTGTCAGGGAGAATCCCTGAAACCCTCAGAAAATGAAAAAGGAGAAAGTAACAATGTTGAAGTTTATTTGTGGAGTATTAGTAGGTGGCATTATAGGAGTAGTGTTGATGTGCCTGTTACAGATTAACAAGATTCAGTAGACAAAAAGAAAGGAGATACAAGATGCTGGTTGAAGTATCAATGAAAGACAAGAAGAAAGCAGAAAGACGATATCAGGAATATTTAAAGAAAATGAACAAGAAGAAGGGAGAACAGAAGAAATGATTGCAAAAGAAATGATAGCAGAAAAGGTATTTGCGGAAGGTGTAGCAAAAGACATCCGGAATTTTCTTCCAGCTAAATATGAGAATGCAGAATTTCAGGTAATGCAGATGAATAAAAATAATGGAGTCCAGATGGTAGGAGTCCAGGTAAGACTGCAGGAAGAAAATGTGTGCCCAGTTGTCTATGTAGAACCGTTCTTCAATGAAATACGTTTGGGTGAACCCGTTGAGAAAGTGATGAATGAAATTGCAAGATGCATGGAAGAAGCAGGCAATGTTCCGTTTTTGCACAGTGGTATCAACCCAATGGATTATGATTCAGTGAAGGAGCATCTGGCAGTGATGCTTGTGAACACCCAGGCAAACAAACGAATGTTACAGGAAATGCCTCATGAAAATATGGAAGATCTGTCGGCTATCTGTTATGTGGATTTTCCGGTAGAGTCTAACGATGGAAAAGCGACTATGAAGGTGAAAAATGAACATCTTAAGATGTGGAATGTGGATGCAAAGGAAATGTTCCAGCAGGCCAGAGCAAATACACAGCCTGTAAATACACCGATTCTTCAGTCAATGGACGAAATGTTGTTGAGTATTTTTAATGAAGAAGGACATGCAACAAACCTGTTAGATGAAAATGTTGATTTTGGACTTCGTTCACATGATATGCTGTATGCACTTACGAATGTAGAAAAGCAATATGGAGCATCTATGATCACGCAGCCAGAAGTTTTAAATAAATTGGAACAGCTTTTTCCAGAAGGATTTTATGTGTTACCGTCATCTGTGCATGAAGTTCTGATTGTTCCGGATAATGGAGAGATGGAACCGAAAATGCTTGGTGAAATGGTACGGGAAGTAAATAAAAATGAAGTGGAACGGCAGGAGGTTCTCTCAGACAGAGTTTACAGTTACGATAAAGAAAAACACCAGATTCGCCAGGAACCAGATTCTATACAGAAAGTAAAGGAGATGGAGCGTTGAGAAAACGTAATGTAGCAATCCTTTTCCGATTGAACAAAAAAGAAGCAGAGGCATTGGATAAGAAAGTAAAGAGAAGCGGACTGAACCGGGAAGCTTACCTGAGACAGTTGATTTCTGGTGTTGTTCCAAGAGACGCACCGCCGCCAGATTATTATTCTATGATGCGGGAGCTGCATAAGATTGGAAATAACTTAAATCAGATCGCACAGAAAGCACATGTGTTAAATGTGGTAGATGTGCAGCGTTACGATAAGGAAGTGCGGAAGTTCAATGAAGCAGTCCGTAAGATTACAGAAGCAGTGATACTTCCAGAGAAAAATGAATCATGGCAGTGACATCAATCTGGAGCATCAAGGGGTGGATTGGAAAGGTAATCAATTATGCGGAGAATCCGGATAAGACGAAAGAGAACAATGAAGGGCGAATATCTGAGAATCAATCACGATCCACACAAGGACTTAATGATGTAATTACCTATGCGGTGAATGCAGAAAAGATCAGACGGAGGCAATTTGAATCTATGGAAATGGAACTTGTCGGAGAAGCGGAAGAACTAATGGAACAGTATGTATCTGGAGTGAATTGTGCACCGACAACCGCCAGAGAAGAAATGATTGCGGTCAAAAAGCGTTTTGGAAAGGAGGACGGAATTGTTGCGTTTCATGGCTACCAGTCTTTTGCACCGGGAGAATGTAATCCGGCAATGGCACATGAGATTGGAAAGAAGCTGGCAGAAGAATTGTGGGGCAGTCAGTATCAGGTATTGATTGCGACTCATTTGGATAAGGCGAATCATCTGCACAACCATTTTGTGGTGAACTCAGTTTCATTCATTGATGGGAAAAGATACCACAGGACAAATCAGGATTACCGGGATATGCGGATGGTGTCAGACCGTTTATGTAAAGAATACCAGTTATCGGTTGTGAGGCAGCCAGAACAGGGAAAAGGAAAACATTATGCCGAGTGGCATGCAGAACAGGATGGGAAGCCGAGTTATCACAGCATGGTAAAAGCAGATGTTGACGAGGCAATCCGAAAGGCGAGGACTGAAAAACAGTTCTTTTTTTATTTGCGGGAAAAAGGATATTCTTTTAAGTTCGGGAAAGACATTACCGTTCGTCCGGAAGGGCGGGAGCGTGGTCTGAAGTTAAAGCGGAATTTTGGAGAGAATTATTCACTGGAAGCAATCCGGGTTCGGATTCTGGAAGAAAATGAATTACCTGCCGAGAAGAAATTTCCGGTTCAGAGGCATTACCGGATTCGGGTATCCGGCAACTTCAAGCAGACAAGAAAAATCGGAGGACTTCGGGGATTGTATCTGCATTACTGTTATCTTTTAGGAATCCTACCGAAGAATCGCCCGTCAATATCTGCTAAACAGGTGCATGTATTGTTCCGGGAGGATTTATTAAAACTGAATACCATTTCCAAAGAGACAAAGCTGCTCTGCCATTATCACATAGATACTGCAGAGCAGCTTTTTTCGTTGAAAGAAAGTTTGCAGAAGAAAACGGAGCAGTGTGTGGAGGAACGGAAGCATCTGCGTTATAAGATCCGGGCAGACAGACCGGAAGAAGAAATACAGGAAATGAAAGAGCAGATAAAAGTTCTGACAGAGAAAATTGGAACGCTCAGAAAGGAGGCAGCACTTTGTGATGGAATTGCCGCACGTTCCAAGGTGATCGAAGAAAAATTTAAGATGATGCGGGAAGAAAAAGAGAAGAAGGAGGAACAAAGCCATGAACACATCAGGCGAAGCCGCTGATCAGGTAGTACGAATGTCGTTGGAAGTCGGTGAAGCAGCATTGAAGATCAGTGGTACAGGTGCGAAGCATCTGGCAGTGATGCTGTATACAGTCTTAAAAGAGAAGAAAAAGACAAAAGGCAGAGTAAGACTTGAAACATTGGTTAAATCAGGTAGACCACTGACGGTATTTTCGGTGAAAGAAAGTGATCTGAAACAATTTGTTCAGGAAGCAAAACGATATGGCGTGTTGTACTGTGCAGTCCGAAATCCAAGAGGAAGCAGTGACGGATTGGTAGATGTGATTGTAAAGGAAGAAGATGCACCAAGAATCAACCGTATCGTAGATAGATTCCAGTTTGCATCTGTAACAGAAGCAGCGAAGATTAAGACAGAAATTGAGCGGACACGTGCAGAAAAAGCAAAAGCCGGAAAATCAGAGAAGCAGGAAAAGAAGCCGGAAAAAGTACAGGTTCAGCAAGAAAAACAGGGACAGGCAGAGCCGGAAAAAGATTATCCGCAGAAATCCAAGGAGGATCAGCTTATGGACGAGTTGTTTAGAGAGTCGGTGAAGAAAGAGGGTAAGGAGCAAAACCCCTCTTTGGCAAAGACGACCAAATCCCGTCTGTCCGAGCCTACCTCAAAGAAGCAAGAGAAAACCGCAGAGGGTACTTCTAAGTTATTTACCCCGGAAAAACCAGAGAAACCATCGGTCAGAAAGGAACTTCGGGAAATACAGAATGCAAGGAAGAAAGAAGCGGAGCGGCGTGAGAATAGAAATGATCCGGTGAGAAATCAGGGAAATAAAGACCGGAATCAGATTCGCCACCAGCAGCCACAACAGAAACGAAAACCAAGGAAAGGGAAAGAGAGGTAAATTTTATGGATAATAGTTTTGATTCTTTATTAAATGCATCGGCTGTACCACAGGATGAAAAGGTACAGGCATTTATTGCGGAAAGCAAAAATAACAGGAATCGCTGCTATGAGTTGTCAGAGCAGGTAACCGCACAAGTGGCAACGGATGGGAAAATGCTGCAGAAGTATCTGGATGTACAGAGTACCTTTGATCGTTATACTACCAATAATGCACTTCTGATTCTGGCACAAAGACCAGATGCACAGAAATTAGGTGACTATGGATACTGGAGAGATCATGGATTTTATTTAAAACGTATGGAACGACAGAATCCAGTTCTGATTTTAGAACCGGGAAAAACATATAAGCGTGAAGATGGTACAGTTGGAAATTATTATAATGCGAAAAAGCTATATGATATTTCTCAGACAACAATGTCCGATACTACAATTCAAAAGTCAGAATATGAAGAACATGATTTAATCCGGGCGTTAGTCAGTACCCCTCCGGTAAATATTGTTGCAGCAGAACCAGAACAGATGCCGGATGAAAAAGGAGCATTTTTCAAACCAGAAGAAGGCTGCATTTATGTAAGAAAAGGGATGAGTGCACAGGAGATTTTTAAGAGTCTTGTGCCGGAATTGGTATTTGCCGGATATGCGGATGGGAATCCGCACTATGATAAAAATGAAGATGCATTTCATGTATCGTGTGCGTCTTATATGTTGTGTAAAAAATATGGAATAGATACCAGTCGATATGATTTTTCACATGCACCAGAGTTCTTTGAAAAAATGGAGACTCAGGAAGTGCGGGCGGAACTTTCCAGAGCCAGAGATGCAGCGAATGCAATTTCTGCAAGAATGGCAAAGGTACTGGATCAGAATCGAAATGCAACTTACCGACAGTCAGAGACTGAAAGACCAGAACAAGACAGTCCTGAAAATGAGAAAGCCAAGAAAGAAAATCCAGAGCCAGAAAAAAAGGAACCGAAATCCAGAGGACAGCATAGGAAAGAAGCACGCTAGAAAAATTTGGGAAAGGAGAATGCAAAATGAGCAGTGATACGATTACGTTAGAACTGGATAAATATGAGAGTGGCGTAGTGTTCCATTCCCTAAAGGACAAGCGGAATCAGATGCTGAAAGAGGGAAAAGATACGGAGCTTGTCGATGATGTTTTAATGAAAGTCATTGAGAAAATCGAAGTACCGTCGGAGAAGGAAAAGCGAGGACGCAGAAGCCATGAAGAACGATGATGAGCAGAGCAGTCTGATGGTGGCGGTAATTGGAATTATCCCGGTTATCTGGTTTGCGTTACTTGTCGCACCTTATCTTTCGTCTGGTCTTATGGGGATTCTGGATGGAGTCCCGGAAGCAATGAACCATCCGTTTTCCATTCGGTTATGTGGGGACAGTGTAAAAACTGTCCTTATTTTTTTGCTGTCTTACGGCATGGGAATCGGGATTTATATTTCTACCAAGAAACATTACCGACGAGGTGAAGAACATGGGTCTGCAAAATGGGGGAATGTGAAGAAAATCAATCGCAGATACAGGGAGAAGCGATTTACAAAAAATAAGTTGCTGACCATGCATGTACGAATCAGCTACAATATGCGGAAACATTTGCGAAATGTATTGACAGTTGTGATTGGTGGTTCCGGTTCAGGAAAGACCAGATTTTTTGCAAAACCGAATCTGATGCAGGCGAATACTTCTTTTGTGGTTTTAGATCCCAAAGGGGAAAATCTGAGAGATACCGGGTATCTTCTGGAAGAAAAAGGTTATGAAGTAAGAGTGCTTGACCTGATAAATATGGAAAAGAGCCATTGCTATAACCCGTTTGTATATCTGAAGGACGATAACGATGTGCAGAGACTGGTAACGAACCTGTTCAAAGCGACTACACCAAAAGGCAGTCAGTCTAACGATCCATTCTGGGATACCGCAGCTTCTATGCTGTTGTTGGCACTGATTTTCTATCTGAGATATGAAGCACCGGAAGAAGAACAGAATTTCCCGATGGTAATGGAAATGTTACGTGCCGGAGAAGTCAGAGAGGACGATGACCAGTACCAGTCACCGCTTGATGAATTGTTTGAGCGGTTGGAAATGAAGAACCCGGAACATATCGCAGTAAAGTATTACAAAGATTATCACTCTGGTAGTGCCAAGACATTAAAATCCATTCAAATCACATTAGCAGCAAGACTTGAAAAATTTAACTTATCCAGTCTGGCAGCACTGACCGCAACGGACGATTTAGACCTGCCATCACTGGGAGAGCGAAAAGTGGCTTTATTTGCGTTAATCCCGGACAACGACACCAGTTACAACTTTCTGGTGTCAATTTTGTATACCCAGTTATTTCAGCAGTTGTTCTATCTGGCAGACCATAAATACGGCGGGAGACTTCCGGTTCATGTGCATTTCCTCATGGACGAATTTGCAAATGTTTCACTGCCTGATGACTTCGATAAGATTCTGTCTGTGATGCGTTCCAGGGAAGTGTCAGTCAGTATTATTTTGCAGAATCTGGCGCAGTTAAAAGCATTGTTTGAGAAGCAGTGGGAAAGCATTATGGGAAATTGTGATGAATTTTTATATTTAGGCGGCAATGAGCAGGGAACACATAAATATGTCAGCGAACTTCTTGGCAAGGCAACGATTGACACGAACACCTATGGAAAGTCAACGGGACATTCCGGGAACTATTCCACCAATTATCAGAATACAGGGCGGGAGCTGATGACACCCGATGAAGTTCGCATGTTGGATAACCGATATGCGATTCTTTTTATTCGTGGAGAAAGACCAATTTTAGACGAGAAATTTGATATTTTAAAGCACCCCAATGTGGGACTTACAACTGACGGAAACGGAAAACCATATCTGCATGGAGCAGTTGACCGGGCAGTGGCAAGTATTTCACTGGGAGACAGCTTGGAAGGCGAGTTCACAGATGATTCTCTGGAAGTGGAAGATTATGAATTATTATCCGATGAAGATCTGGAAGAAATCATTCAGAAATATCAGTAAATCCAAGAAAAATATATAGGAGGCTATCAAAAAAATGAAGTTAGATATGCGAAAGAAGCAGGAGAAGAAAGAAACAACAAAATCAACGAAGAAGCTGCCAATGACAGCAAAAATGAAACGTGCCATGGCAGTGTATATTGCAATGGTACTGATTATGACAGCAGGAGCAAGTACCGTATTTGCGGCAGACGATCCACTGACCGTTATCAATAATCTGTCCACGTTTATCTTTGGACTGATTCGTGCCATCGGAATGATTTTGTTGGGATTTGGAATTGTGCAGGTCGGTTTATCACTGAAATCTCATGATCCAAGCCAGAGAGCGAATGGATTCCTGACACTTGCAGGCGGTGTTATTATTACATTTGCAAAAGAAATCCTGAATCTGATTACAGGTTAAGAAGAATAGGAAATAAGGAAACGGGACGGTGCAGGTCCGAAAGGAATCGCACCGCCCAGGCTAAGACAGGAGGTGTTTAGAAGGTGTCAGATAACTGGGTAGTACAGAACTTGCAAAATGCCTTGGATACCTGGAACAGCAAACTTGCAGAAATCTGGCAGATACTCACACAGTCACCGGAAACCTTTAAGGGTGGCGGTATCTGGCAGGTGATTGTGCAGATCCATGGAGCATTGCAGGCAATCGGCTATGCTTTGTTAGTGCTTTTCTTTGTAGTCGGAGTGGTCAAGACTTGTGGAAGTTTTACAGAGGTAAAAAGACCGGAACATGCATTGAAAATTTTTATCCGTTTTGCGATTACAAAAGGCGTAGTCACGTATGGACTGGAGCTGATGATGGCATTATTCAATATCATACAAGGAGTGACCAGTACGATTATGCAGACCGCAGGATTTGGAAGTACGGAAGATACCGTTTTACCGGACGAAATCATAGAAGCGGTAGAAGATTGTGGATTTTTTGAAAGTATTCCTCTATGGGCGGTGACGTTGATCGGTGGACTTTTTATTACAGTTCTGAGCTTCATTATGATTATGAGTGTATATGGAAGATTTTTTCGATTGTATCTTTACACAGCGATTGCACCGATTCCATTATCTTCATTTGCAGGAGAGCCGAGTCAGAATATCGGAAGAAGTTTTTTGAAGTCATACGCAGCAGTGTGTCTGGAGGGAGCAATCGTGGTACTTGCCTGCATTATATTTTCATTGTTTGCATCATCACCGCCAGTTGTCAATCCAGATGCAGCAGTAGTCACTATGGTGTGGAGCTATATTGGAGAGTTGATTTTCAATATGCTTGTACTGGTCGGTGCGGTGAAGATGTCAGACAGGGTAGTGAGGGAAATGATGGGATTATAAAAAACAGAGTATGTATGGTAAGAAACCGTACATACCCTGTTGTATGTTATGAGCCTATTCTACAATGTCTTTGCTGTCATTATATCTCATATTTCCCTGAGAATCGAAATGAACAGAATCTAATGGAATCCCTCTTTGTCTGGCACGAGAAATCTGGAAGGACATATCGTCTTTCATAGCTTTGTAGTATTGATGTTCCTGCCACTTGCGTCGCAGAGCAGAAATCCAGCTAAGAACAGAAAAGGCAGTCAGCAGATAGAGGATTGCAAATGCTAGTTTCTCATGGCTTGCTGCCCATGGATTCAGAATCGTGGAAACAGCAAGGAAGTATAACAGCGGTAAGGTCAGATTTAATCTGGCAGCAATCCGAAACAGCAGAGAAATCAGGAATAGAGCAACGGTAACAACAAGTGAAATCATAACAGTGATTGGCATAGGTCAGTCCCCCTTTCATTTACCCAAAGTGTAACAGAACAGGAAAAATATAACAAATGTGCGATTTGGAGGTGTATCGTTTTGGAAGTAAAAATTAACAAGGAAATCAGGGATTACACAGAGGCAATCTTTTTCGGATTGTCCCTGAGACAGTTTATCTTTTCAGGATTAGCCTGCGGGATTGCCGTTGGGCTTTATTTTTTGCTTCACCCATACATGAGTATGGAAACAGTGAGTTGGATTTGTGTACTGGGAGCTGCCCCATGTGTAGTGTTCGGGTTTGTAAAATATCATGGAATGACAGCGGAGCAGTTTATCTGGGCATGGATAAAATCAGAAATCCTGATGCCGAAAAAACTGGTGTTCCGGTCAGAAAATCTTTATTTTGATGCGGTAGAACCAATCATTAAAAAATATGAGAAAGAAAGTCTGAAGAAGGAGGGACGCAAGAAGAATGATAAAAACGCTGAGTAATATTTTCAAGCAGGATAAAGAAAAATTTGTAATTCCAAGAAGCGTACAGCAGGTAATTCCCATCGAGACTATCTGGTCTGATGGGATATTTAAAATCGGGAGAAATAAATTTGCACGTACTTATAAATTTACGGATATCAACTATGCGGTGGCAAGCAAAGTAGATAAGGAAACCATGTTCCTGGAATATATGGATTTATTAAATTCTTTCGATTGCGGTGGAACAACAAAAATAACGATCAATAATCGCCGCTTGAATAAGGTGGATTTTGAAAAAGCAATTCTGATTCCGATGCAGGAGGACGGACTGGATTTATATCGGAAAGAGTACAACAATATGCTTTTAGATAAGGCAACCAGTTCCAACAGCATGGTGCAGGAAAAATATGTGACAGTATCCTGCTATAAGAAAACAATCGAAGAAGCCAGAACGTATTTTGCACGAGTGACAACAGAGCTGAACAGTCATTTTGCAAGATTGGGTTCCAAATGTGCAGAGGTAAATGGAGAAGATAAGTTACGGATTCTGCATGATTTTTACCGTACAGGAGAAGAATCTGGTTTCCATTTTGATATTCAGGAGAATATGAGAAAAGGACACAGCTTTAAAGATTATATCTGTCCGGATACCTTTGAATTTGAAAAAGATTATTTCCGCATGGGAGATCGTTATGGAAGAGTACTTTTTCTTCGTGAGTATGCTTCTTACATCAAAGACGATATGATAGCAGAACTGACCGACATGAATCGAAATCTGATGTTGAGCATTGATGTGATTCCGGTTCCGACTGATGAAGCAGTACAGGAAGTGGAAAAACGTCTGCTTGGTGTGGAGACAAATATCACGAACTGGCAGAGACGGCAGAATGCCAACAATAACTTTTCCGCAGTGATTCCTTATGATTTGGAACAGCAGAGAAAAGAAAGTAAAGAGTTCATGGACGATTTAACCACACGTGACCAGCGTATGATGTTCGGTATACTGACTATGGTGCATACGGCAGAATCGAAAAAACAGCTTGATGCAGATACGGAAACACTTCTGACAATCGGACGGAAAAAGTTATGCCAGTTTTCTGTTCTGAAATTTCAGCAGATGGACGGACTGAATACAGCACTACCCATCGGACACCGGAAGATTCCGGCAGTCCGCACACTGACTTCGGAGAGTGTAGCAGTGTTGATGCCATTCCGGGTGCAGGAGATTATGGACGCAGGAGGTATCTATTGTGGAGAAAATGCAATCTCCCATAACTTAATCATGTGTAATAAAGAAAAACTGTTGAATCCAAACTCATTCCTTTTGGGTGTGCCGGGAAGTGGAAAATCCTTTAATGCAAAAATGCAGATTGTATTCCTGGCACTGGCAACGCAGGACGATATCCTGATTTGTGATCCAGAGCGAGAGTATGCATCATTAGTTGAAGCAATGGGCGGAGAAGTGGTTCGCATTGCTGCAGGAAGCCGGGACCATATCAATGCAATGGATATGGTAGACGGATATGGAGATGGCGGTGATCCAGTGATTGAGAAGTCACAGTTTATTTTATCTCTGTTTGAACAGTTGGATAAAAAAGGAATCAATGCAAAGGAACGTTCCATTATTGACCGATGTGTGGGAGAAGTTTATGAGGAATATCAGCATGGCGGAGCAGTGCCGACTTTGCGGGTGTTGCGTGAAAAATTTTTAGAACAGGAAGAACCGGAAGCACAGGATTTGGCACTGGTATCAGAATTATTTACCAATGGAAGTCTGGACGCATTTGCACATGAAAGTAATGTTGATGTGAATAACCGTATCATGGTATACGACATTCTGGATTTAGGAAAACAGTTAAAGACCATGGGACTTCTGGTAATCACTGATGCAATGTTGAACCGGGTAACGGAGAACTGGAAACAGGGAAAGCGAACCCATATTTTTTTAGACGAGTTTCATGTAGTATTTGAAAATGAGTATTCCGGAGCATTTTTTAACTCTGCATGGCGAAGATTTCGTAAGCGTAATGCATTCCCGACAGCAATCACACAGAACGTGGAATATCTGTTAGATTCTGTTCTTGCAAGTACGATGATTTCAAACAGTGAGTATATCGTGATGCTTAATCAGGCAGAGCCGGACAGAGCAAAACTGGCAACACTACTAAATATCTCCACAGAACAGATGGGATATATCACAAATGCAGATGCCGGTTGTGGTTTGGTGAAATACGGAAGTTCGCTTGTACCGTTCGTCAATAGATTTCCAACCAATACAAGGTTGTATAAACTGATGACCACAAAGCCGGGAGAGGACAGTATCAACCGGGGAAGAATGTAAAACTAAAAATATTTTGAATAATGAAAAGCAACGCACTGGAAATCGTCACAATTTGTGGCGTTTTTTTAGTGCCGGAAAAGGAGGCAACTATGTCAGAAATCAGATTTTCATCAAAGGAACACGAAAAGTTTTTTTATTAGATGTTAGCAAAATGCGGAAAGCACGACAGTTATTACAGTTCATTTTTCTATTGTGTGGGAATTTCTAAAGATACCAGAAATCATGTTGATCGCATGTTTGATTTTAAAGAGCGTTTGATTAAACCAGAAGCATTGCATGAAGGGTGGCAGACAGGCGGTTCGGCACGATTGACCAGACTGGCTTTCAACTTGTGGAATGGATATGTGGAGAAGGGAGAAGAAAGTCTGTCTACTCCATATGAGATGTTCGATTGCGGTTATGCACCATATTTCTATGAAGCAATCCGCATAAAGTACCCGGAATACTGTCGGGACTTGCCACAGGTGAGCAAAAAAGAAACTAATCATGAACGCTAGATAAAGATTCAAATGGAGAAAAGCGATGGATCGTAAGATAAAAACACGCCAAGTCCATAAGGATATTAAAGTATTAGATAAGACAGTTATAGTGACAGACCATATCAAGCAGTCCTATGTCAGAACAAAAGAAAATATCATGCAATCGATGGAGAAATCTAGTGATAGAGAGAATAATCCGGTAGGTTATGCAGAAGATGCGACCAGCAAGTATGCTGACCGCATCTTTCACGAAACAGGGCATCAGGTACGCAGACAGGCAGAAAAGCTTATTGAACGGAAGAAAGAGAAAGCTTCTGTTTCTTCGGCAGGCGAAGAAACAGTTTACCAACCGAAAGAACAAATACGACCAGTACCGCCTTTAGGCGAAGAAAAGGCACAGGAGCAGGGGAAAGAACTTGCTGTCAAAAAAATCAAGACCATTGAACGGGATAAAAGAACCATCAAGACCGGTAGAGCATCGGAACAGGTAGTAAAGAATACCGGAAAAGGTACCATTAAGACTTCTGGGAAAGCGGTCAAGACTGCAGAACAAACAGCAAGGACCAGTATCAAAACATCGGAGCAGACAGCAAATGCTTCTGTCCAGGCAATGCATTATTCCATGAAAAAGGCAGAAAAAGCAGTGCAGACAGCAAGACAGACAGCACGAGATACCACAATTGCAGTGAAAAAGACAGCAAAAGCGGTAACACATGCGATAAAAGCGTTGATGGAAGCTACAAAAGCATTGTTAAGTGGATTGACCGCAGGCGGTTGGATTGCAGTGGTGATATTGATTATCGTCATTTTATTTGGTGGATTTCTTTGCATGACAGGCGGGGATAATTCCAGTACAGTTTCTTCTGTCAGTGCAGAAGTAGAAGCATACGAACCACTAATCCGTCAGTATGCAAATCAATATGGTATTGGAGAATATGTGGAACTGATCAAAGCGATTATGATGCAGGAATCCGGTGGGAGAGGACTTGATCCGATGCAGTGTTCAGAAGGGAGCTTTAATACAAAGTATCCCAGACAGCCGAATGGAATCACGGATCCAGAGTATTCGATTTCCTGTGGTGTGCAAGAAATAAAAAGTTGTCTGGAACGTGCAGGAGTAAAAAATTCTCTGGATATGGAAAATATTAAACTGGCATTGCAAAGTTACAATTATGGAAATGGATATCTGGAATGGGCGAAAGCCAGAGGTGGATATACCCTTGCAAATGCAGCAGAATTTTCCGATATGATGGCACAGAGAATGGGGTGGAGCAGTTATGGAGATAAGCAGTATGTGCCGCATGTGCTTCAGTATTATGCATTTGGAAGAATCCCGACAGGCATCGGTAATCAGGCAATCGTTCAGGTAGCAGCATCTCAGGAAGGAAAAGGCGGAACAACCTACTGGAGTTGGTATGGATTTGGAAGCCGAGTAGAGTGGTGTGCCTGCTTTGTGTCATGGTGTGCAGACCAGAGTGGTTATATCCAGAGTGGAGCTATTCCAAAATTCTCTCTTTGTTCGGACGGTGTGAAATGGTTTGAAAGTAAAGGCAGGTTCCGGGACGCAAGTTATACCCCGGCGGTAGGAGATATTATTTTCTTTGACTGGGGGAATAATGGAACGATTGACCATGTTGGAATTGTAGAGAGTGTCAGTGGTGGAACCGTCAATACCATAGAAGGTAACAGTGGAGATAAAGTGGCAAGACGAAGTTACAGTATCGGAAGTAGTAATATTTATGGATATGGTGTTCCGGCATATTAAAAGGCAGGAGAAAAAGTGTGATAGTCTAATGGTGAATCTGGAGTATACAATTCCTGAAAATAGACTTGACTTTCAAATATTACAAGCGTAAGATTTAAGAAACAAAAAAATTAGAAGAAAGGAATATCTATGAAAAGAAGACGAAAAAAGCAAAATATCCAAAAATCTTACATTTGTAAGATTTTTGGGCTGATAGTAGCTATAACAGTAATTGCTGTTTCAGGAGGTATTTTATTAAAAAGGACTATAACGGAATCACCAGAAAATACACTTATGGAATATATGAACCATATTGAAAAAAAGGAATATGAAGTAATGTACACTATGATAGATTCAGATGAAAAAGTTTATCTGACAAAAGAAGAGTACATACAACGAAATTCTAAGATATACGAAGGAATAGAGGTCAGTGACATTAAAATCAGTCATATAGCTGTGAAAGAGAAAAAAGCAGATACAGTTACGCTTTCGTATGAAACATCATGTAATACAATTGCCGGAACGATACAATTTGACAATATGGCGGAACTGAAGAAGACGAAACAGGGATATAAATTAGTATGGCAGGATAGCCTGATTTTTCCAGATTTAGAGAGTGATGATAAAATAAGTGTTACTACATCAAAAGCGGAGAGAGGAGAAATATTAGACCGAGATGGTAAAATGCTTGCAGGAAAAGGAGTAGCAACATCAGTTGGCATTATACCGGGAAAGCTGGAAGACAGGAATGTATCTATTGAAAAAATAGCGGAGTTATTAGAGATAGATGTAGAAACAATAAATAACAAACTCACAGCAAAGTGGGTAAAAGAAGATTCTTTTGTACCAATTGAAACTATTCCGAAAGTAGAAGAAATAGATTTAATGAAAATACAGCCAGAAGAAAAGACACTTGAGGAGCAGGATTGTCAGAATAAACTTTTGGAAATTCCAGGGGTTATGCTATCAGATGTGGAAGTTAGAACCTATGAGTTAGGGGAAGCAGCAGCTCATTTAATTGGTTATGTACAGTCTGTAACAGCAGAAGATTTGGAAAATCATCCAGGGGAAGGATATTCAGCTGAAAGTGTAATCGGAAGATCTGGGGTGGAAAAGTTATACGAAAAGCAATTAAAAGGAAAAGATGGTTGTGATATAAAGATTTTGGATAGTGATGGGGAAGTAAAAGAGGTTCTTGCAAGTATTTTTAAAGAAGATGGTATGGATATAAGATTAACGATAGATTCCGATTTGCAAAAATCATTATACGAGCAGTTTAAAGAAGATCCGGGGTGTTCTGTCGCAATGAATCCTTATACGGGAGAAGTATTGGCTTTGGTAAGTACCCCATCTTATGATAATAATGAATTTATACGGGGCTTATCATCAGAGAAATGGACATCATTAAACGAAGATGAAAAGAAGCCATTATATAATCGTTTTCGTCAAGTATGGTGTCCTGGCTCAACATTTAAACCAGTTGTGGCAGGAATTGGGTTGAAAACGGGAAGCATAGATCCAAAAGAAGATTTTGGAAATGAAGGTTTGGCATGGCAGAAAGATTCGTCTTGGGGATCTTATCAAGTGACAACACTTCATGAATATGAACCGGTTATTATGAAAAATGCAATTATCTATTCTGATAATATTTATTTTGCAAAGGCAGCTCTTAAAATTGGTAGTGAGAATTTCATGAATACTTTAAATGAAATAGGATTTAATCAGAATATGCCGTTTGAGATTGCGATGCAGGAATCAACATATTCCAATACAGATAAAATAGAAACAGAAATACAATTGGCAGATAGTGGTTATGGGCAAGGGCAGATTCTTGTAAATCCATTACATCTGGCAAGTATTTATACTTCATTTTTAAATGAAGGGAATATGATAAAACCGTATTTGAAATACAAAGAAGAAGCATCTGGTGAAACATGGATAGAAAATGCGTTTAGCAAAGAAAATGTAGAAGAAATTATGCAAGGGGTGGAAGGTGTTGTAAATGATCCGGAAGGAACCGGATATGCTGCACATCGTGACGATATTTTGCTGGCTGGAAAAACAGGGACAGCCGAGTTGAAGGCAACGAAAGAAGATACTTCTGGCAAAGAAATCGGGTGGTTTTCGGTGTTTACGGCAGATAAAAGCGTGGACAAACCAATTCTTCTTATCAGTATGGTTGATAATGTGAAAGGAATCGGTGGAAGTGGTTATGTTGTTAAAAAGGATGCAACCGTATTGGAGGAATATTTTGAAAAATAAAAAAATTTTTACGGGGAATTATTACATATGTAAGAAATTTGCGATGATATTGATAGTTCTTATTGTTTTTACAGGGTGCGGACAAAATCGAATTACGGAAAAAGAAGAAAAGAAAGAAACCGTAGAATCTGAAATGAATGCAGAAGTAAAAAAAAACAGTGCAAACTTTTCGGTCTGTTTATATGAAGGAGAAGTCGGAGTTAAATACATTAAAGGTGAAAAGAAAAATTATCAATTGTCTGGAAGAAAAAGGATATGCGGCAGTAGATTGTGATAATCAGATCGATATGGTCAATCGTGAAAAAGTAGAAGAATTTTGCAAGGCAGCGGAGAAAGAAGAACAGGCAACAGTAGATATTGTACAACCGAACAGAGATTCGCTACAATATTAATATTTCTGGTGATAAGGAGATGGGAAGATGAGACAATGTATGGATGCAGATAATCTGCACCGAAGACTGAAGAAAATAATCGGACAGGTTCAGGCAATCAGATGTACTGGTATCACTGGCATTAATTGCATCAGTCTGTATTGGTGAAAATTTTGCAGCAGGCGAGGTCTTTCTGGTTCAATATTCCATTAAAGCGGCTTAAGAAGGTTATGGTTGTAATGGCAGCCGCCAGGATATCACTGACTGGTTCTGCAAGGAAAACTGCAAATACCTTATCAGATAAAAAGAGCGGCAGGATAAAGATCAGAGGGATCAGCAGGATCAGTTTTCGCAGGCATGCAAGAAGCAGACTGATCTTTGCCTGTCCGAGTGCCATAAAACTCTGCTGGCAGCTTATACTCCCGGAAAGCAGGAGACAGCAAGAGAAGATTTCAATAACAGCAGAAATTATGTATAATTATGTTGTAGGTACAAAAATAGTGTGACAGCGAGGTAGAGAAAATGGAAGAGCAGATAAAAAAGATTTATGAAAAGCAGAAAAATGGACGCATCAGGATGATACGGAATGTGCTGTTGATTTATGCAGCATTGATCTGTGTGGTGAGTATTTTCAAAGGAAATCCGTTCCCGCATCAGGAGACAGTACTCTTTTTCGATGTGAAGCAGCCGGGCTGGGTCACGACAGATCCCTGGCTTCTGTGGATTTGCGTGGTGGTTGATCTGATTGCAGGTATATTCATTTTAATCAGGGACATTCTCAGAGATTTTTCAAAAATTGACCGGATTCTGTCACAGCAATGTGATGCAGAAAAATATTCAGAAATGCTGGAAGAGTTGATAAAGTACGGAAAGAGCTTGGATTATCATGGATTTCAAAAAAGTGTCATGCTGATAGCTGAGTCTAAATATGTAGTTGCACTGATCATAAATGGGCAGTTGCAGAAGGCAGAAGAGTATATAAAGAATGAATGGGAAGGAAAAAGAGAGGGACGTTCCTGGCAGCAGGTCATGACGAATCTCGAACTGTCGAAGAAATATCAGGAGAAAGATGCGGCAGGTTATTCGGCTACATTAGAAAAAGCAGGGAAAGTATTTCAAAAGAATCCACTGTTTATGGCAAAAAATTTGATGCTGAAAGGTGAAGATGAGGCAGCAGTAAGATTACTGGAAAATGATACGGAAAAGTTGCCTTATTATGAGGTTACACGCAGATTCCTGCTGGGAGTATGTTACTACCGAATCGGAAAAGAAGAGCAGGGAAAAGAATGTATGGAATATGTAATTGGGCATGGAAATACGTTGAAGTGCAAAGAAGAAGCGGAAAAATATGTAACAGTGTAAGTAAGGATGTTCTTTAAAATGACAGGGTAACAAAAATGGAGAAGATATAGAGGATGGTAATAAAATAGGATATATCGCACATAAAGATGGTGAATCTGGAGTATACAATTCCTGAAAATAGACTTGATTTTTAAATATTACAAGCGTAAGATTTAAGGAACAAAAAAATTAGAAGAAAGGAATCGGTGGAAGTGGTTATGTTGTTAAAAAAGATGCAACAATATTGGATGAGTATTTTGAAGAATAAAAAAATTTTTATGTGGAATTATTACATATGTAAGATATTTGCGATGATATTGATAGTTCTTATTGTTTTTACAGGGTGCGGACAAAATCGAATTACGGAAAAAGAAGAAAAGAAAGAAACCGTAGAATCTGAAATGAATGCAGAAGTAAAAAAAACAGCGCAAACTTTTCGGTCTGTTTATATGAAGGAGAAGTCGGAGTTAAATACATTAAAGGTGAAAAGAAAAATTATCAATTGTCTGGAAAAAAAAGGATATGCGGCAGTAGATTGTGATAATCAGATTGATATGGTCAATCGTGAAAAAGTAGAAGAATTTTGCAAAGCAGCGGAGAAAGCAGAACAGGCAGCAGTAGATATTGTTGTTGTATTTGATGAAGGGGAAATTATACAATATCATTTAGAGTCAATGAATGGAAAGATAAATGTTCGATTATGTCAGGTTAAATGGAAGGATAATAGCCCACAGGCTAATTATTATGATGAATATGAAGCATATGAGTGGAAATATACAGAAAAAGGATACTTGTTTCTGGAGGAATATCACCCACCGGGATTTGATGGAGCACCGGGTGAAACTGGATTCAGAGTGCAGCCATTAGATAAAACATGCCGGGAATTGAATCGAAAATATGTTATGCCGTTGGGGTATGCACTTAATAATCTGTTGATTACAAATTGGGATAACCAGAATTATACGGAACTTGATTTTTATGATCTTTATGAAAAAATGTATTATATGAAATATGGAAAGCAAGTTCCATATGAAGCAAATTATGGTGGAGCAGAATATGAAGTTCCAAAAGATGAGTTTGAAGAGGTTATAAAGACCTATTTACCATTTAGTAATAGCGAGATTGAAAAAGGAACTTTTTATAACTCTGATAATAGAACTTTTAGATACAGACCGCGAGGGTTATATGATTGTGAATTCCCATATGAGCCATATCCGGAAGTTATATCATATGAAAAATTACAAGATGGAACATTAAAACTTACGATAGAAGCAGTATGGGAAATCAGAATGTTAGATCAGGCAATCACCAGTGAATTGATGATAAAACCTATGGAAGACGGAAGTTTCCAGTATTTATCAAATAAGGTAATCAGTTCAGATCAAAATGCAAATGCAGGGTGGTATATGCCAAGGTTAACAGAAGAAGAGTGGGAAGAGAATTACAGTAATAATTAGGGGGCAATATGAAAAGAAAAAGTATTTTGTTAGTACTTTGTATAGGAATGATTCTGACTTCCTGTGAAAGTAAGATATCGTTAAACAGCACAGATGTAAAAAATGAGAAGAATCAGAAAAACACTACCATGGAAAATCCGGATAAGGGATATAATCTACCAATCGATGAAGACAAGAAAAAGGAAGTTGTGAACGATTGTGAAGAAATTATGGGCATTGTCCGAGACATTTATTCTGAATATAATGGAATACAAGAAGCAGATCAGAACACTGCTGAGCAAATGATGAATCGGATGAAAGAAATTATCAAACAAAATGGGAATCCGGTTATTGGTTCCGATCATTATTCTGTTATGGATAATTATCAGAAGATGGAACAATTTTTAAAATCTGCAGAACAAGAAGAAAAAGGAAGTGTAATTTTATATGAAGCAGATACAGATGGTGGAATTACCAGAAAAGAATATAGTTATGATGGAAAAGAAATGAGTGTGATGTCCGCAAAAATGATCTGGAGTGAGGATACAGAGCCTGTACTTACATACATATCGCTATCAAAAATAAAAGAATGGGCATATACTGAAAATGGGAATTTCTGTTATGAATTATGCGTACCTGAACCACCGGAAGTGACAGAGATTGTAGATGGAAGTTGTATTATCCGGGTAAAGCCTTTGAGTGAGGAGTGTCGGGAATATTTAAAAAAATATGTGAGTACGTTCGGCTATCAAGGAAACAATCTGTTATGTTCAAACTGGAATGCGGAGGATATGCAGGGGTTGGATTATAATGGACTTTATGAATATTTTTATCAAATGAAATATGGAGAAAAATTTACTGCAGAAAAAGAGGTTGTGGGAATTCCAGCAGAAGAGTTCGAAAATGTAATTATGACATATCTTCCTGTTACAAAAGAAGAATTGAAAGAATGGGCGGTCTACGATGAACAAAGTAATAGGTTTATCTGGGAACGATTGGGATATGGTAATTATTCACCAACACATTTTGGCTTGTCTTTACCGGAAGTAACAGAAGTCAGGCACAATGAAGATGGAACCATTGTTTTGACAATTCATGCAGTATGTGATTCTGTTGTATGTAATGATGTTGTTATTACACACGAACTTACGATGAAAATTCAGGATGATGGAACGATTCAGTATGTTGGAAACAGGATTTTAGATAATGGTATTGATAATATACCGAGGTATCAGTACCGGTTAGGTAATTTGCAGAATTGATCAGTAGAGAAGAAATAAATAAAGAGAACTGATAACGGGAAATTATGCTATCAGTTCTCTTTATTTATTTCCAAATACCAAGATTAGAAAGTACAGATTTTGTTATTTCGGTAGCCTGACTTCCAGTTGCACCAGAAGAGGATTGAATATTTGTTGCGAAGTAGTAAGTATTATTCGATGTTTCAATGTATCCGATAAACCAGCCATTGACATCCTTACCATTGACACGCCCGGTTCCTGTTTTCCCGTAAAGAGAACCGGAAGAAGTAGTGGAAAGCAGCAGAGCTTTTTTTACTGCCTGGATATTTTTACTGTCAAAATGAAAATTATTTTGATAGAAATCCTGTAACAATTCCACCTGTTCTATGGGTGATATCTTCAGAGAGAAATCTGTCCAATAGAGATTTAGATTTGTTCCAGTATTCTGATTCCCATAGTTTATTGTCTGTAAAAATGTTCTTACGGCTTCAAAACCTGCCTGTGAATCAATTGCCTGAAAATACCAGTTTACGGAATTATGTATAGCCGAGGTTAAATCTTGATCGGCTTCCCATGAATTAAAAGGATATGGTTCTCCATTCCATGTGAAAGTGGAATGTTCTGGTGTAATAATTCCAGATTCCAAGCCAAGTAATGCATCATATATTTTATAAGTCGAATTCGGTGATACACGTGTGGAAGCATGCTCCATATTATAAATATTCCATTTATCAGCAGACTGATCATATAAAACAAAACTTCCAGTGTAGTCCCCAAAATTGGAAGAAAGATTTAGCTGAGTAATATTCTTTTCGGTTGTGTCAAAATGATACCCAGTCTGATCAGAAGCATAAGCAGAAAGTATGGGAATGCATCCAATGATGATAGTAGAGACGAATATGCATATAAGATATCCACGAATTTTTTGTTTAAAAGTAGGTTGGTGGAATGATGCAATATTTAAAATGCGTCCTTTTAACTGTTTTATATTTCCACTAATTCCCATAGTAAGAGGGAATGGAGACAGAGCTATTGTTTCGGCAAAGTTAATCAGTGTATTTCCATATGACTTGTATTCTGTTTCTTTCAATAATTGTAATACAGCACTGTCGCAGGCAAGTTCCCGTTCCTGTCGTATTCTTTTTAGAAAATACCAGATTAGGGGATTGAACCAGTAGAAAACATTTACTGTATTTATCAAATATCCAATTAGAATATCTTTATGCTTGTAGTGCTGCAGTTCATGAAGAAGCATATAGCGAATATCAGTTGCGCTTATAGTTCCAGCGTTAAAATCTGAAATCAAGTGAATTGGAAGATAAATGCGAGGATGCAGGAAACCAGCCAAAACAGGAGATTTCAAAAATGCTGTACTATAAATCGGAATGGTATGCTTGCTGTTCACTTCGTTTAAACATTCTATATAAAGAGCGTTTAGTTCTTCATTTTGAAGAGGTAAAGCAGAACTATGTAAGGCTTTTACTTGTTTTACTGAGCGGTAGAGAAGAAAAAACATTATGAATATACCGATACTCCAGAAAAATACAAGTAATGTGTGAATAAAAGTTGGTATTTGGGTGCTGACAGAGACAGCAAAATCATTTATTTTATCCAAATTATAACCATTACCAGAAAGAAAAGTGGTTTGAATGTCACCATTGGTACTTGAACTGGCTGTCAGCAAATGTCTCCACGATATAGAAGATGGGGCAGAGTTTATCGGTAAAAAGGGAACAATTAGAACGGCAAGAAATATAATCGAAAGATTATATTGCATACATGCGGATAATTGCCTTTGCAATAAATTTTTTAATCCCAGTAAACTACCTAAAAAAATACAAATGATGGCATTACAGAGTAAAAATCGAAAACTAAAATATATCAAAATATGCTCCTCCCATGGTTAATGATTGGAAAGAAGATTCCGTAAGCTGGCAATGTCTTCTTCAGACAATTTATCATCCTCAATGTAAGAGGCAAGCATAGAAGTGATATTATCATTATAATATCGCTTTAAAAAAGAATTACTTTCCTGCCGAATATATTCGTCTTCCTTGACCAATGGAGTATAGACAAAAACCCGGCTTTGTTTTTCATAGGTTAGTGCTTTTTTAGAAACGAGACGTTTAATCAATGTCTGAATTGTTTTAGGACTCCAACTGGAAATTTGTGTTAATTTTTCAGTAATTTCATTGGTGCTGATTGGTGCGTATTTCCAAACGATTTTCATAACTTCAAATTCAGCTTCTGAAATTTGAGGCAGATTGCTCATGTGATATTCCTCCAAATCTTACAAATGTAATAAAAATATTATATATCTTAAAAGGTTATTCTGTCAACGAAATAAAAACTTGACTTTAAATCTTACAGATGTAATAATAGATAAAAATTACACTTGTAAGATTTGAAATGTGAAAGGTTTTTATAAAAATGGGAAGGGTAGTTGTTGTAACATTTGATGAAAATGAGGAAGAAAAATTAAATGAATTATTACATTTTCTGTCTGCTAAAAAATACTCTGAGATGCCTGATAAACAAAATAGGGTACTTGATTACGGAGCATTAAAAATAAATGCGGAATATCGTTCTGTAGAAAGTAATGGTGAGCTGGTTCAATTGACGAATTATGAATTTGAAATATTATATTTGCTGGCAAAAAATCCAGGACGGATATTTTCAAAGGAACAAATATATACACAGGTGTGGAAAGAACCATATTATGGGGCAGAAGATAATGTTATGGGCATAATTCGGAGAATCAGAAAAAAGATTGAGCCAGATTCTGCAAAACCAAGATACATTTTAAATGTATGGGGTATGGGATATAAATTTAATGGTGAATTGATGAAATGATGGAATATAAAATTGGGCATAATAAGTAAAGATACCAAAAAAAGCAGGAGAAATTTTTATGGAAAATGATATTTGGAATGAAATATCCTCTTTTTTGAACCAGTTGCGTTGTGAGAATATAAACAGAGAAAGTTATATCTATTTCCAAGAACTTGCAAATATTCAGTTGAAGAAGAAAATGGAAAAAGAAAAGGTGAATAAACTTCTCGATCATATAAGTTATGAGGACAGGGAGAAGTTGAAGCAATATGGAGAAATTTTGGAAGAAGAAGCGTTTGTGTCAGAACAAAGGGCATATTGTCAAGGATATGTAGATTGTATTCAGTTATTGGCTGGTTTAGGACTCTTGAAAAAATCGACGGATATGGAAAAAATAATTAGCGAGATGAAAAGCAATTAAGTGTGTCGTGGAGGAAAATGTAGTATTTGATAGATAAAAGGATGTTCGTAAAGAAGAAACAGTTATGTTATATCAAGTTGTAATGATATAGCATAACTGTTTTTAACATATGGTAATAGTATTTATTCCACTAATTTTAAATATCGGTAATTATCAGCTATTTATCGGTATTTTACAAGTTTTATTTTGTATCATTAGTAGTGTCTACGTTAGAAATAAAAGGATTAGAATCTAGCAGAGCTGTCGTAGTTGCAAGAATTACCTGTAACTGATAATCATTGCACTGATTTAAGAGCCGAAGAATCTGATCATATGTAGAATTATTTTTATTTTGATTTGGATAAACGTAGTCATCAGCAGAAATATTTAAAGTCTGCATGGTTTTACAAAATAATTCCAGACTGGGACCGCCTTTATGGCGTTCGAGGTCTCCAAGATAAGCCGCCGATATTCCGAGTTTTTCAGCAAGAGCTTCTTGTGTTAAATGCATTTCCATACGCCCTTGTTTTACTAAAGTGGCAAATAATGTTTTTGGAATATCCATGTTTGTATACCTCCATAAACTTAGTGTATTACCCAAAATTTGAAAAGTGAAAAGGGTGTAACATTAGAAAAAACACAGGGTATTACCCGATGAATGAGAAAGCATACAAATCTCTTTCGGTTAAAAAAACAGATTCCGAAAGAGCAGTATTTGTATGCTTATTTTCTTTTCCGGAATCTAACCGGAGAAAATATGGTTCTTAGCAAGAGTTCAGCTAAAAAATTCTGTTCAACAGAAGGTATTCAATTAAAAAAATCTCAACAATTTCATTAGTAAATGTTGGAATTGAAACTAGGGTAAGAGCCAATAATGAATCCAGGGTAATAAAATATCGAATTAAATGCGTCCATAGGAGTGAAATCTGTCAGGGCGTTTTTTGTTACCTAAATATTGAGAATGAGCAATTCAAAATAAGGTCGATTGTTCGTATTCGTGCCCCGCCTACTGATCTGAATTCAAAAAAAATTCAGATTGGAGGAAAGGTCATGGAAGGCAGACAGCCTAAAAGAAGAAAAGATAAATATAACCCATATGAAATCTATGAGAAGGACGGAAAATATTATGTTTCATTTCGTAATGGTGAAAAAGAGTACAAGGATTTGGAAATAGGAAAGAATGTATATGAAGCTTTTAATACGTTTGAATTGCAGGATGTGTCGCATATGAATGTTGTGGACAGGCATCTGGAACAGTCAGAAATCTGGGATTCCAGTTTATATGAACGGATATTTCAGAAAGAAGAAAATGTAGAGAATACGGTTCTGAATAAACTGGAAGCGGAACGGTTACATAGTGCAATTCAGCAGTTGTCGGAAATTCAGAGAAGACGATTGATGAAGTATTATTTTGAAGATAAGAAATATGAGCAGATTGCACAGGAAGAAGGATGCTCTTTTCAGATGGTAGCAAAGTCTGTAAAAGCAGCAATCAGAAATTTGAAAAAGATTTTGAGATAGTGGGTTGAAAAATAGCATTTAAGTGAGGAAACAGGTGGAAAGAGAAATATTTTGATCCACCTGTTTCTTCTTTTGTCACGAAAAGACTGGGGAGCGGGAAGAACCTTGACAAATTCATATACATTCATCAGGCACATTCCTGTTGTTATCGTGATGAGCGTAAGCCACATTAACAAATACGCCATAACACAGGCTGGGTAAAGACAGCGAAATCCCACCCGTATACTTCCTTTTGGTTTCAGTTTGTATTACCCGGACTGTTGAGCGAAAAATATCTGGTTATAACTGTCAGATTGCTTCTGGCAGGGCGATGACAGACAACAGGCATAATGATACTCCTGTCCGGTCATAAAGTCGTGTATACAAAATATTTCTTTGATGCCGCAACAAGTGAGGGCAGCTTCAGGAGATCCCTGGAGAGGAAAACTCCCAATCCCATATATTTATTTTAGATAAAATCCTGTGGAGCTGATTAGCAGTCAGTCGTCTGATGATTTCCCAATTACAAGTCGGGGCGTCGGGGACAAATAGGCTTGTATTTTACATATTTAGGGATAACAACAGTTAGAAAGACGAGAGGAGATATAGCAAAGATGGAAGATAGGAACGTCAAGCGTGGGGATATTTATCACGCCGACCTTGATCCTGTATTTGGAAGTGAACAGGGCGGTTATCGTCCGGTGCTGGTGATTCAGAACAATATAGGAAATAAATACAGTCCGACAGTGATTGTGGCAGCAATTACTAGTAAAGAAAAAATGAAACTGCCAACACACATTGCAGTCCCGGAAATGGAAGGGTTAGAAAAAGATTCTGTAGTGCTGTTGGAGCAGCTTAGAACTTTGGATAAAAGACGGTTGGAAAATTATGTGTGTACCTTAGACCGCACTGAAATGGAGAAAATCAATAAAGCAATCAGGAGAAGTACCGGGATACCGAAGATAATTGAAAAACCGTTAGTCGTGAGCCTGTGCAGAGTATGTGCAGGCAATTTTTATGATGTGCCGGGACATTATATCCGGCGAGTGAATCCAGAACAGCGATATAAGGATACTTGTATGTTCTGTAATGTCCGGAATGGGTACGACTATTATATAGGAAGAAAGAACAAGTAACACGTAAAAGTCAAGTGTGCGATTTGAAAATTCGCACATTGGACGATGCAGACGAAAATGGATATCTTAGTGGTGTAACGTTTTTAGATGTTACACAGCTAAAAACTACCGGTAGTGAAGCGCAAAGATTAGGACGAGGAGGATAACGTCATGGCAATGATAGAGAATGAAGTGGAAAAGAAAGTATATAAAGTAGAAGATGTTCAGAATTTGCTTGGGCTGGGACGCTCCAAGGCGTATGAATTTATAGAAAATGTTTATTATGATAGAAAACCATTCCGGGTGTTGAAGATTGGCAGATCTTATCGTATCCCATGCAATTCTTTTGATAAGTGGCTGAATGGAGACGAGGAGAGAGAGAGAGTGAGAGCAGAATGAAACAGAAAGAAACGCAGCAGGAGACAATGTCAAAGGAAAAGAGAGTTGTCTTTTTTGAAGGAAAATCATGGTATCACAGAACCAAAGAGCTGCAGGACGATCTGACGACAAAATATGGGAAAAAAGGTGGCTTTGAAACGCCGGAAGAAGCAGAGAAAAGTTACTGGGAATATGAAAAAAGATACCAGAAGAAGCAGAGAGATCTCCAGATTGCAAAAATGCAAAAGACAGATGTGATGCTTGGGGATTATCTGGAATACTGGTTTGAAAATATTTTCAGTCCGAGAATTGAGACAACCACGAGAATGGTTGGAGCATATACCTTATATAATCTGATTCTTCCGAGTATGGAAGCGGATATCAAATTAAAATACATTTCAGTAGAGTATTTAGATGCTCTACTGGAACGTGTCGCGAAAATCTGTCCTTCAGCGGGAAATAAAGGGCGGGAGCTTTTGAGCATCGCCATGAAAGATGCAGCAGGAGATAAGTTCATAAGCTATAATCCAATGCCTGAGACAAAGCCATATCCGAGAGTAAAACCAAAGGTAAGGGTATTAGGCAAAGAAAAATTGAAGGTTTTTCTTGAAGCTGCGAGCAAGAATCCTTGGTATCTGGAAATTTTACTGGGACTGTTTTGTGGATTACGAAAAGGAGAAATTCTTGGATTGAAATTTCAGGATTTTGATTTTGAAAAACAGACCGTCAGAATTAGCAGACAGCTTGTTGGAAACCTGAAACTGAAAGAAAAAGAATTTACGGTTACGGAATATGCTGTTATTGAAAGGAATCCAAAGACTGAGAACAGCTACCGGATATTGAGAGTGCCAAAAGTGGTGATGCAGGAAGTAAAACGCAGACAGCAGTTGATTGAATTGCGAAAAACTGATCCGGGCATAGAATACAAGAATTTTGATTATGTATGTTGTCAGGAAAATGGCGAACCCCGATCATTAACGGCAATGAATCAGGCACTTACGAAAATCTGTAACAGAAATGGATTGGCAAATATCACCGTACATGGACTCAGACATATGTTTGCGACCATTTTAATTGAGCTTGGAGTTCCATTGTTTAAAATATCTGGTCTGTTAGGTCATAGTTCCGTTCATACGACTTACGAATATTATTGTGAGATTATGGACGAGCAGGATAAGATTATTGCATTTGTAAATAATACATTTGTACCACAACGAACGGGAACGGAGGGATAGCCATGCATAAGACCTTTGATTTTAAGAAATATGTAGAATATAAGGTTTATTCGGTGACGACAATCAAAAAAGGATATGGATTTCGCGTGTTGCTGACGTTTGCAGATGAAAGTACAAAGACACAGCAACATGCGGGATTCACAACCAAAAGAGAAGCTAATGCATTTCGTGATGAAGTAATCGGACAGCTACATACCGGAACCTATATTGTGTATGGAAAAATCCGGGTAGAGGAGTTTATGATCTTCTGGCTGGAAGATATTATGCGTCCCCGGATAACAGACGATACTTATACAACTTACAAAAGTTCCATTAAGAATTATATTGTTCCACAGCTTGGAAAAATGTATATGTCTACACTGAATCAGGGGTATATCAGAAAATTATATAATGCAGTTGCAGAGAAGTATGAATCGGTTGCGAAAAATGTCAGGACGATCATGAAAACATCATTGGAGTATGCATTTAACAAAAATGTATTGGCAACAAATCCTGCGAAGGGAATCAATTTACCGAAGAAAATAAAAAAGACAGAGTATCGTGTCCTGAAAATTGACGAGAAGAAAACATTGACACTTCCGCAGGTGCTTCGGTTGATTGAGGCAAGCAAGGAGACACCGATTCATATGCAGATTTTATTTGCGGTATTGATGGGACTCAGAAGAAGTGAAATAAATGGTCTGAAATACAGTGATGTCGATTACATTCACAGGACGTTGAGAGTAGAGCGTCAGTTGGGAAAGAAGCCAAACAGTAAAGCAGAAGATTGTGCACCTAAGATGCTGACAAAGCAGGAAATTAAAACAAAAACACCTGCTGGTGTGCGTGAACTTCCAATACCGGATTATGTATTTGAAGCCATTCTAGAAGAACGGAAAACTTATGAGAAGAACCGCAGACGCAGACCAAAAGAGTTCCGGGACTGGAATTATATTTGTTGTTCTACATATGGGAATCCAAGGAGTAAAGGCTTTCATCAGAAATACTATAAAGACTTGTTGAAATCCTTGGATTTGCCTGATATTCATTTTCACCAGTTGAGAAATACCTATGCAACTATTTTGCTGAAGAATAGCTTTAATTCAAAAGGTGTTTCGCATTTATTGGGACATGCCAAGGAAATCATATCAGTAGATGTCTATGGAGATACGCAGGAAATCATAGAAGACTGTCTGGATGTATTGGAACCATTTATTGAAGAAGTTATTCCAAAAGAGCGGAAAGATCAGTATTATGATTATTCAGAAGTGATTGAAATAGACTTAATCCTGGAGGAATATTTCAACGCAGCATGATAAAAAATAGAATAGTAGTAAGAGAGAAAAGTACAAATAAGAATCGAACATTTGTGCTTTTTCTTACCTTCATCTATATACTTTCAAAAAAATGTCTGATATAATAGGGACTGTTACAAGAACAAACAGTAAAAATATGACAGAATCGGAGCCTGGTATCATCAGGTATTTCCGAGTGTTGTTTTATCCGCAAAAATCAGTTTTCCCACAGGGATACTACGTAATGTGACTTTTATTCGTAACGAGGTGAAAAAGACATCTATTCACCATAAAATAAGCTTTTCGTTACGAATCTGGATACGAATTTTTGGCTGATAATGATCATAGTAAAAGTCACAAATGGAGGGATTTACCATGAATGAGTTCAAATTAAAAGCCCCATATAAGCCAACCGGAGACCAGCCACAGGCGATAGCAGAGCTTGTGAAAGGGTTCAAGGAAGGCAATCAATGCCAGACTTTACTAGGGGTTACGGGTTCTGGAAAGACTTTTACGATGGCAAATGTGATTCAGCAATTACAGAAGCCGACGCTTGTCATTGCTCATAATAAGACGTTAGCAGCTCAGTTGTACGGAGAGTTCAAGGAGATGTTCCCTGAGAACGCAGTGGAATATTTTGTCTCCTACTACGACTACTACCAGCCGGAAGCCTACGTCCCATCCTCAGACACATACATTGCGAAAGATTCTTCTGTAAACGAAGAAATTGATAAACTGAGATTATCGGCAACAGCAGCATTGATCGAGCGGAGAGACGTGATCGTAATTGCCAGTGTTTCCTGTATCTATGGTCTTGGTGAACCGGAAAACTTCGAACAGATGATGGTATCGCTCCGTCCGGGTATGGAGAAAGACCGTGATGAAGTGTTGCGCCAGCTGATAGACATTCAATATGACAGAAATGACATGGATTTCAAGCGCGGAACATTCCGGGTACGGGGAGATACGGTAGAGATTGTACCGGCAGACCGTGGCGATACTGCTATTAGAGTGGAATTTTTCGGAGATGAGATTGACCGGATTTCGGAAATAGACATGCTTACCGGTGAAGTGAAAAATACGCTGAATCATATTGCGATATTTCCAGCTTCTCACTATGTTGTTCCGAAAGAACGTATGGAGAAAGCGATTCGTAATATTGAGATTGAACTGGAAGAACAGGTGAAATATTTCAAATCGGAAGGCAAGCTTCTGGAAGCGCAGAGGATTGCAGAACGTACGAATTTTGATATAGAAATGATGCGTGAGACAGGATTCTGCTCGGGAATTGAGAACTATTCAAGACATTTAGCGGGACTTGCACCGGGACAGCCGCCGAACACATTGATGGATTATTTCCCGGATGATTTTATTATTATGATCGACGAGTCGCACAAGACGGTTCCGCAGATCGGCGGCATGTATCATGGAGACCAGTCCAGAAAACGTACACTGGTAGAATATGGATTCCGTCTGCCGTCAGCACTGGATAACAGACCACTTAGCTTTGACGAATTTGAAAGCAAGATCGATCAGGTCATGTTTGTATCTGCAACACCGGGCAAATATGAAGAAGAACATGAACTGTTAAGAGCCGAGCAGGTAATTCGTCCGACAGGTCTTCTCGATCCGGAAGTGGAAGTTCGTCCGGTAGAAGGACAGATTGATGATCTGATCGGAGAAGTGAATAAAGAGATTGCCAATAAGCACAAAATACTGATAACAACACTGACCAAACGTATGGCAGAAGACCTTACTGACTATATGAGAGAACTGGGAATCCGCGTGCGTTACCTGCATTCGGATATCGATACACTGGAACGTACCGAGATCGTGCGGGATATGCGGTTGGATGTATTTGACGTACTGGTTGGTATCAACCTTCTGCGAGAAGGTCTGGATATTCCGGAAATCACACTGGTTGCAATTCTGGATGCAGATAAAGAAGGATTCCTGCGTTCCGAGACATCACTGATCCAGACCATCGGCCGTGCAGCGCGTAATGCAGAAGGACATGTCATCATGTACGCAGATACGATCACAGATTCTATGCGTGCGGCACTGGATGAGACGCAGAGAAGACGTGAAGTGCAGATGGCATATAATGAGGAACATGGCATTACACCGAAGACAATCCAGAAAGCGGTACGAGATCTGATCGCTGTATCCAAGAAGGTGGCAGCCTCTGAAGTGCAGATGGAAAAAGATCCGGAATCTATGAGCGAGAAGGAATTAGAGAAACTGATCAAAGAACTGGAAAAACAGATGAAGAAAGCAGCGGCAGACCTGAACTTTGAGGCGGCAGCAGAACTCAGAGATAAGTTAATTGAGCTTAAAAAGACACTGCAGGAAATAAAGATATAGAAAAAGGAGAGTATATACTCACATGTCACAGGAAAAAGATTCAAGACAATATATCAAAATCAGAGGAGCCAATGAGCATAATCTGAAGAATATAGATGTAGATATACCAAGAGACAAGCTGGTAGTTCTGACTGGACTCAGTGGTTCGGGAAAATCATCGTTGGCATTTGATACAATCTATGCGGAAGGGCAGAGAAGATACATGGAATCCCTGTCCTCTTATGCAAGACAGTTCTTAGGACAGATGGAAAAGCCGGACGTAGAAAGCATCGAGGGGCTTTCCCCGGCGATTTCCATTGACCAGAAATCTACGAACCGTAACCCAAGATCCACCGTAGGAACCGTAACGGAAATCTATGATTATTTCCGTTTATTATACGCAAGAGTCGGAATACCGCACTGTCCGAAATGTGGCCGCGAGATCAAAAAGCAGACGGTTGACCAAATGGTAGAACAAATCATGGGAATGCCGGAGAGAACTAAGATCCAGCTTCTGGCCCCGGTTGTAAGAGGAAGAAAAGGAACCCATGCCAAATTACTGGATCGTGCCAAGAAGAGCGGTTATGTCCGCGTCAAAATTGACGGTAATATGTACGAACTTTCAGAAGAGATTAAGCTGGATAAGAATATCAAACACAATATTGAAATTGTGGTAGACCGTCTGGTAGTAAAAGAAGGCATCGAACAGCGTCTGACCGACTCCATTGAAAATGTACTGAATCTGGCAGAGGGACTGATGACCGTAGATGTGATCGGCGGAGAGCCGGTTCAGTTCAGTGAAAGTTTTTCATGCCCGGACTGCGGAATCAGTATCGAAGAGATTGAACCGAGAAGCTTTTCGTTCAACAATCCATTTGGAGCGTGCCCGGAATGTTTCGGACTTGGATATAAGATGGAATTTGATGAGGATCTGATGATCCCGGACAAACGTCTCAGCATCAGCGAAGGTGCCATTACAGTTATGGGATGGCAGTCCTGCACAGACAAAAAAAGCTTCACTTATGCAATTTTGGATGCATTAAGCAAAGAATACGATTTTTCGCTGGACACTCCATTTGAAGACTATCCGAAAGAAATTCACGATGTTCTGCTTCATGGAACGAATGGAAAAGAAGTCAAAGTATATTATAAGGGACAGCGTGGAGAAGGTGTCTACGATGTTGCGTTTGAAGGATTGATCAAGAATGTAGAACGCCGTTACCGGGAGACTGGTTCGGAAACTATGAAAGCGGAATATGAAGAATTCATGAATATTACACCGTGTCATGCCTGCAAGGGACAGCGTCTGAAGCCGGGAGCACTGGCTGTTACGGTAGGAGATAAGAATATTGCAGAACTGACAGGAATGTCGATCGAGAAACTGCAGGCATTTCTGAAAGAATTGAAGCTAACGAATCATCAGATGCTGATCGGCGGACAGATCCTGAAAGAGATCAATTCCAGAATCCAGTTTCTGATGGATGTCGGACTGAACTATCTGACACTTGGAAGAGCAACTGGAACACTGTCCGGCGGAGAAGCACAGAGAATTCGTCTGGCGACTCAGATTGGTTCCGGACTTGTAGGTGTAGCATATATTCTGGATGAGCCAAGTATCGGTCTGCATCAGAGAGACAATGATAAATTACTTGGCACATTGAAGCATTTGCGTGACCTTGGTAATTCAGTAATCGTAGTCGAGCATGATGAGGATACGATGAGAGAAGCGGATTTTATTGTGGATATCGGTCCGGGCGCGGGAGAGCACGGCGGCGAAGTGGTTGCAACGGGAAATGCAGAAGAAATCATGCAGAATGAAAAATCTGTAACCGGAGCCTATCTGAGCGGAAGAATCAAGATTCCGGTTCCGGAGACAAGAAGAGAACCAACCGGATGGTTGAAAGTACTCGGAGCACAGGAAAATAACCTGAAGAACATTGATGTCAGCTTCCCGCTTGGCGTAATGACCTGTGTAACGGGTGTGTCCGGATCGGGAAAAAGTTCGCTGGTGAATCAGATCCTTTACAAGCGTCTGGCAAGAGACCTGAATCGTGCAAGAACCATTCCGGGCAAACATAAAGGCATCGAAGGACTGGATCAATTAGATAAAGTTATCAATATCGACCAGTCTCCGATCGGACGTACGCCTAGATCTAACCCGGCAACCTATACGGGAGTATTCGACCTCATAAGAGATCTGTTCGCAGCAACACCGGATGCGAAGGCAAGAGGCTATAAAAAAGGAAGATTCAGCTTTAATGTCAAAGGAGGACGCTGCGAAGCCTGCAGCGGAGACGGAATCATCAAGATCGAGATGCATTTCTTGCCGGATGTCTACGTTCCATGTGAAGTATGTAAGGGAAAACGTTATAACAGAGAGACTCTGGAAGTAAAATATAAAGGCAAAAGCATTTATGATGTGCTGGATATGACAGTAGAAGAAGCTATGCATTTCTTCGAAAAAGTACCAAGCATCCGCAGAAAGATGGAGACTTTATATGATGTCGGACTTTCTTATATCCGTCTGGGACAGCCGTCCACGACGCTGTCCGGAGGAGAAGCACAGCGTATCAAGCTGGCAACGGAACTGAGTAAGAGAAGTACAGGAAAGACAATCTATATTCTGGATGAGCCGACGACAGGACTGCATTTTGCTGATGTGCATAAGCTGACAGAGATTCTGCACAGACTGACAGCTGATGGTAATACGGTTATTGTGATAGAGCATAATCTGGATGTTATAAAAACTGCAGATTATATTATTGATATCGGACCGGAAGGCGGTGACAAAGGTGGAACCGTGATCGCAAGCGGGACACCGGAAGAGGTAGCAGAAAGTCCTGTGTCTTATACAGGAAAGTATATAAAACCGATGTTAGGAAGGTAGAAATATGACATTTTGTTCATCTCTTCGGGCAGATTCGTCATATTGTAATATTTATGTAAAAAGCTTCACAAAGATTTAAGCAAAATGGGTCTTTTTATTTTAAATAATTTTGATTATAATGGGAACATGCTCAAAAATAGCATGCGTATGATCATATCTTACAAAAGATAATGATATAGACAGCTTGATGAAGGGAGAATTGGGAATGTCAGTAGATCTTGGAATTGATTTGGGAACAGCCAGTGTATTAGTATATGTAAAAGGAAAAGGTGTTATATTAAAGGAGCCTTCTGTCGTAGCTTATGACAGAGATACAAATGCGATAAAAGCGATCGGAGAGGAAGCAAGAATGATGCTTGGAAGAACTCCGGGAAATATTGTAGCGGTAAGACCATTAAGACAGGGTGTTATTTCAGATTATACAGTAACTGAAAAAATGATTAAATATTTCGTGCAGAAGGCATTAGGTAAGAGAACCTTCAAAAAGCCTAGAATCAGTATCTGTGTCCCAAGTGGTGTAACAGAAGTGGAACGTAAGGCAGTTGAGGAGGCTACTTATGCAGCTGGTGCAAGAGAAGTTCATCTGATTGAAGAGCCGGTTGCAGCAGCTATCGGTGCAGGAATCGATATTTCAAAACCTTGCGGTAATATGATTGTTGATATCGGGGGAGGAACATCAGATATTGCGGTAATTTCTCTTGGAGGAACTGTTGTAAATACATCACTTAAGATCGCAGGTGATGATTTCGATGAGGCAATTGTGCGTTATATGAGAAAGAAGCATAATCTTCTGATCGGTGAAAGAACCGCAGAGGATATTAAGATTAAAATCGGTACAACTTATCCGTTGATTGAAGATGAGACTTTGGAAGTCAGAGGAAGAAATCTTGTAACAGGACTGCCGAAGACTGTTACGGTAACATCAACAGAGACAGAAGAAGCACTTCGAGAGACTACCGGACAGATTGTAGAAGCCGTAATCAGTGTGTTAGAGAGAACTCCACCGGAGCTTTCCGCTGATATTCTTGACAGAGGAATTATGCTGACGGGAGGCGGATCCATGCTGCGTGGTATGGAAGAGCTGATCGAGGAAAAGACAGGTATTAATACTATGACAGCGGATGATCCAATGAAAGTTGTAGCAATCGGTACTGGAGAATATGTAGAATTTATGGGCGAAAGAAAAGGTATCTAGAAAACCAGGGTGAATGAAATCGAATGGAAGAGATTAAAGGATACGTAGAACATATCGTTTACAGAAATGAAGATAACGGATATACAGTATTCCATTTGAATAATTCAGATGGAGAGGTTACCTGTGTCGGAAATTTTCATTTTATAGAAGAAGGAGAATTATTAAGATTGACAGGAGGCTATACAACACATAAGATGTATGGCCTTCAATTCGCTGTGGAAGAATCGGAAGTATGTGAACCGGAGGATCTGATATCAATTGAAAGATATTTAGGATCCGGAGCGATAAAAGGAATCGGAGCCGCGCTGGCGGGAAAAATTGTCAAGAAATTTAAAGAAAATACTTTTCGGATCATAGAAGAAGAGCCGGAGAGACTGGCGGAAATCAAGGGAATCAGCGAACGGAAAGCAAGAGAGATTGCTTCTCAGGTGGAAGAAAAGAAAGATATGCGTCAGGCGATGATCTATCTGCAGAAGTTTGGAATTTCAACGACGCTTGCGGCGAAAATCTATCAGCATTATGGCCGTAATGTTTACCGCACGATTGAGGAGAATCCGTATCAGCTGGCGGATCATGTTCCGGGGGTTGGATTTAAGACTGCTGATGAGATTGCGGCAAAGATTGGAATCCACACAGATTCGGATTTTCGTATACGAAGTGGGATTTTTTATACATTGCAGCAGAGCGTGAATGATGGACATATTTATTTGTATCAGGAAGCACTGTTAAGAGAGACCAGTGAATTGCTTGGTGTTCAGATTCAGGACATGGAACAGTACCTGATGGATCTTGCGATGGAAAAAAAGATCGTTATGAAGCCGTCGGAGCAGGGAATGAGGATATATACGTCTCATTACTATTATATGGAATTAAATACAGCAAAAATGCTGCATGATCTTAATCTTGATTTTGAAATTGCAGATGCTAACTTAATACGCCGGATTAATAAAATCGAAAAAAATACAGAGTTGTATCTGGATGATATGCAAAAGACTGCTGTAATGGAAGCAGTAAGGCATGGTCTGATGATCCTGACAGGGGGACCTGGTACCGGTAAGACGACTACGATCAATGCTATGATACATTTTTTTGAAAGTGAAGGGCTGGATATTTACCTGGCCGCACCGACAGGAAGGGCGGCAAAAAGAATGACTGAGGCAACCGGCTGTGAAGCACAGACGATACACCGTCTTCTAGAAGTGTCAGGAAATCCGGATGATGAGACAATCGGGGGCTTCCAGCGGAATGCAGAAAATCCACTGGAAGCAGATGTAGTTATTATTGATGAGATGTCGATGGTAGATCTGCCACTTATGTATGCACTCCTGAATGCTATCGTACCCGGAACACGTGTGATCCTGGTGGGGGATGTGAACCAGCTTCCAAGTGTAGGACCGGGAAGTGTACTGAAAGATATCATTTCTTCGGAGTGCTTTTCGGTTGTAAAACTGACGAAGATATTCAGACAGGCCGGAGAAAGTGATATTATTGTGAATGCGCATAAGATCAACCGGGGAGAACCGGTTGTTCTGGACAATAAAAGTATGGATTTCTTCTTCTTAAAACGTGACGATACGAATATGATCATCAGCAATATTATTACATTGATCCAGAAGAAACTTCCAAAGTTTGTGAATGCGAAAGAAGCGGATATTCAGGTTCTGACACCGATGCGAAAAGGACTGTTGGGGGTAGAGAGAATCAATAAGATATTACAGGAATATCTGAATCCGCCGAAACCTGGAAAACAGGAAAAAGAATACGGAGATCACCTGTTTCGTGAGGGGGACAAGGTGATGCAGATTAAGAATAATTATCAGCTTGAATGGGAAATTTCTACCCGCTATGGAATGACGATCGATAAGGGAATCGGTGTCTTTAACGGCGATATGGGAATCATACGTAAAATTAATACATATGAGGAAACGGTTACTGTTGAGTATGATGAAAAGAAGCTGGTAAAGTATCCGTATAATCTGCTGGATGAATTGGAACTGGCTTATGCTATAACGATTCATAAAGCCCAGGGAAGTGAATATCCGGCGGTTATTATCCCTTTGTTACAGGGACCAAGACAGCTATATTACAGAAATCTGCTTTATACGGCTGTTACAAGAGCAAGAAAGTGTGTTACAGTGATTGGAAATGAAAGTGTATTTCAGGAAATGATACATAATACGAATCAACAGAACCGTAATACGAGTCTTGCAGAGCGAATCCGGGAATTAAATGAATCATAAAAAAATCAATAAGATTAAAGAATCAATCATATCTTTGCTCTGGCCGGAAGTTTGTCCATTCTGCCAAAAAGTATGCAGAGACGGCATCTGCAAAGAATGCAGAAAGAAGCTGGAACTAGTGAAAGTCAGAGAACCAAGGTGTATGCAATGTGGAAAACAGATCCGTAGTGTAGAGCAGGAATACTGTTATGACTGCATGCATACACATCATTATTATGAACGGGGATTGAGTTTGTGGAACCACAAAAACCCCGTAAATCAGTCTGTTTATCAATTTAAGTACCATAACCAAAGAAGATACGGAATATTATATAGTCAGGAACTTGTAAAAGAATTCCAAAAAGAAATAGAAAGATGGAGGCCGGATATTATTATGCCGGTACCGTTGCATCCTTCAAGAAAGAGAAAAAGAGGATATAATCAGGCACAGATACTTGCAGAAGAAATAGGAAAAATCCTGGAAATCCCGGTGGACAGTAAAAGTCTGATAAGAACCAGAAAGACCAGTCCGCAGAAAAAACTAGGTCACCAGGAAAGAAAAAAGAATCTGAAGCACGCATTTGCAGTGAAACATACATTTCAGGCAGTAAAGAGAGTGTTGTTGGTTGATGACATTTATACAACGGGAAATACAATTGATGCAGTGTCAAATGTATTGAAACAGAAAGGTGTAGAGAATGTTTACTTTTTAACCATAAGTATTGGACAAGGGTACTGAGATTTGTTATACTTAAAATGATGTTTTAATGGAATTAATATCATGTTGAGGTGGATATATGTTAGATGAGAGAAAAGTAAAATTAATGACAAAACTTGCTCTCTATGAAGAGACACATGGAAAAGAAGATTTTAAGATCAGCTCTTATTATAGAAAAGACTATGCAAGTCTGCATGTTATCTATGCATTCTTAAGTGTATCGGTTGGATATGTATGTCTGGTAGGCGTGTTGTTACTTGCCGGCGTGGAGAATATTATGGGTAATCTGTCAAATGGATTGATCATATTTTTATTTTTAATCATTTTGGCAGGTTATGTGGGTGTTGTGATTGTGTATTGCGGAATTGCCAGTCATATATATAATGAAAAACATAAAAAAGCAAGAAAAAGGGTAAAAAGATATAATCATAATCTGATCCAATTGCTGAAGATGTATGAAAAGGAGAAAAGATAGATGGATAATATATATGTAATACGGGGAAGAATAGAAGAACTCTATGGAAAACATTCTAAATTATTTGACAAGGCTTTTCAGTTCATACTTGCAATGATCACATTTTCGATGATCAATCAGAATACCGGATTCATGAAGTCGTTATCATCACCGGTAATTTCTCTGGCACTGGCTGTAGTTGCTACATTTCTGCCTCCGATGGTGATTGTTGTGATAGCAGCGGTATTAGTTCTTGCACATACGCTGGCAGCGTCGATAGGAATATTTGCTGTATCGGCAATGATTTTCCTGATCATGTATATTTTCTATATCAGACTGGCACCAAAGATGGCGTTTGTTGTACTTCTTACACCGATTGCATTTGTTCTGAAAATACCATTTCTGGTACCTGTTGCGTGTGCACTGATATATACACCGGTAAGTCTGGTGCCGATGAGTTGCGGAACAGTTGTGTTTTATATGGTGGAATATCTTAAAAAGACAAGTTCGGCATCAAAAGCATCAGGAAGTAAAGCGATGCTTTCTGAGATTACAACTTATGTACAGAAAGTATTCCAGAATAAGGAAATGTGGATTTACATTGTAGCGTTTATTATAGGATTTTTTGTGGTTTATACAATCCGCAGACGTGAACTGGATCACGCATGGAAAATTGGGATTATAGCAGGAGCAATTGCTGATGTAGTGGTAACGGCAATGGGAAGCATTGCACTTGGAGTGGAGATATCATATGGATCTCTGATCTTCGGAAATATTCTTGCGGCAATTGTTGGAATGATATTAGAACTGTTCCTTTTCTCTGTTGATTATGCAAGAAGTGAACGGTTACAGTTTGAAGATGATGAATATTATTATTATGTAAAAGCAATACCAAAGGTGGCAGTAACAACTCCGGAGAAGACGGTGAAAAAGATCAATGAAAGACAGGAAACAGAGATTATTGATGCAGAAGCAGTAAAACGTCTTTCACAGGATGTTACGGAAGAGACTAAGGCAATCAGCGTGGAGCCGTCTGCAAATCACAAATTAAGAAAAGAAACATCGAGAAAAACACCATATAATAATTCGGAGTACAGAAGTCCTGCACAGATAAGAGCCAGTCAGGCCAAAAGACATTCACCGAAGAGAGGACCGATGCCGAAGAAACATGATATGAAAGATGTAGATAAGTTACTTTTGACACAAAGCCTTGAAAATGAATTTCATGCAAGTGGAAAGAAAACTGCAAATAAAAGAAAAAGATAGATATAGAATATAGTTGAAATATTTCAGATAAAGAGGAGGTGAGAAGAATGGAACAGGCAGTGGCAGATTTTATAGAAAAATACGGAATAGGTCTGTATATTCCAAAGGTACATGTTACAGATGTGATAGAGGTTTTGATTCTTACATTTCTGATTTATCAGATTATTGTATGGATTAAGAATACGAAAGCATGGATGTTACTTCGGGGAATTATCGTTCTTGCCGGATTTATTCTTCTTGCAGCTATATTTAAAATGCATACCATCCTTTTTATTGCGAGAAATTCGCTGACGGTTATGGCAACCGCTGCGATTGTTGTATTCCAGCCGGAACTTCGAAGAGCGCTGGAAAAACTGGGAGAAAAGCAATTCCTGACGTCGGTTGTGCCTTTTGAGCAGAATCGAGAGATACGTTTCAGTGAGGAAACCAGAGAGAATATTATCAGAGCCTGCTTTGCAATGGGAAAAGTAAAGACAGGAGCGTTGATCGTAGTAGAACAGGCAATTCGACTGACAGAATATGAAAGTACAGGGATTCAGATGGATTGTCTGGTATCCAGTCAGGTGTTGGAGAATATATTTGAACACAATACCCCTCTTCATGACGGAGCAATTATTATCCGTGGTGACAGGATTGTGTCGGCAACATGCTACCTTCCACTTTCTGACAATATGCGTATCAGTAAAGATCTGGGAACAAGGCATCGTGCCGCAGTTGGAATGAGTGAAGTCAGTGATGCTCTGATCATTGCTGTTTCGGAAGAAACGGGAGCTGTATCTGTGGCACAAGGAGGCAAACTGGCGAGAAATATTAATGAAGCGCAGCTTAGGATAAAACTGGAAGAAATCCAGCACAGAAGTAGTGAAACTAACAGAATACGGGCAATGTGGAAAGGATGGCGTGAGCATGCAAAAAAGAATAACTAAGAATCTTACGCTGAAAATACTGGCTTTCCTGATTGCAGTATTTCTGTGGCTGATCGTGGTAAATATAGATGACCCGGTAGACGATAAGACTTTCTCAAATATACCGGTTCAGGTAACTCATGAAGAAGTAATTACAGATAATAATAATACGTATCAGATTGTTGATAATACACAGGAAGTGAATGTAACTGTTACGGCGCAGAGATCCGTATTAGATAAAATTAAGGCAGAAGATATTCAGGCAACTGCCGATATGAAAGAACTGACACTTCGTACACAGGTACCAATCGAAATAACAATCAAAGGTTATGCCGGAAAATATGAGAAAGCGACGGCAAATCCAAGAAATCTGCAGATCCAGATTGATGAGGAAGCAAAAAATAATTTCCCGATTACTCCGACAACAACAGGTACTGTAAGAGGTGGTTATGAAGTAGGAGCATTGAAAGCGGTTCCGGAAAAGGTAACGCTTAGAGGACCAAAACGAATTATCAACAGTATAGCCAAAGTTACCGCCGAAGCAGATGTATCAGGACTTTCGGAAGATGAGACGGTGGAAGCAAAACTGGTTCTGTATGATGCGAATAATAATGTGATTGATCAGACACTTCTGGCAAACAATCTTGGAAAAGAGGGAGTTAGTGTAGAAGTAGAACTTCTTCAGGTTAAAAGTGTTCCGATAGAAGTTGATACGTCAGATGTATCAGCGGCAGAGGGGTATAAACTTGGAAAAATAACGGTAGAGCCGCAGGAAGTTGAGATTACAGGAGATAAAACGACATTAGCAGGAGTTTCCAAAATCAGTATTCCGGCAAGTGCGTTACAGCTGGATAATCTGACACAGAAGACGGACAAAACAATTGATATTTCGTCTTATATTCCAAGTGGTGTGTCTTTGACAGAACAGAATGCGAATAAGGTGGTTGTATCAATTCCGGTACAGCAGCCGGGAGCGAAAACATTTGAAGTATCTACAAATTCTATTGTTGTAAACAATATAGCAGAAGGACTGAGCATTAGTTATGGTTCAACGGTTGATCTTGAGATACAGATAAAAGGACCTGGGGATGCACTGAATTTGTTCTCACCGGCAAAGAAAGTGAGTATTGATCTGAAGAAGTATACCAATGCAGGAACTTATACGGTTCCGGTATCTGTTGAACTTCCGGACGGATGTTCACTGGTGAATAATGTGAATGTAGAAATTATTCTGGAAAAAACAAAACAGAATGATAAGACACAAAATGAAAATAGTAGCAGTGAAGGTCAGACGAAAGAAGATGAGAAAAAGACAGATACAATCAGGTAAACAAAAGAGAATAATCATAAAACAAGTACAGAGGCTTGAAGATGGACGGAATAACAATTAGAAGCGAGGAGAGTACATTATGATCAGACAGAAAGTTACAATAACAAATCCAACAGGGTTACATCTCAGACCGGCAGGAATGTTCTGTAACATAGCAAGTAGATACAAATGCAAAGTAGAGTTTATGTATGATGACGATGTTGCAGCAAATGCAAAGAGCGTTTTAAGTGTTCTCGGAGCATGTGTGAAATCGGGAGATGAGATCGAACTTATTTGCGACGGGGAAGATGAAAAAGAGGCTATGGATGCCATGGTCAGTGCAATCGAAGATGGATTAGGAGAATAAGAGAATATTGGACGGCCTGTGTTTTTACACAGGCCGTTTTAGTATTGCCATGCAATGCCTATTTTATAAATGAACAAGGAGAAAGAAGCAATAATGAAAGATAAAATAAAAAATATACTGGATATAACATTTTGGAAATTTGTATTGGTTGGAATTGTGAATACACTGGTCGGAACAGCTGTAATGTTTGCAGCATATAATGTGTTACATCTGAGCTATTGGATATCCTCGGCATCCAATTATGTTGTGGGGAGTATTGTGAGTTATTTTTTGAATAAGTATTTTACATTTCAGAATAAAGAAAAGTCATGGAAGCAACTGGTTAAGTTTGCGTTAAATATTACGGTCTGTTATCTGGTTGCGTACGGGCTTGCCAAGCCGCTTGTGTCATGGTTTCTTCACGGACAGAGTAAAAGTGTACAGGATAATCTGTCTATGCTAGTTGGAATGGGAGCGTTCGTGGTGTTTAATTATGTGGGACAGAGAGTGATTGTATTTAGAAAATAAGAAAATGTCCGGAAAAGCAAATAAAGATAGTAAGAAAATAAGAATCATGATATAGTAAAATATATAATACAATTTGATGATTTGAGGGGGGGAAATATGAAAAGGATAATGACGGTAATGCTGGCTGTCATATATATTACGACAGGTACAATCAGCGTTATGGCAGGAGAACCGGAGAATAACGACGCTCAAAAAAAGGAATCTGTCTCTGATTCAGTGAAAGTGCAGACGAGTGAGAATACAGATGAGGACAGGCCGAAAGAAAATAGTTGGAGATATTCGAATGGTGAATTAATACCACAAGAAGATGATGCGACAAGTAATGCAAGGGCTGTTACAAATGCATGGAAAAAGGTCAATGGACAATTTGTTAACAGTCTTGGAAAACCAATCCCTGGTGCAAAGAAAAAAGGAATGGATATAAGTGAATATCAGGGAACTATTAACTGGGATACGGTAAAAAACAGATCGGATATTGATTTCGTTATTATCCGCTGCAGTTATGGTTCAGGCTATAAAGATCGTAAATGGGAGTACAATGTAAAAGAATGTGAACGATTGGGAATTCCTTATGGGGTATACATATATTCTACAGCAACAACGGTTTCGGCAGTAGAGAAAGAGGCTGAAAATGTTAAGAAAATGTTGGAAGGACACCAGCCGACATACCCCGTTTATTTTGACATGGAAGAGAATTCGGTTCTGAATCTTGGCAGTTCAACAATTGGAAAATTGGCAAATACATTTTGTTCTAAGATATCTGGGGCTGGATATAAAGTTGGAATTTATGCGAGCCTGTATTGGTGGAATAGTATATTGACAGATCGGGTATTTAAGAATGAGTCCTGGTCTAAATGGGTTGCGCAGTATAGTGCATCTTGTCAGTATCAGTCAAAGTATGATATGTGGCAGTGTACGTCTTCGGGAAAAGTAAATGGTGTTAGTACCAATGTAGATATTAACTTCTGGATGTCAGATGAACCGGTGATAAATCAAGATGCAGATCGGGTAATGGTTTCCGATGAGAATATCATTACATATACGTCGCATATGCAAAGTTATGGCTGGCAGGAGCCTGTAAATAACGGTTATCAGACAGGAAAGCCGGGTTATGGAAAAAGACTAGAAGCGTTTAAAATAAATGTCGGGGGCGGATATGGAGATCTAGGAGTAAGATATCAGGCATGTATACAGGATGAAGGCTGGAAGCCACTGGCAGAAACAGGGCAGCTCGCAGGAACAGAAGGAAAAAGCAAGTATATTCAGGCTGTGAAAATTAGTTTAACAGGAAGTCAGGCCGAGAATTATGATATATACTATCGTGTATATAGTCAGAACTTTGGCTGGCTGGGATGGACATCCAATGGACAGCCGGCTGGAAGCCAGGGATATGAAAAACGAATTGAGGCATTACAAATTGCTGTCTTACCAAAAGGAGCAACGATACCCGGAACAACAGATAATTCGTATAAGACTACAGGAAAGAAAGTAGAATATAGAACATACGTAGAAAAACAAGGATGGAAGAAATACAGTGCGGATGGTGAACAGAGCGGTACAATTGGTCAGGCAAGAGCGGTTCAGGGATTAGCTGTCAGAGTAAATGATACACAATATAGTGGAAATATAGTATATGATACGTATATGCAAAGTTATGGCTGGATGGGAGAAAAAGCCAATAATACAGCAGCAGGTATATTAAATGGCGGAAAGAGAATGGAAGCTATAAAGCTGCATCTCACAGGAGAACTTGCGGAAAAGTATGATATTTACTACAGAGTGCATACACAGACATTTGGCTGGCTTGACTGGGCGAAAAACGGAGAACCATCCGGAACAAAAGATTATGCAAAACGAATCGAGGCGGTTCAGGTTAAAGTGGTTCCAAAGGGAAATCCTGCTCCGGGAGCAACATCTATAGCTTTTAAGGAAGCAAAAATAGCTTACAAAACGCATGTACAGACCTATGGATGGATGAGTAAGGTACATGATGGTGAGACGGCCGGAACAAGTGGAAAAGCCAAGAGGATGGAAGCACTGAATATAGCAATGGTAGATTCCAGTTATAATAAGGAAATTTCATATAGAACGCATGTACAGACCTACGGATGGCAAAAGTGGGTTAATGGCGGAAAAAACAGCGGAACAGAGGGAAAAGCTAAGAGACTTGAAGCAATACAGATTGAATTGAAAGATTCGCTGGCAGATCAGTATGATATATATTACCGGGTGCATGCGCAGACGTATGGCTGGCTTGGCTGGGCAAAGAACGGAGAAAAGGCCGGAACGGAAGGTCTTGCGAAAAGATTGGAAGCTATTCAGATCGTACTGGTGGAAAAAGGTGGAGCAGCACCTGGAAGTACTAATAAATTTTTTATAAAAAAAGATAAATAGAAAGAGCGGATGAGAAAAAGGAGGATAGGAAACAGGTTCGCTTTTGGCTGCCGGAAAAAGCAGCTTGAAATGAAAAAATGGAGGAGGAAAGTGTTAGTAGGAATAGCACATGAGGAAAAGAATGAAAAAGAAATTTGCTGCAATATGTATTTCGTTGGCAATAACACTAACAGGACCGGGAATGTCGATGGTTACCATGACGTATGCTGACGAAATTACGAAAGAAAATCAACAAGATCAGGAAATATCTAATGATCAGAATAATACGAAAGACGGGGAAAACAGTAATACAAATGACGGAAAAGAGACAGAGAATGATTTAATACAGGGAAATGATTCTGACAGTTCACAGGAAAAAGCGGAAGAAAACATTACGGAAGAAGAGAGTAAAGAAGATAACATGGAGGCTCAGCAGGAAGAACCTTCAGAAGAAACAGATTCAGAAGAAGCGGTTACACAAAGAAAAGTATTAAATATTAATGATGGCTGGAACTTTTCAACGAATGATACATCTACTGCAGGCTGGAATTTCCCGTCGGGAGCAGGAAACGGAGTAGTGAATCTGCCTCATTCTTGGGAATATGTTCATCCGAGGCAGTCATATATTCCACAAATGAATTCAAAGACTGTTACATATGAGAAGACAGTTAATATTTCAGAAATAAAAAATAAAAATCTTTTTATTAAATTCTATGGTGCGGCAAGAAATACGGAAGTATTTATAGACGGAGAGAAAGTAGGTACGCATGTTGGAGGATATTCGGCTTTTGTTTTTGATATTACCAATTATGTACAAGGTAAGGATGAAATAACAATTAAGGCGAATGTTACTAATATTGATACGGTTTCAATACCAATTAATGTAGATTATACACAGTGGGGTGGAATTTACAGAGATGTTGAATTGATTTCAACAGATGACCAGTATATTTCATTAGAAGATTATGGCAATAAGGGAATCTATATAGATTCCAATGTAAATGGAACAACTGCTGATGTAAATGTGAAAAATGAGATATCTAATAAAAGTAATGACGATAAAGAATTAAAAATCGTAACAGATATTTATGATGCAGATGGCAATAAAGTTACTGGAACAGAGCAGAAAGTAACAGCTAAGGCCAATAAAAATGTTCAGCCATATAGTACAAAATGTCAAATTGATAATGTTCATTTATGGAATGGAACAAAAGATCCATATTTATATACAGCAAATGTAACAGTATATAATGAAAATGATGAAGTACTTGATACGGTTTCGGATAATTTCGGAGTCAGAACATATGAGATAAAAAATGGAAAATTTTATTTGAATGGACAGGAGTATGAGATTCATGGAGTCGGTATGCATCAGGACAGAGAAGGATATGGAAATGCTGTGCCGGATGATTTGAAGGTACAGGATATGAATCTGATGCAGGAGATGGGAGTTAATGCAATTAGAACATCGCATTATCCTCATTCACAATCAACATACAATTTAGCAGACGAGAGAGGTATGTTGGTTTATTGTGAAATACCGTATTATTTGTTGTTGTCAAATGCGGAATCTTATAAAACATCTATAAAAGAAGAGTTAAAAGAGATGATTCGTCAGGGCTATAATCATCCGTCGATTATGATGTGGGGAATCGAAAATGAGGTTTATCAGCCGGCATCTGCAGCTGCATTTGGAAAAGATTTTCAGATAAACGAAAATACATTAGTATCCTTCAATTCATCAGTTGCAAAGCTGGCTCAAAAAGAAGATACAACGAGATATATAGTTCAGGCTCAGATAGACAGTAGTAATGCAAATAAGGTATGTGCTAAATGGTCTAAAAATGGCAATGTAGACTATACCGGAGTGAATTTATATGTGGGATTTAAGTCATCTGTTTCCAGTGCAGATGATGAAGGAAGAAAAGAGATCACAGATACTCTGAATAGAAAACTAAATGAATATAAGCAGACGTACAATGCCTCTTCTATGATGATTACAGAGTATGGTGCAGGAGCTAATATAAATCAACACGCAACGATGGATGAAAATTTTTCATGGTCTTCTGATGATGCATCGAAAGATAAACATTACGAGGAATATCAGGCGTTTGTATTAGAGACATATTATTCATTGATTCAAAAGCGAAAAGATATACCGGTAAGCTTCGTATGGAATATGTTTGACTTCTCCTGCTATAGAAATGAAGGAGGAATCCCGAGAAGAAATACAAAGGGATTAGTTTGTTATGATCATACGACAAAAAAAGATGCATTCTATTTCTATAAAGCAAATTGGAATCAACAAGATAAATTTGTATATTTAACAAGCAAAAGGTATACGGAAAGGGATACAAAATATCAGCAGATAAAAGTATATTCCAATTGTGAAGGCGTGGAATTGTTTGTAAATGGACAGTCTGTTGGAAAAGGAAGAAAACAGCAGTCAGGTGTATTTGTATGGGATGACGTAAAGCTGGATGATATGAATACAATAAAAGCAGTGGGAACGTCCGATGGACAGACATATTCGGATGAAGTATCTGGAATTAAAGCAGAAAATAAAAATAGTGCTACAAGTATAAAATATCAGACACATATACAGAGTATCGGTTGGCAGGAAGCAAAGAAAGACGGACAGACATCAGGAACGATAGGAAAAGGCCTGAGAATGGAGGCTTTAAAGGTAAAACTTCAAAATAAAAAATACGGAGGAAATATCGAATATCGTACACATATTGCCCAGAAAGGCTGGCAGGACTGGAAAAAGAATGGACAGACGGCCGGAACGACAGGGGAAAAACTGGCGATGGAAGCCGTAAGGTTGAAGTTGACGGGGGAACTTGCGGAGCATTATGATATATATTATAGAGTTCATTCACAATCTTATGGTTGGTTAGGCTGGGCAAAAAATGGAGAAATAGCCGGAACAGCAGGCCTCGCAAAAAGAATGGAAGCTATTCAGATTAAGTTAGTAGAAAAAGGAGGAAAAGCTCCGGGAACAAGTGAAAAACATTATGTGTCTAATCAGGGAGTATTTTATCAGTCACATGTACAGACCTATGGCTGGCAGACTTGGAAACAAAATGGAGAAACAAGCGGAACCAGCGGACAGGCAAAACGTCTGGAAGCAATAAAAATTAAGCTGCAGAAAATGAAGGTATCTGGAAACATTGAATATCAGTCACATGTACAGACGTATGGATGGGAAAAGAGCTGGAAAAAGAATGGACAATTAAGCGGAACCAGTGGTAAAGCAAAACGTCTGGAAGCAGTGAAGATACGTTTGACTGGAGAAATGAAAAACAAATATGATGTATATTACAGAGTTCACGCACAAAGTTATGGCTGGCTTGGCTGGGCAAAGAACGGAGAAAAGGCCGGAACGGAAGGTCTTGCGAAAAGATTGGAAGCTGTTCAGATCGTACTGGTGGAAAAAGGTGGAGCAGCACCTGGAAGTACAGAAAAAACATTTATAAAGAAGTAAGATAGAGAGCTTTAGTATATGAAAGAAAAGTCATTTGAAGTATGAAGTATCCATATTTCAAATGACTTTTTCTGTTGCAATAAAGGATTTCGCTTGTTATGGAACTGTGTTATAATTAGGAAAAATGAAGAAAGGGAGGAAGAAAATTTGAAAAGTAAAAAAAGATTCATTGCCTGCATATGTATTATGAGTATGATACTTTCCGGAATAAGTGTATCTGCAGCCAATGATGCGGCTACTGAAGAAGGACAATCGATGGAAAGTAGTCAGACGGATCAGAACCAGCAACAGATGAATGACGAAGCTGATCAGGAAATAAACCAGGAAATAGATGGAACACAGGAACAAAGTGAATTAACAGAGAATCCTGATACACCCGAAAATACCACAGGTGAAAGAACCGTTGTAAGTGTAGATGGAAACGGAAATGTATTCGATGTTGAAGAAGAAACGGATGGAGTAGTAAAAGAAGATTTATCTAATAAGGCAAGAGCTGCGGCAACCTATATTGTAAATTTCCGGGCGAATGCAGCAGGTGCTTCGGTTGGAAATAATACTACAGAATACAAAGAATACAGTACGAACGCCGCAGGTTACTGCTATGGTGGAGCGGGAGCTGATGCAGCATATCTGGGCACTGAAAACGGAAAAGTGAAATTTATGCAAAGTGGTGTTGTAGGATTAGTAGACCAGTCCAAAGTTCAGGTTGTTAATTTGAATTCAGCAAAAAGTTATAGCAACTATTATGCAGATGGTTCTTCTATTATCCATAGAATCTGTATGGATATGACGACACCGGGTTATGGCGGATCAGTTAATGTGGGACCACAACAGTCTTATATGAAGACGGGGACCACATATTACAGCTATGACGGACATTATTTTTATACTAATTACGTGACAATGTTATCTGATTACAAGAGTAACACAAGAAAAAATTCTATTAACCCCAATAACCCGTATTATAATTATTATCAATATCTTCCGCTGCGTGGAAAGTCATCGTATTCTGCAAATGAACTTTCTACAATTATTAATAAACATGCTCAGAGCAGCTCAAAAATGTATAATAAAGGGGCGGCATTTGTAAATAATCAAAATTCATATGGAGTAAATGCATTGCTCATGACAGGTGTAGGTGCGTTGGAAAGTGCTTGGGGAACAAGCAGTATTGCAAAGCAAAAAAATAATTTGTTTGGACTGAATGCAGTCGATACATCGCCTGGCCAGAGTGCGAATACATTTTCAAGTGTGGATGTATGCATAAAAGATTTTGCAGAAACTTATATGTCAAAACAATATTTAAGAGCCGGATGGGCTTATTATCACGGAGGCTTTTTAGGAGATAAAGCGAGTGGTATTAATGTAAGCTACGCATCAGATCCTTATTGGGGTGAAAAAATCGCCGCTCTTGCATGGAAGATGGACAGTGAGGGAGGAAAGAAAGATCAAAATAAATATTCGATAGGTATTAAGGATGTTGTATCAACAGCACATACAACATTAAATGTACGAAAAGAAGCAAGTACTTCTGCTACAAGTCTGTATAATACGGGAACGTCCTCCAATTATGCATTCCTGATATTGGGAGAATCTGGAGATTTTTATAAAGTGCAGAGCGATCCGGTGTTAAAAGCGAACAGAGAAGGAATTGAAAGTACTTCCGGAAAATATAATTCATCTTCTATGTATGCTTATGCAAGTAAGCAATATATTAAAAAGATTAATACAGGTACCTCTGGATCAAATGGAGGAAACACAGTACCAGACACTAAGGAAACAGGAGTAATTTACAGCACACATGTACAGTCAGATGGCTGGCAGGCGGCTAAAGCCAATGGTGAAATATCTGGAACAACAGGTGAAGCAAAACGATTAGAAGCGATAAAGATTCAGCTTTCTAATATTGGTGATACCGGTTCGGTACAATACAGTACACATGTGCAGTCAAATGGCTGGAAAAACTGGGTATCGGATGGTGCGATCGGTGGAACGACGGGCGAAGCAAAACGCATGGAGGCAATACGTATCCGTCTGACGGGTGAAGCAGCAAATCATTATGATATTTACTATCGTGTACATACGCAGACATATGGCTGGCTTGACTGGGCAAAAAATGGAGAAATTGCGGGTACAACAGATGGTGCAAGACGAATGGAGGCAATACAGATAAAATTGGTTTCAAAAGGAAGTCCGGCACCTGGCAGTACAGTACAGGCATATGTACAACCATTAACACAGTACTCGGCACATGTGCAAACAGATGGCTGGAAAGAAAGTGTATATGGAGGTGGTTATGCCGGGACGACAGGCGAAGCAAAACGTATGGAAGCTTTCGGAATGAAATTGACAGATCAGAAATACTCAGGTGGAATTAAGTATCAGGCACATGTTCAAAGTAGTGGCTGGCAAGGCTGGAAAACGAATAATGCAGTAGCAGGTACGGTTGGTGCTGCAAAAAGAATGGAAGCCATAAGAATTGAACTTACAGGAAAAATGGCTCAAATGTATGACGTATATTATCGTGTACATGCGGAAACATATGGCTGGCTCGACTGGGCAAAAAATGGAGAGATAGCAGGAACAACAGGATGTGCAAAACGATTAGAATGTATACAGGTTGTTCTGGTAAAAAAAGGTGCGGCGGCACCAGGTAATACTCAAAAAACGCATGTGATCAAATAAAGTCATATTATGAAAAGGAGGCAGGATCATGTATAAGAAAATAATATCACTGACTGCAATTGTGGCAATGATTGTTACATTAGTTATGCCGGCCAGGGCATATGCTGACGAAACACAGGCAGAATCACAGCCTGTATTAAAATATTCGGTATTAATGTCAGGGGCTTCTGAGTGGCAGGAAGCAGACAATGGAGAATATGTGGGTGAGCCAGAGAATAAAGATGCTGAAATATCCAAATTAAAATTAGATGTTTTGGATTCTGTAACAGAGGAAAATTTGAATGGAATCACATATTCGGTAGCAGATTCAGAGGGAAATTGGAACGAGTATGTAACGGCCGGCCAGGAGACTGGATTTGACAGCGAACAGAAGATAGCTGCGTTCAAGATAAAATTAACAGAAGAACTGGCTGAAAAGTATAATATTTACTATCGCGCATATGTTCAAACTGATGATCAGAGTGAAGGACAGTGGCTTGGCTGGGCCGAAAATGATTCCCCATCCGGAACTAAAGGATATGATTGTGGCATAAAGGCCATTCAGGTTCAGCTGACAGAGAAAAGTACAAATGTCGATTTAGACACAGCAAATTCATACATAGTAAAGACGGATATAGTACCGGAGGAAACAGTGAAGGTGGTATATCAGGCTCATGTAGCAAAAATCGGCTGGCAGAAAAAAGTAGAAGATGGCGCACTGGCAGGAACGGAAGGAAAGGCGCTTTCTATTGAGGCGTTAAAGATTAAGCTTGCCGGATTATCAGAAGAAGATCAAAAAGACAGTAAAATTATATATAAAACTCATGTACAGTCATATGGCTGGCAGAAAGAAGTAGAAAACGGAGCACTTGCAGGGACAACCGGACAGGGAAAGAGAGTAGAAGCAGTATCTGTTCGTCTGGAAGGTGCTATAGCAAAAAAATATGACGTGTACTATCGTACGCATATACAGAGCTTTGGCTGGCTTGACTGGGCAAAGAACGGAGAAAAGGCCGGAAGCAGTACTTATGGAAAACGTTTAGAAGCAATTGAGATCAAATTAGTGAAAAAAGGTGAAAGTGCACCAGGAAGTACGAAGAAAGCTTATCAGGTACCAAGAATTCAGTATCAGACCCATGTACAGTCTATTGGATGGCAGAAAAAAGTAAGTGATAATCAGATTGCAGGGACAACCGGACAGGGAAAAAGAATTGAGGCAATAAAGATTACACTTCCGGATTCTGACTATACAGGAAATGTAGAATATCAGGCATATGTACAGGGAATTGGATGGCAAAGCTGGAAAAAGAATGGTGAACTTGCAGGAACAAGCGGTCAGAGTAAGAGAATTGAAGCAATCAGAGTGAAGCTGACTGGTGAGATCGCAAAGTATTATGAAGTGTATTACAGTGTACATCTGGCAAAGATTGGCTGGTGTAATTACGAATCTGCAGGAAGAGTAACAGGAACAATTGATCTTAGTAAGAAGATCGAGGCATTGAAAATATGCCTTGTGAAAAAAGATGCAGAAACGGCTCCGAATACAAGTGGTGTAAAATATGTGGAAGGATATAAGAGTGGTAACTTCTATTATAATGGATATATCAAAGGTGTAGGAGCGACAGGCAATGTATCGCAAGGAAATACAGTAGGGACAATCGGAAAAAAACAACAGCTTCAGAGCCTTACATTATATCTGGATCAGTCAAATAAACTTGCACCATCAGGAACGATTCAATATGCGACACATATTGCAAAAGAGGGCTGGAAGGACTGGTCTGATGCAGGTACAACCAACGGGGCATCTACAGGAACAAATGGAATGGAAGCTGTGAAAATCAGACTTACCGGTAATCTTGCCAAATATTACGACATATATTATCGTGCACATGTACAGGGATATGGCTGGCTTGGCTGGGCAAAAAATGGCCAGGCAGCAGGAACATCAAAAATCGGATACAGAATGGAAGGATTACAGATTCGCCTTGTATCAAAAGATGCAGCAGCTCCGGGGAAAAATGCTAATTATTATACAGAAAAGAAAAAGACTGCGACAATAGCAGTTAAAGACCAGATGCATCTGAAAGCATTGGCGTATGCAAGTAACACACGGTATCTCATTCTGGTAGATACGACAGCCAACAGAGTAGGAATTTATAGCGGTTCAGTCGGTAAATGGAATGAAGTGAAAAAGTGGGTTTGTACTACAGGAGCAAAATCAACTCCGACAGTGAAAGGAACATTTACTGTACAGGGAAAAGGAAAATCATTTGGATCTGGATATACATGCTGGTATTATACACAGTTCTATGGAAATTACCTGTTCCACTCCGTACTGTATAAACAAGGAAGTATGTCTGTAATTACAGATGGAAGACTTGGAATCAATGCATCACACGGATGTGTTCGATTAAACATTAATAATGCAAAATGGATATATGATAATATTCCGCGAGGAACAAAAGTTGTAGTATATTAGCAATAAAGGCAGGTCATTTGACCTGCCTTTGTTATACACAAATCTTTTTGTGAAATTCGGATTAATCTCGTTGGAAAAGATCACGGGTATATACTTTGTCCTTAACATCGTCAAGAACCGGATTATATCTGTTGGCAATAATAGCCTGAGAAAGTTTTTTGAACTGCTCTAAATTATTGACTACTTTGCTTCCAAAAAATGTGGTTCCATCTTCCAGGGTTGGTTCGTAAACGATGACAGTAGCTCCTTTTGCTTTGATTCGTTTCATGACGCCCTGAATACTGCTCTGACGGAAGTTGTCGGAATTGCTCTTCATCGTAAGACGGTAAACTCCTATAGTACATTCTTTTTCCTGGGCAGCAGAATAATCACCATGATTGTTATAATCATAATATCCGGCGAGATTGAGAACACGATCAGCAATAAAATCTTTTCTTGTACGGTTGCTTTCGACAATTGCGGACATCATATTCTGAGGTACATTATCGTAATTGGCCAGCAATTGTTTGGTATCTTTTGGAAGACAGTATCCTCCATAACCAAAAGATGGATTGTTGTAATGCGTTCCGATTCTCGGATCGAGACATACACCGCTTATAATATCTTTGGTATTGAGTTCTTTCATTTCTGCATAAGTATCCAATTCGTTGAAATAAGAAACACGTAATGCAAGGTAAGTATTAGCAAAGAGCTTTACGGCTTCGGCTTCCGTAAATCCCATGAACAATGTATCAATCTGCTCTTTAAGAGCCCCTTCCTGAAGAAGTGCTGCGAATGTATGAGAAGCCTTCACCAGTCGTTCATCGGAAGAATCGGTAGATACGATGATCCTGCTTGGATAAAGGTTGTCATATAAAGCTTTTGATTCTCTTAAAAATTCTGGACTGAAGATAATATTAGCTGTGTTATATTTTTTGCGGACAGATTCGGTATAGCCCACAGGGATCGTTGATTTGATGACCATGATCGCATTCGGATTTACCTTTAATACAAGTTCGATGACTGCTTCTACTGCAGAAGTGTCAAAATAATTTTTGTTACTGTCATAATTGGTTGGAGCAGCAATGACGACGAAATCAGCATCTTTATAGGCGGATTCACCATCAAGAGTAGCAGTCAGGTCAAGATCCTTTTCGGCAAGGTATTTCTCGATATAATCATCCTGAATAGGGGATTTTCTGTTGTTGATCAATTCTACTTTTTCAGGAATGATATCTACAGCAGTTACGTGATTATGCTGTGCAAGTAATGTCGCGATGGATAATCCGACATATCCGGTTCCGGCTACCGCGATATTTAAAGGTGAAGGAGAAGGAAGCTTGGTATTGCCGGCATCAACAAATAATGTCTGGGGTTCAAAATCAAGCGTTTCTCCTAATTGCTCTAATTGAGGAATAGAAGGAATAAAATCTTCTTTTTCCAAACGTGAGATCATAGAACGGTTGATCCCTGTGATATCTGCAAGATCCTGCTGGGTCATGTGTTTTTCTTTTCGACGATTTGTTACAAGATTTGCGAGAAGTGATTGTGATAGTTTTTTCATGATTTGATATCCTTTCATTTATAATGAATACTAAATGTTATTTAAAACAACGTTTGAATTGAAATGACATAAATATTGTATCATGAACGTAAGAAAATCACAATGTTTTAGTGAAAAAATAGAAATTAATGTTATTGAAAATAACAATCAAGGAGAAGACCAATGGCATTGTAAAAATAATTTTATCTCTTTTATATAAATTTGAGATGGTGTAATATTAGTGTAGGATAAAAAACGGGGACCGAAAGGAATAGTATTATGAAAAAAGTATAAAAAGATGGTTATTCTTTGTGTGTATAATTGCGATCATGCTAATAAGTACAAAATACAAGGCTTATGCAGCAGACAATATCTGTGTTGATAATCTTAAGGTCAATGGTTTGACGGAGGCATTTGGACAACCTTTAAGTAATATACGGTTTTCGTGGGAAATCCAGACAGGACTTAATAATGTGAATCAGACAGAGTACCATGTTGTATTTGCAAATACCAGAAATGAATTAGAAAATCAAAATTATATCTATGATTCAGGCTGGGTGAAATCTGAAGAAAATACGAATGTAACTGTAGGGTACAAATTTTCGGAAAATCAATTGTATTACTGGAAAGTACAGGTGAAAGATAATCAGGGAAATATCAGTGACCTGTCGGAAGAACATTGCTTTTCAACAGAAATTGGAAATGCTTGGAATACCAATCAGGCTATATGGAGTAATGGCGGAGATTTTACTTTTTTCAGATGGAAAAAAGTCTTGATCTGTCTAATGTAGAAAAAGTCTTGTTTGCAACAACGGCAACTTCGCCGGAATATAGCAGACAATATGTGTATAACTTATATGTGAATGGTGAGTCGATAGGAGTTGGTCCGACAAGACTGGACGGGAATAACTTATACTATAATGTCTATGATATTACGGACAGTCTGACAAACGGACAAAATGTGATTGGCTGTGCATGCTATGCAGAACAAAGGAGAGCATTTTTGGGGCAGCTTATATGTTATTACAAAGATGGAACAAAAAAGATCATGGCCAATACAGGAACAGATAGAAAAGAATGGACGAGTCTGAACGGAGATGAAGCATATGGAAATAATTCGACGAATGTAGGTACAAAACAATACTATACACAGACCGCTGAAAATCTGAACAGCAGTAAATATCCAAAAGGATGGCTTTTGCAGGCTTACAATGATGAAAAATGGACGCAGCCGAGTGCAAGCGGTGAAATGAAAAATTATCAACTGTGTCCATATAAATCCGGTGTTGTTAACCGATATAGACAAAGTCCGGCAGAAATAAAAAAAATAGCAGAGAGCAGATATGTGATTGATTTCGGAAACGAGATGATTGGTAATGTGTCGGTACAATTATTGGGCCTTACATCGCAGAAATGGAGTGTCGGATATGGAGAAGAACTGAATCCTGATGGTAGTGTAAAAAGTGAGATGAGAACGGGAAATATATACAGGGAAACATGGAATCTGACTCCGGGTTATCAGGAAATGAGTACAATTAATATGAAAGCATTCCGATATATGGAGATAACCGGCTGCACTGAAAAATTATCTATCAATAATATTACAGGATGGCAGGTAAGACAGAAAACAGAAAATCAAGAATTACAATTTTCTTCTAATAATTCAATTCTGAATGACGAATATAATTTGGCGAAGAAAACGATTGAAAATACAAGCCAAGATATGTATGTAGATACACAGAGCAGAGAAAGCCAAAATTATGCAGGTGATACGTTCATTAATATGATGACAGCAACTTCAATGAATTTAAATTATTCTCTGGCGGCACATTCTGTAGAATATGCGTTGAATCATCCTACATGGCCTTCAGAATATATGCTTTATACAGTATAGGCTGCATGGAAGTATTATCTGTATCCCGGGAATATTGATTTCTTAAATGAAAGAGCTAATCCCCCAGCTATGCTGGGGCGAATAGTGTAGTAGTGACGTTGTAGAATGTATAATAAAGCCTCCTATGCTACAATAGTAAAGGTGTCTCAAGCCAATACTAAAGAGAATAGGAGGCGGTCCAACGTGGACAGTAGTAGTTTATCACATACAAGGTACAAATGCCAGTATCATATAGTGTTTATACCAAAGTATAGAAAACGAATCATGTACGGAAGATTACAAGCAGATGTAAGAAAAATAATAAAAAAACTGTGCGATTACCGGAATATAGAAATAGTAGAAGGTGCAGTATGTGCAGATCACGTACATCTATGTTTAAGTATTCCACCAAGTGAAAAAGTGTCAGATGTGGTAGGTTACATTAAAGGAAAAAGTGCATTAATGATACACGACAAATATCCGGAAAGTGTAAATGGATGGTCAAAAGCCTTTTGGGCCAGAGGGTATTATGTTGCAACAGTAGGCAATATCACAGAAGATGCGGTAAAAGAATACATTCAGCAATAAAAAGAAGAATCGAAAAGAGAAGATACTAGAAGATAGCCTCTTTTAGAGGCCAGCCGGTATATGTGCTTGAGGCATCCGGCTTCCAGGCGTTGCAGGCATAGGCCCCTTATAGGGGCAGAATCAAACCACCAGTTGAACTGGTGGTTCATGACTCAGAAAGTGTACAATTCGGGAACAGGAAGATTCGCGGATGGTCTGACGAAAGCAGGCGCGAGAATAGAACATTATGCACAGCATGCAACAGCATTCGCACTGGCCAATCAGGTATATGAAAATCAGAAGATGGCGGTGAAGATGGCTGATTCGTTAAAGAATGAAGGAATCAATAAAATGAGTATGTATGGAACCTTCTTCTTATTACAGGGACTCTACAACAGTAATCAGGGAGTTCTTGCACGGCAGATCATGAGTAATCCAAGTGATTACACTGGAAGCCGTACATGGGCGAATATGATGTATAATACCGGAGCAACACTGACGACAGAAGCTTGGGACAGTACCATAAAGTCTAATATGTCATACAGCCATGCGTGGGGAAGTGCCCCGGGCACATGGCTGATACAGGGATTGTTCGGAATCAAACCGACAGAACCGGGATGGAATGAAGCAGAGATAAAATTACAACCCGGAGGAGTGGAATCCGCTTCGGTGAGTGTACCAACTACAAAAGGCAAAATAAGTGCAGACTATAAGATTGAAGAGGACGGAACCATTACACTTCAAATGAAGATTCCTTCCAATATGAAAATGAAGATTATAATTCCGGGAACAGAAGGACAGACATTAAGGATAAATGGGACGGAAACAGAAGTTGCTTACAATACAGAAGGATATTTGGAGACAACACTTTATGGAGGTAGTTATCTAATTACAGGGGGGCAGTCTGCGATAGATAATTCCGAATTAAAAGAATGCCAAAATATTGTATACAGAAGTTGTGGAAAAGACTGGAGTGCTTATGAAACCGATGGCGGAACAACAGGAAAGTCTCAGCCGTTGCATAAGATTCAGATGAGACTGAATCAGATAGATGGAAATGTAAAATATTCTGTTCATGTCAATAGTAAAGGCTGGCTTGGCTGGGCAAAGAATGGCGAACTTGCCGGAAGTTCCGGAATGGCGAAAAGACTAGAAGCAATCGAGATAAAAGTTGTTCCGAAAGGAGAAAACATTGACAGAGGAAGAAATGCTTACTACAGTAAGGAACAAACATTGAATACAGAGTAGACGGTAATCGATGAGGAACAGTCGAATGAAGAGATTACGCAGGAACCGGAAAATGACGATGTGATAGAGAAAGAAAATCCGGATAGTAGTGATAATAAAGATCTGGAAGAAATAACCGGAGAGGATAATGAAAAAGGAGATGATGAGATAGAGGAAAAGAGCGAAGAAAATTTGAGAGAAGAATAAGTAAGTTGATTCGCAAAAGAATGTTGAAGAAAGCAAATACAAAAAAAGCTTGTAATTGAATAAAAGTCTGATATAATAATGAAGATAGAGGGATGGAATATAAAATATCAAAATACAATAAGTAAGATAAAAGGTATGTACCTCTTGCCAAGAAAGTAAAAAGCAAAATGTACTCATGCAATTTAAAACTCAGGTTTCATACAATTGAAGTCTGAGTTTTATTTATGCAATAAAAATAAAAAAAGGAGAAATATCAATGAATTATGCTGTGATTTTTGCTGGCGGAACGGGAACAAGAATGAATAGTAAGACACGTCCGAAACAGTTTTTGACTTTACATGGTAAAGAAATTATAATATATACATTAGAACATTTTGAAAATCATCCGGAAATAGATGGAATATCAGTGGTATGCATTGAAGGTTGGATTGATTATTTAAAAAAATTGTTGGATAAATATCAAATAAAAAAAGTTAGGTGGATTTCTCCTGGGGGAGCAACGGGCCAGGAATCTATATATAATGGATTAAATGCTATGAGAGGTCAGATAGCTGATGATTCTATAGTCTTAATACATGATGGAGTAAGACCACTGATAGATGAAGAGTTAATTACTAATAATATTAGGATGGCAGAAAAAAAAGGAACAGGGATTACAGTAGTACCAGCAATAGAGACGGTAATGTTGGTAAATGAAGCAAATGAGATTGTTCAGAGTGTTGATAGAAAAAATTGCAGAGTAGTTCGAGCTCCGCAAAGTTTTAAATATAAAGAGATATTAGCTGAACATGATAAGATGAAAAAAGCAGGGATTAATGATATCATAGATTCGGCTACGTTGATGAAGCAGGCGGGATATGCGCTGTATCCAGTTGAAGGAAAACCTGAAAATATTAAGATAACGACTCCTTCTGATTATTATACATTTAGAGCAATTGTAGAAGCGGAAGAAAATTCCCAAATATTGGGACTTTAATTTGTTAAGTAAAGAATTTTTAATCAGGAGAATTAATTGAATGGCTTCAAAAAAACAAAAATCAATATCGTTCAATCTAATAGTAAATGGAATCAAGACACTTATGAGTGTCTTGTTTCCGCTTATAACTTTTCCTTATGCATCCAGAATATTGGGAGCATCGGGAATAGGAAAGGTGAATTACGCAAGCTCTATCATTTCATATTTTTCATTAATTGCATCTTTGGGGATTAGCACATATGCAATTAGAGAAGGAGCAAGGATCCGTGAAGATAGAGAAAAATTTAATAAATTTGCCAGAGAAATATTGTCAATTAATTTGTGTACAACAGTTATTTCGTACCTGCTATTGATTGTATTCTTGAGTTTGCCGATCTTAAATAATTATAAGATATTGTTGGTTATTTGTAGTGCGGGAATTGTATTTACTACGATAGGAATGGAATGGCTTTTTATTATTAAGGAAGAGTATAGTTACATTACTATAAGAGCGATTGCTTTCCAATTTATATCCTTGATATTACTGTTTTTATTAGTGAAAAGTGAAAAAGATTATTGTTGGTATGCAGCACTTACAGTTATTTCTTCAGGTGGTTCGGCAGTTATGAATTTATGGCATTCCAGAAAATTTGTGGATTGGCGGAATAGAGGGAGTAAGTTAGAATTTCGTAAGCATTTAAAGCCTATTTTTTTGATTTTTGGAACCAGCTTGGCATCTAGTATATATATGACGATGGATACAACGATGTTAGGTGCGTTGAAAGGCGATTCTGCAGTCGGGGTATATACAGCGGCTGTTAAAATAAATAGTGTGGTTAGTACGTTGATAGGAACTGTATCATCAACAATACTTCCGAGAGTAGCTTACTATATAGGAAATGGACTGCAAGAGCAGTATAAAAAGTTAATGAAGACTTCTATGGATATTTTACTTATGATATCTATGCCAGCTGCAATAGGAATGATATGTACCAGTGATATTTTAATATTATTATTTAGTGGTAAAGAATTTTTGGTGGGATCGTTAGCTGCTAAGATTTTATCGGCAAAAGTTGTGGTAAGTGCTATAAATAGAGTTTTGGCATATCAAGTATGCACACCACATAAAATGGATAAAGAAGTATTAATTTCTACGGCCAGTGGAGCAATTTTTAATTTATTTGCAAATGCAATTTTAATACCAATTGCGGGAGTAACCGGAGCATCAGTTGCAACATTGCTTTCAGAAATTATAGTGTTTTGTGTATTAAGTAAATATGCAAAAGAAGTGTTGGATACCAGGAAACTTTATGATAGGATTTGGATTTATGGGGCGATAAGTATTTTGTTTGTTTTTGTCAGAATGATAATGAACAGGTTGCTTGAAAGCAGTGTTCTTTGTTTGGGAGGAACAATGAGCGTGTGTGTTGTACTTTATGCAATGATATTGTTGATTATAGGCGATAAATATATTAGAGAATATTTGAAAAAGTTTGGAACAATAATAAAAAAAATCATACGAAAATAAGGCACTTAATTAATGGAGGACAATAAATGATAAAGAATATTGAGAAAATGCTAGAATGTAAAGAAAATTCTAAGCAACAAGAAGACTTGGAATTAATAGCGAAAAGTAACATTGACTTTGAAAAATATAATCGAAAAACAGTTTTTATAACAGGAGCAACAGGACTTGTGGGCTCCGGTTTGGTAAAAACTTTTTTGTGTGTAAACCGTTTGAGAGGACTTGAAATCAATATTATTGCAGCTGTTCGAAACGAAAAAAAGGCAGAAATGTTGTATGGAGATTTGCTGAAAAGAAAAGAATTGGAATTGTATATTGGTGATATTGTAGAGCCAATAGAAACAGAAAAAAACATTAATTATATTTTTCATACAGCAAGTATTACTGCATCAAAGCAGATGGTTGAACATCCGGTTATGACGATAGAAACATCTTATCAAGGCACACATAATATATTAGAGCTGGCAAGAGAAAAAGCAGTTGAAGGGGTAGTATATGTGTCATCGATGGAAGTATACGGAAGACCTGAAAAAGCAACATATATCAAAGAGAAGGATCTTGGATATGTAGATTTGACGAATGTAAGAAGCTGTTATCCAGAAGGAAAGAGAATATGTGAGTGTTTGTGTAATGCATATGCTTCAGAATATAAAATACCAGTTAAAATAGCAAGATTAGCACAGACATTTGGAGCAGGAATTCTTGAGAGTGATAATAGAGTGTATGTTCAATTCGCTAAAAGTGCAATAGAAAAAAAAGATATTGTATTACATACAGAAGGAACTTCAGAAGGAAATTATTGCTATACAAGAGATACGATAAAAGCGCTGTTACTCTTGGGATATACGGGTGAATCGGGTGAGGCGTATAATATTGTAAATGAGAATACACATATGCAAATCCGGAAAATGGCAGCTATGGTTGCAGAGAAAATTGCAAATAAAGAAATCAATGTAGTATTTGATATTCCAGAGTCGGCTTTAAAATATGGATATGCTCCTTCAGTAAAGATGAAATTAGATGGAGAAAAAATGCGTGCATTGGGATGGAAGCCGGAGGTTGATCTCCCGGAAATGTATGAAAGAATGATTGCAGATATAGTGATGGGAGAGTCGTAATGGAGAAAATAAGTGTTATAGTACCGATATATAATGCTGAAAAAAAATATTTAACAGAATGTGTTGATAGTATAATAGGACAAGATTATAAAAATATTGAAGTTATACTTGTAGATGATGGGTCGACTAATTCATCAGGTGAAGTGTGTGATGGATATGCTGATAAAGATGAGAGAATTCAAGTGATTCATCAAAAAAATCAAGGAGTTTCAGTGGCGAGAAATACTGGAATTGATCAGGCGACAGGGGAATGGATTGCGTTTGTGGATGTTGACGATTGGTTGGAAAAAAATATTTTTTCAGAGGTAATGGGACAGATAAAAGAGAAAAAAACGGATCTGGTTGTTTGGAATATGTATATGAACTATTCAAATGTCGAAAAAGTCGCTCAAAATTATAAAGAGACATTCTACACGGATTCGAAAATAGAAATTGAGGAGATAAGGCTCCGACTGTTGAGGACAATATCAATTTATAATGACGAAAAAAATATTACAACTATAAATTATCCATTTTGTCATTTATATCAAAAGAAGATTATTCAACAATGGAATGTACGTTTTGATTCGGAATTTAAACAAGGAGAAGATAAACTTTTTAATTATCAATATTTTACTAAAATTAATTCAATACTCTATATAAATAAACCATTATATCATTATAGACAACATTCTTTATCTGTAAGCCACAAATTTTATAAAGAGCATGAAGAAAATACTACTAGAATTTTGAAGAAGTATTATGAAATAGAACCTTTGATACAAAGTAATAAAAAATATAAAGATACTTATAATATTAGAACGGCGTATTTGGCATGGTGGTTAATTCGTAAGTATTATCTTCATGAAAATAGTACGGTAAAAAAGCCTTTAAAAGAATTTGAAAATATGTTAAAAAGTAGTCCGTATTCAGAGTCAATAAAGAAACTGAATGTAGCTGATATGAAGTTTTCATTGACAAAAATAAGATTAATACTTTTGAAATTACATATGAATCATTTGCTTTTTTTGGATGCAAAGATTGAAATGAAATTACGAGCTAAAAATAAAGGAGAATAATATATGGATATAGTTTTTGTTATGTTGCATTATATGGCAATCGAGGAAACAAAAATTAGTATAGATTATATAAGAAAGAATGTTGATACAGAAAAGTATAAGATAATAGTAGTTGATAATGCTTCGCCGGATAATAGTGGAGATATGCTTATAAAAGAATATGGACAGGATATAGACATAAAGATTATTAAAGCTAGAACTAATCTTGGATTTGCCAGAGGAAATAACCTTGGATTTAGATATGCAAAGAAATGTTGGAATCCCAAATATATTGTTCTAATGAATAATGATGTTTATCTAATTGAAAAAAAATTGATGCATAAGTTAGAAATGGAATACAGTAAAAGCAGATTTGATGTATTAGGACCGATGATTATGACTGGAGATGGACGTTGCGATATCAATCCACAAAAGTCAGAATTCAAAAATGTTGAAGATGTAAAAAAACGTATTGAGTTTTATAAAAAAGATTTAAGAAGATATGAATTGGGATATGCAGAGATTTTATATAAAATTGTTCGGATAAAAAATATAATATTTTCTAAGAATACAAGACGAAATATAAAAAAAGATTTTATAAACAGAGCAGAAGATGTAAAATTACACGGTTGTTTTTGGGTGTTTTCGAATAACTATATTAAAGAATATGATGGATTGGATGAAAGTACATTTTTATATTGGGAAGAAGAACTGTTGTATAAGCATATGCAATATGATAGGAAAAAGATGGTTTATACACCAGAAATAAAGGTGTATCATTTGGAAGATGCTTCGACAAATGCGTGTATAAAAAAAGCAAGAAAAAAAATGATTTTTATACGAACTGAATATATAAAATCATTAACTGCTTTAATGGAAATATATGAAAAATGTGATAAGAGTAAAGAACGATAGGAAGTATAATATGAAAATATCAATAATAGTACCGGTGTATAATACGAAAAAAGAATATCTAAAAAAATGCGTGGATAGTTTGCTGAATCAAACAATGAAAGAAATAGAAGTAATATTAATTGATGATGGTTCAACAAATCAAGCAGGAAAAATATGTGATGAATATGCTGGCGTTGATAATAGGGTAAAGGTTTTGCATCAAAAAAATCAAGGGGTTGCAGTAGCTAGAAATAATGGACTTGATATTGCAGAAGGCGAATGGATAACGTTTGTAGATGCAGATGATTGGTGTGAAAATACCATGTGTGAAGAAATATTAAGAAAAGCAGTAGAGAATAGTTCGGAAATATTGATTTTTACAAATTATTCAGTTCAAAGTGAAAAGACAGTTAAAAAGAATCAATTTTTTGATAAGGATATAAAGAAATTTGACGAAAAAATGAAAGAAGAAGCAGAACTAAAAACAATGTTGAGAACACATCCAAGCTTTTCGTTTCAACCGCCTATTAATATGATGGGGGGAACATGGTGCAAATTAATTAATAGGAATTTCTTGGAAAAATCCGGTGTTAAATTTGAACCGGAATTATTAAGATCACAAGATATTATTTTTTACTTGAACTTATTTGAAAAAGCTGATGATATATCATATTATAATCGACAATTATACTATTATAGATATGATGAAAATTCTGTTTCTAGAAGATATCGTAAAGATGCATACAAAATATTTTTAAAAGTATTAAACAAACAATATAAATTTATTCTTGAAAATCATAAACCAGAAATATTTTATGAAGTATTTACGAAAGGCGTTATGAATACTATTGGAATATGTATGAATACAGATTTTGTGCATGAAAAAAATAATGAATCATTTAGAAACAAGACAATAAGAATTAGAAAAATGATTCGACAAGAACCGATATGTACAGTATTGAAAAATCCAATTAGTAATGGTTTGCTGTGGACTCAAGTACTTCAGAAAAAACTGCTGAAATGGAATTGGGTAGAAATATATATAATATTGTGGAAAATAAATGAAAGAATAAAAAAATAGTTACTTGCCATTTGAGATAAGCTGCAAAAACTTGTGTTAAATGACAGGATGCATTATAATGCGAATATCAAATTGAAATAATAGTATTATAACAAATATTAGAAAGTGTAAAAATTATGTACGGAGAATATGAGCCACAAGTTTTAGAAAAATTACATAGCGTAGAATTATTAATGCTTAAGGATTTTATGAAATTATGCGATGATAATAATATAGAATATTTTGCAATATCGGGAACAGCGATTGGAGCCGTCAGGCATCAGGGATTTATTCCTTGGGATGATGATATTGATGTCGCGTTATTGCGAAAAGATTATGAGCGTTTTGTAAAAGTAATGAAAAAAAATAAGCAATTTTGTGAAAAATATGATTTATGGGGACCAGATTTGGAACATAAATATTACAATCTGCAACCAACATTAATGCTGAAAAATACTGTTTTTGTTAATGAGAATGCGTATGCAGGAAATTACAAACCAGGCATTTTGATGGATATATTTATATATGATAATCTTCCAGAAGATAAGAAGAAAGCAGAGTTGATTATAAAAAAATGTCAACGGTACAAAATCTTATATATTGTAAGAAACGTTAATCATTTTAAATTGCTTAAGGGAAAAGAGGCAGTACAGAAAGTCAAAAATATAATCTGCGGATTTTTACGAATCTTTTTAAAATTGTTCCCAAAGAGTGATGAAATTCTATTTAGAAGATTTATGATGTATGCAACGATGTATAAAAATCAGACGGATAAGTATACTTGTCTTTTTGATCCAGGAGCGTCAATTATGGATATCAGTAAAAGCAAATCATATCCTACGATTAAAGTGCCATTTGAAGATACGGAAATTCGCTTGGTTAAGAACTATGATGAGCAGTTAAGAAAACATATGGGAAATTATATGGAGGTTCCACCGGTTGAAAAAAGAACTAATCATTGTCCGGTAGAATTAGACTTTGGAGAATAGATATGAAAAAGAAGAAACAATTCAAAGAATATGATGATTTTACATTAAAAAGAATTCAAGAAGTTGAATTGGAAATATTAAAAGATTTTATGGATATTTGCGATCGACACGGATTGGATTATTTTGGTATTGCAGGCACTGGGATTGGAGCATTACGCCATCATGGATTTATTCCTTGGGATGATGACATTGATGTTGCAATGCCCAGAGATGATTTTGAAAAATTGTTGCCGTTAGTTGAAAAAGAGATGGGTGATAAGTATTTGATTATGAATGCGGAAAGATATCCGAATTATCCACTTATGACGACCAGAATGACGATGCGGGGAACGAAATTTAAAGAAGAGGCTTTAAAAAATATAGATGCACCATTAGGAATCTTTTTAGATTTATACCCATTAGATAAAGTAAGTGATAATCCTAAAGAGGCCAGAAGACAAGCACGAGACGCCTGGTTTTGGAGTAAAATTTTAATATTGCGTAGTATTCCGTTTCCGATGCTGGGATTTTCGGGATGGAAAGCAAAAATTATACATGCAATTTGTGGATTGGCTCATTTGGTATTAAGTATATTACATGTCCCAAAAACTTGGATATATAAAAAGGCGTATGAAGCGGAAACAAGAAGCAATCATTATACAAAAACAAAAAATCTGGATTTCTTTTGTGACACGACTCCATACATGAATTTGTATGCGGTGAAGGATATTTATCCATTAAGAAAATTACCGTTTGAAGATGTTGAATTAAACTTTCCATATAATCTTCATAACAATTTAACAGGAATGTATGGAGATTATATGCAACTACCGCCAGAAGAAAAACGGAAAAATCATTATCCATATGAATTAGAGTTTTTTAAGGAGATGAAAGAGAATGATTAATTTTACAGTTGGCCCGGTTCAATCGAGTGAAGAAGTAAGAAAAATCGGATATGAGCAAGTACCATATTTTAGAACATCAGAGTTTTCAGATATTATGTTTGAAAATGAACGATTGATGTTAAAATTTGCTAAAGCGGATGACGATGCACGAACAGTGTTTATTACAGGATCGGGAACTGCATCAATGGAAGCAGTGATCATGAATACATTGACGGTTGAAGATAAAGTGCTAATTGTTAATGGTGGAAGTTTCGGGCAGAGATTTGTTGATTTATGTGAAATGTATGAAATTCCATATTCGCAGATTAAATTAGAAACAGGAAAAGCGTTACAAAAAGATACTCTGGAATTGTATAATGGAAAAGGATATTCTGCATTTGTTGTGAATGTTCATGAAACATCTACAGGTGTTCATTATGATATGAAAATGATTAGTGATTTTTGCAGGAAAAACAAAATGTTTTTGATCGTTGATGCAATCAGTTCATTTTTAGCAGATGAGTTTAATATGCAATCGTGGAATGTGGATGTGATGATTACAGGTTCACAAAAGGCTTTAGCATGCCCGCCGGGGGTTTCGATTATTGTATTGTCTAAAAATGCTATTTCAAGAGTGGAGAAGAATCATCCGAAATGTATGTATTTGAATTTGAAATCAGCATTGAAAAATGGAGAAAGAGGACAGACTCCTTTTACACCGGCAGTTGGAATCTTAAGACAAATTAATGCTCGATTAAAGAAAATAGAATCAAATGGAGGGGTAGAAAAAGAAACAGAAAAGATAGCGGCATTGGCGGAAGATTTTAGAAAGAAAATAAAAGATTTGCCGTTTGAAATTGTTTCGGATAGTATGTCTAATGCGGTCACGCCTTTACACCCTTTGACGGCGTCGGCTAATGATATCTTTCTAACTCTTAAAGATGAATATGGCATATGGGTATGTCCAAATGGAGGAGAGTTAAAAGATAAAATTTTCAGAGTCGGACATATTGGAGAGTTATCAATTGAAGATAATGATAAACTTATAGCTGCGTTAAAAGATATGCAAGAGAGAAAAATGATATAAAATCATTTGTGGAGGGGTTTTGAATGAAAAAAGTAATTACATATGGAACATATGATTTGTTACATTATGGACATATTAGATTGCTGGAACGTGCAAAGGCGTTGGGGGATTACTTGATAGTTGGAGTAACAGCAGATGATTTTGATAAAAATCGCGGTAAAATAAATGTACAGCAGTCATTAATGGAGCGAGTAGAGGCTGTACGAAATACAGGATTAGCTGATGAAATTATTATTGAAGAGTATGAAGGACAGAAAATTGATGATATTCAAAAATATAATGTTGACATATTTACCGTTGGAGATGATTGGGTAGGTAAATTTGACTATTTGGGAGAATATTGTAAAGTTGTATATCTGGAACGTACTAAAGGTGTATCAAGCAGCGAATTACGTCAGGAAAAAAGAAGCTTAAGATTAGGATTGGTTGGTGAATCGACGATTCTAAAAAAAATAGCAAAAGAAAGTACATTTGTAAATGGACTTGTGATTTCAGGGGCCTTTTCGGAAGAAAAAGATGCATTAAAAAATATTCTGGAAGGAATACCTGTCTTTGAAAAATATGAAGACTTATTACAAAAATCAGATGCAATATACCTTATTACAAGTCCAGCTCATCATTATGAAGATATAAAGCTGGCTCTGAAGATGAAAAAGCATGTTTTATGTGAATCACCAATCGCATTATCAGAAGTACAGTGTCAGGAATTGTTTGACTTAGCCAAGTCTAATAAATGCATTTTGATGGATGCTATAAAGACGGCATATTCTACGGCTTATCATAGAATGCTTCTGTTAGTAAAAACAGGAGTGATAGGGAAACCGAAGTGTATTGATGCAACATGTACAAGTATAAAAGAGTTTGATCAAAAGGATCCTCGAAAAGCAAAATATGCATGGAATAGTATTTCAGCTTGGGGACCTACAGCAATGTTACCAGTTTTCCAGGTGTTTGGAACAGAATATGAAAGTAAACAAATTTTAACTTGTATAGAGTCAGAGGAATATCATTATGATTCTTTTTCGAAAATAGATTTTAGATATAAAGGAGCAGTTGCATCGATAAAAGTAGGACAAGGTGTGAAATCGGAGGGAGAACTTGTGATTTCTGGAACTAAGGGATATATTTATGTTCCGGCACCTTGGTGGAAAACGGAATATTTTGAAGTCAGATTTGAACAACCAGAAAATAATAGAAGGTATTTCTTCCAACTTGATGGAGAAGGAATCAGATATGAACTGGTTGCTTTTGTGCGTGCTATAGAATTAGGAACTTCATTGACAAATGTTGAAAAAACAATTTCATGTGCAATAGGTAAGATTATGGAGAAATTTATGGATGGAGAAGTATTTAGAATAAAGTAAGAGAAGAAAGCAGGATATATATGGAAGAAAAAAAGGTGACTGTTTCTGTTAGAGACAGTCAGATGGACAATATAAAAGCAATACTTTTGTTTTTAGTAGCGTTAGGGCATACTTTAGATGTATATAAAGATGTATGGAATGTTAATATGTATTTGATGAAATATATTTATTTGTTTCATATGCCTTTATTTGCTTTTATTACAGGCTATTTTACTAAAAATACGGAAAAGGCAAGGAACTTTGCAATTGAAAAATGTTTGATTCCGTATATATTATTGCAATCGTTATATGTAATAATGGGGAAATTGATGATCCATATGGGATTAGCTAACTTTAATAGTGGTGTGTTTAATGGATCGTTACTGGTTCCTTCCTCAGCTTTTTATTATTTGTTAGCTGTTTTTGTGTGGAAATTAACGGCAAAAGAATTTATGAACTTACGTCATCCTTTTATTATATCTGTTGCATTAGGCTTGTTGGTAAGTGTTACTAAGATGCAAGAATTTCACATGGGATATGGTGCAGTTTTTGCATTATTACCATTTTTTGTTGCAGGAGTACTCTGTGATGAAAAATTGTTATTACGTATAAGAAATAGTAAAAAGATATTTTCAATTTTAATATTAGGGTTATGTATTATACCGGCGGTAAAATTGCCGTATAGCATACATAGCGTGAGATCATCATATCAGACAGCAGGTTTCAGTGATATTTTTGGAATTGGTTATAGAATAATATTTTATATAATAGCACTATTAATGGGGTATGCAGTTATATCTATAACAAGTAGAAAAAGGAATGTGTTTACGCATATTGGGGAAGCATCTATTTTAGTGTATGCGGGATCTACTTTTTTAGCGCCACATGGTTACCTGATATTAAATAAGATATTTGGATTTTCAAAAAACAATTGGATAAATTTGATAACAATGATGATTTATTGTATAATACTTATTTGGGTATGTGCAATTCCAACTTTTTTGAAATTGTATAATTGGATATTATCTAAGATAAATTATATTTTGTTCAAAAAATGATATTAGGAAAAACAAAAGGAAAAATATTATGGGAAATAAACACTTTAAAAATCATACGTTTGTAATTTGTGCATATAAAGAAAGTCCGTACTTAGAAGAGTGTATACAGTCATTAATGAATCAGCGAATAAAAAGTAATGTTATAATTACAACTTCGACTCCAAATGTATATATAGAACGGCTAGCGGAAAAATATCAAATACCAGTTAAGATTAATAATGGAGAAAAAGGAATTGTTCAAGATTGGAACTTTGCGTATGAACAAGTAAACACCGATTTTCTTACAATTGCACACCAAGATGATATTTATTTACCGAATTATCTTGAAGACTTTTTGAAGATGGTTAAAAATGTGCAAAAGCCACTTATTTATTTCTGCAATTATGGAGAAATTCGTAATTCTGTAGAAGTAGATGAAAATAAATTATTAAGAGTTAAGAGAATAATGCTAAAGCCTCTGGAATGGAAAAAGTTGTGGAATAATATTTGGATTAGAAGAAGAATATTATCATTTGGGTGTGCTATTTGTTGTCCATCCGTAACTTTTAATAAGAGAAGTATAAAGCATTCACCATTTGAGGTGAAATATCGTTCAGATGAAGATTGGCAGGCTTGGGAGAAGATATCTAAACGAAAAGGTGCATTTGTATACAATCGAAAAATAGGAATGAGACACCGTGTTCATGAAGAATCTGAAACCAGTATTATATTAAATGACGGTGCTAGAAAAAAAGAAGATTATGAAATGTTTTGCAAGTTTTGGCCATCTTCTGTTGCAAAATTACTCGTGAAATTCTATTCTAACAGCGAAAAATCTAATCAGATGGAGTAATACGTATGAAGAAATTAATAATTATACCTGCATATAATGAGGCTGAAAATATAGTGAAAACAGTTACACAAATAGTTGAAAAGGCACCAGATTTTGATTATGTGATTATTAATGATTGTTCTGTTGACAATACGTTGCAGATATGTAAAGAAAATAATTTTAATGTTATAAACTTGCCGATTAATCTAGGAATTGGCGGGGCAGTGCAGACTGGATACTTATATGCCTGTGAAAAAGAATATGACTTGGCGGTACAAGTTGATGGAGATGGACAGCATGATCCAGAGTTTTTAGAAGAAATGTCAAGTTATTTTGAAAATTCAGATGTAGATATGGTTATAGGATCCCGTTTTATAGAGAAAAGTGGATTTCAGTCATCGGCAATAAGGCGTGTTGGAATTAAATTCTTTTCAGCGTTAATTAAATTCTTGACTGGGGAAAAAATAACTGATCCAACTTCTGGATTGAGAATGGTAGGAAGAAAAGGAATACAATTATTTGCCAGAGAATATCCTAAAGATTATCCTGAACCGGAAACTATTGTTGCGATGTTAAAAAGAAAATATAGAATAATAGAAATTCCGGTAATAATGAGAGAGAGAGAAGGGGGTGTCTCTTCAATCTCTATGAAAAAATCGATATATTATATGGTGAAGGTTACAATGGCAATTTTAATAGAAAAGATTAGGAAGTATTAGTGATGAGTGTGAAAATTCAAATAATAATTGCAGTGCTTATTATATGTGCGTTAATTGTAATTATAGATATGATTAGGAAGAAAAGATTAGAATTAAGTTATGCATTATCATGGCTCCTTGTAGGAATAGGTGTGTTGATTTTAGACATTTTTCCTCAACTCATAAAAACTATTTCAGAAAAAATAGGTATAGTAAGTCCTGTTAATATGTTATTCTTTTTTGGCTTTTGTTTTTCTTTGATTATAATATTTGTATTGACAATTGCGGTATCTAAATTATCGATAAAGATAAAACAGTTAGCTCAACAAATAGCAATATATGAAAAAAAAGAAAAGGAAAGAAGACAGCAAAATGAGGTGGAAGGAAAATAAAGGTGAATAATTGGAAAAGAAATAAATATATAATAACTTCAATAGTGATTTTTTTTGCATTTTTAACAGCAATGCTTATTTCGTATAATAAAATATGGAAAGATAAAGTACAATCGCCATGGGCTGTTATGAAGGTAGAGGATTCACCGAATTATTTGGGGAGTAAAGACATTATTGAATTGCAAAATGGAAAAGATGTTTCTCAAAAAATACAAATGGTTAGTGAAAACTTAACTGGTGTAGCAATAAAATTCGCAAATGTGGATAAAAAAGCAACAGGTATTATTGAGATTGAATTATTGGATCCGAATAGTAAATTAGTTGAAAGATGGAAGTTGGATTGTGCGATCCTTCAAACAGACGGATATTGTAATGTACAATTGAAAAAAGATATAAAGGTCAAAGTCGGCGAAAAATATGAGTTAATTATTAGACCTAGATTACAAGATGGAAAAGGATTAGCACTTGAATTATCAAGACCATCAGTGATAACAGGTCATGCCAATGTAAAAGGTGAAAAAAATATATCGTTGTCTTTGGCGTATAAGTTGTACGATGGCGACGGAAGTGCATTAAAATATTTAATTGTCGCAATTATTATTACAGCACTTGTAGCAATGCTTGGAAGCTTTTTGATGATGAAAAAGGGAAAAATCGCAAGTACATTTGTCGTAATGACATTTTTTATTGGATGCATTTATATTTTTGTATTACCACCGTTTGCTGTACCGGATGAAAGTGCCCATTTTGTTACGGTATATTCTAAAAGTAATAAATTGCTAGGAAAAGAAGTTGCTGATAAAGAGGGAAAAGTAATTGCTGATTCTAATATGGGATTATATTTTATTAGAGAAGAGTATCCTACAAAAGAGTCTTATATTAGATTTGTAAAAGGAGCATTAGGAAAAAATTCAGATACTATTACTACTAAAGAAGGATTGGCGAATCCTTTAAATGTAAAAGCGATAGGTTATATTCCTCAGATTATAGGAGTGAGTATTGCAAGAATACTGGGAGGATCTGGAGAACAAATTTTATTGATAGGAAGATTATTTGCTCTTTTGTGGTATTGTTTTGTTATGTATTTTGCAATACGAATATTTCCGTTTAATAAAATGATTATTTTTGCAGTAGGATTATTGCCAATGACAATACAACAAGTGTGTTCGTTTAGTTATGATTCGATTTTATTAGGTTTATGCTTTTTCTTAATATCATACATTTTATGGTTAATTTATACTAAGGAGAGTGTGGAGATAAAGGATGTTCTAATATTAGTTTGTGCTATTAGTGGAATTGTAATGATTAAATATATATATATACCAATAATAGGGCTGCTTTTATTTGTCCCAAAACAAAAGTTTAATTTTAGAGTTAACAGAAAAAAAATAGCATTGTATATGTTTGGAATGCTTTCAATAGTTGAAATAGTTTCAAAAGTGACATTGATTACAGAAGCAGCAGAAAAAAATATGCAAATTAGATCGGATGGATTATACAAATATTCAATAGGATATATAATGAGTAATTTGGGTGATACATTGGTAGTAGTTGTTCGAACAATTTTTGAAAAGCTCTCTTTTTTTGTTGAGTCGATGATTGCCAATCCATTAGGTTGGGTAGATATACAGGTCCCGAACATTATTGTTATGGGGTTCGCTATTGTTTTGATTTTTAGTGCAATTCCAAATCATATATCAAAAAAAACGACTAAAAAGCTAATGATAATGTCAGGGGTTATAGTTATATTAGTTAGTGGATTGGTCTTGGCTGCGATGTTAATTAGTTATACCTATGTTGGATCAGATATTATTCTTGGGGTACAAGGAAGATATTTCCTTCCCGTTTTACCGTTGATATTGTTAATTATTCAAGGAAGTAAGAATATTGTTGTAAAAGATAGTATAGAGACAGAATTGATACTTGCTATTACGGGATTGCAGTTATATACAATTTGGTCAATAGTATCAGTTGTGATTACAAGATAGCAATTAAGATGTAAACTTGCTATAAAAAAGAAAAAATGCTATAATATACAAACATTTTGAAAGGTATCATAAGGAGATACGATGAAACGTTATATAGAAAATTTTAAAAAATTCCAACCACTGTTATATGAATTGGTTGCAAGAGATGTGAAAATAAAATATCGAAAATCCGTTCTGGGAGTTTTGTGGACACTTTTGAATCCATTAATGATGATGATTATTTTATCAATCGTATTTTCAAATTTAATGAAATTTGATGTGCAAAATTATTCGTTATATTTACTTTGTGGACAGATATTATTTAACTTTTATAATGAAGCTACTTCTGGTGCGATGACATCTATATTGGGGAATGCACCGTTAATAAAAAAGGTATATATTCCTAAATATTTATTTGTGGTGTCAAGAATAGCGTCAAGTTCGATTAATATTCTGTCATCATTTTGTGCATTGATTCTTGTAATGTTATTTACAAGACAAGAATTACACTTTACAATGTTTTTAGTGGTAATACCGTTGGTGTATCTGATAGTTTTTTCAATGGGTGTGGGATTGATATTAGCCGCACTTACTGTAAAGTTTAGAGATATCATGCATTTGTATACGGTATTTTTAACTGGACTTATGTATTTAACACCGGTAATTTATCCTATGAGTATGTTACCTGGATGGGTATATAAGATAGTCTCTATAAATCCATTGACTATGATAATGGTAATTTTTAGAAACGTAGTGATTTATAATACAATTCCATCCGTTGGTGAATTTATAGTTCCGCTTATTATAGTGATAGTAACGTTTTTCTTAGGATTATGGGTGTTCTATAAACAGCAGGATAAGTTTATTTTGAATTTGTAAAATAATAGGAGTTTTATTATGGATCAGGATACGATCATAAAAGTAGATCATGTTTCGATGAAGTTTAATTTATCGAGCGAAAAAGTAGATAATTTTAAGGAATATTTGATTAAAAGAATAAAAAACAATTTGAAATACGATGAGTTTTGGGCACTGACAGATGTTAACTTCGAAGTAAAAAGGGGAGAGTCAGTTGCACTGATCGGATTAAATGGTTGTGGGAAAAGTACAATGTTAAAGGTAATTGCCGGTGTATTGAAGCCGACGAAAGGATCTGTCTCAGTTGGCGGGACAATTGCTCCTATGATTGAATTAGGTGCGGGATTCGATATGGATTTAACTGCAAGAGAAAATGTATATTTAAATGGGGCAATTCTGGGATATAACAGAGCTCAGATGAATGAATATTATGATGATCTTGTGGAATTTTCCGAATTGGAAGAGTTTATGGATGTTCCTATTAAGAATTTTTCGTCGGGAATGTTAGCAAGACTTGCTTTTTCGATTGCGACAATAGGAAAACCGGATATTTTAATTGTAGATGAGGTTTTGTCTGTTGGAGATTTCAGATTTCAGGAAAAATGTGAAAAACGAATCCAGGGAATGATGAAAGAAGATACAACAATTTTATTTGTATCACATAGCATTGATCAGGTGAAAAAGATTTGCAAAAGAGCAATTTGGATCGAAAAGGGACATATTCGTGATGATGGCCCTAGTGACATTGTGGGAACAGAGTTTGAACGAGCTTATTATGCAGGAGAACTATCTGAATAAATAGAAGGTTGAATAGAATGAAAACGATTAAAAAAATAGGGATAGCAATTATTATAATTATAATAGGTGGGGCTTATGCGTATGGAACGTGGCCTAGGCCGATATATAATACAGATATAGGAAGTTTATCTTATGAAAAAACGGATTTTCTCACTACAGATTCTACAATGGAACAAAAATTTGTCTGTGGGAATAACGGATTTTCCGGGTTTACAATAAAAATGTTAAAGCAGGACGGACAGAACATCGGTAATTACAGATGGACTGTAGAAGAAGTTAAAACTGGAAAAACAATTGGAAAAGGAACTATTTCCGAGGCGGATACAGAAACAAGATTATTTGAAAGCAGTAATCCGCAGAAACAGGGAATGGTAAATGTAAATTTTCCTAAGCAGCAAAATAGTAAGGGCAAGGAATATAGACTGACTTTACAGGCAGAAGAAATGGAGGATACAGAATCCGTTGCGGTTTATATTACGGAAAAAAATTCGACAGAAAGTGAATTAAAGGTAAATGAAAATGCAATGACTGATAAGGCAAGCGTTGTTAAGCTGAATTATAAGCGCTTTAATGTGGAAACATTTATTGTTTTCTTGGGAATTGCAGTATATTTATGGGCATTTATCAAATTTATGTATAAATTGTTCCGATAAGTGAGAGGAGTATATATCGTGGATGTTACAATTGTAATTCCAACAAAAAATGCGGGCAGATTATTTGAAAAAGTACTGAAAAAGGTATTTGCACAGGAAACTACGTATGAATATGAAGTGATTTGTGTTGATTCCGGTTCCAGTGATAATACAATTGAAATAATCAAGAAGTTCCCGTGCAAATTGTACGAGATTCCGGCTTCGGAATTTGGTCATGGGAAGACCAGAAATTATGGGGCTTCCAAGGGAACAGGAGAATATATTGTTTTTATTACACAGGATGCAATGCCGGCATCATCAAAATGGCTTCAGAATTTTATTGATGCAATGAAATCGGATCCGGAAATTGTCGGTGGCTTCGGAATTCATTATCCATATCCGGATTGCAATGTAATTGATAAAAGGGATTTATATTATCATTTTAAGAATTTCGGCGATGATAATACAATTTTTCAAATAACTGATGAAAACAGGCAACGCTATAAGGAAGAAGAAGGATATAGACATTTACTGTCGTTCTTTTCGGATAATAATTCGTGTATACGAAGAGACATATTTGAAAAGTATCCTTATAAAGATGTTTCTTTTGCCGAAGACCAGATTTGGGCTAAACAAATGATTGAGTTGGGATATAAAAAATTGTATTCTCCATTCGCTCCGGTTTATCATTCACACAATTATAAGCTGTCTACATATTTTATGAGATACTATGATGAATATAAAGGACTTTATTATCTCCAGAATTATCAGATCGCAAAATCATGGACAAGACTTCCATTGATGATTGCGAAGCATACGATATCAGATGCGAGATATATCCGGCATCTGGAAATGAGTAAAAAAGAAAAGATACATTGGATGTTGTATTCAATGTCAAGAAATTTTAGTCGTTATTGTGGCGGCTATTTGGGAGGAAAATACGACAGTTATTCATCAAAGAAAAAGAAGTGGCTCGATCATAAAATTTCTCAACAATATAAACAAAGGAAGGCGTAGTAATGACTGTACAGGAATTTTGTAAAAAAATCATACCTTTTTTAAGGAAAAAAGGTGTAAAAGGAGTATATAGAAAGCTTTTGGAAAAAACAAATGTTGTACCTGCTAAAAATCAATTTTTATATGATTTTGATTTCTTGGTTGATGATGTGAAAATTCCATTTGAGGAAAATGAATATAAAATTCATAAAAATGATGAAGTGAAAATATTGAACTGGGTTATACCTGAAATGGGAAAAGGATCGGGGGGACATTTAAATATTTTCAGATTTGTTTCTTTCTTAGAAAAAATGGGATTTCACAGCAGAATATATTTATTTAAGGCCCCATCTTTACATGATAATAAATCGGTAAGAGATTTTTTGAAAGAAAATTTCCCGATTTTAGATGAAAGAGTAGAAGCTTACTGGGATGTGAAGTATGCAAAATTTGCACATGCAACGATTGCTACTTCATGGGAAACTGCATATTTTGTGAGAAATTTTGATAATACAGTTTCAAAATTTTATTTTGTACAAGATTATGAACCGTTTTTCTTCCCACATGGTTCGTATTATGAATTAGCAAAAAATACGTATAAATTTGGGTTTAGAGGAATTACAGCAGGAGATTGGATAAAAGATAAACTGATTTCTGATTTTGGAATGAAAGCTGATAGTTTCGGCTTTTCGTATGATAAAGATATGTATGTGCCATTGAAGAAAAAAGGAACTACGAAGAGAGTATTCTTTTATGCAAGACCTGTTACACCGAGACGAGACTTCGAAATCGGATTATTTGCGCTTGATTTGTTATGTAAGAAAATGCCAGAAGTCGAAGTTGTTTTTGCAGGATGGGATATAAGTACTTTTGAAATTCCGTTCAAACATAAAGATATGGGAATTATGAGTATAGATAAGTTATCGAAGGTATATTCGCAATGTGATTTATGTTTGATTATTTCGAATACAAACTTATCCTTACTCCCATTGGAAGTTATGGCATCAAATTCTGTGGCAGTTTGCTCAAAGGGAGAAAATAGTACTTGGCTTGTGAATGAAGAAAATTCTGTTTTAGTTGAATATGAACCTAGAAATATTGCGGAAACTATGGAGTATTATTTGAAAAATACCGATAAACTTGCGGAAATTAGAAAAAAAGGTCTGGATTTTGCGCAGTCGACTTCTTGGGAAAAAGAGGCTGAAAAAGTACGTGATGCGTTACTGAAAGGAATAAAGGAAGATGAAAAATAAGAAAATTCTTATTGTGGGTGGAAATGGATTTATAGGCAGAAATCTTGCGAGAATGTTATCGAAAAGAGAAGATTTAGAGGTCTATTCATTTGACTTGGCATTGCCCAAAGAAGAAATGACGGGCGTCCAATATATAGAAGGTGATTTCTTTGATGATCTTGTTCTTGAAAATGCTGTTAAAGGAATGGATTTAATTATTCATTCCCTGAGTACGGTGAATCCTGGAAATTCTAATGAAAAATATATGCAGGGATATGGAAGAGACTTTTTACAGACTATCAAACTGTGCAAGATGTTAATAGATCAGGGGTCAAATATGATTTTCTTGTCTTCAGGAGGAACTGTTTACGGAGTACAGGAAGAACAGCCAATCAAAGAAGATGCATTGCCTGTTCCGATAAATCATTATGGAAGCGTTAAATTATGTATTGAAAATGTTATTCGTACGTTTAACTCTCAGAGACATACAAAAATGCGTATCGCCAGAATTTCAAATCCGTTCGGTCCAGGACAGGATTATCATAAAGGTGTTGGCTTTGTAGATGCTGCAATTAAGAAGTCTATCTGTAAGGAAACTCTGGAAATATGGGGGGATGGCGAAAACATCAGAGACTATATCTATATTGAAGATGTGTGTAAGATGTTAGAGGCTCTTGTTGATTATGAAGGTGAAGAAGAAGTCTTCAATTTGAGTTCTAATGAAGGAATCAGTCAAAATATGGTAATAGATATTTTGAAAAAGATAGATGGTGAATTTGAAGTTGCATATAAACCAGCCAGAAGTGTAGATGTAAGAAAAATCGTATTGGATAATTCGAAAATAAAACAAATCTATAAAGGTGAGATTAGAACATTTGAAACAGGTGTAAAAGAATATTATAGTTATTTGACGAATAAAATAAATAGTGGCAGGAAGTAGTAATTATCCGCAAGTTATAATAACTTGCGGATAATTTGTATAGATATGGAAGGCGTATAATGAATCCCAAAATAAGTATAATTTTACCAAATTACAATAATGAAAAATATTTGAAAGAAGCAATTGAAAGTGTTTTAAACCAAACATATACAAATTTTGAGCTAATTATAGTCGATGATGCATCAACGGATGGATCGTTGAAAATTATAAGGGCATTTGACGATAAAAGAATAAAGGTTATAACATCGGAAGTGAATCGTCACGTGGCATATGCCTCAAACCTTGGAATAAAATATGCAAGTGGAGAGTATATTGCTAAAATTGACAGTGATGATATATGGGAAAATCAAAAATTAGAAAAGCAAATAGAATTTATGGAAAATCATAAAGAATATGGGGGATGTTTTACAAAAGTAAATATTATAGATGAAAAATCGGAAGATGCCAATATAAAATATAAGGTGATTTTTGATTTGTTTGAGAAAGCAAAAAATCAATCTCAAAAAGAGTGGCTAAGATTTTTTCTGTCAGAAGGGAATTGTTTATGTAATTCTTCGTCGTTAATAAGAAAATGTATATTTGAAAAAATAGACGGATTTTTTAATCTTGCATATGTAGGAGCTGAAGATTATGAACTTTGGGTTAGAACGGTAATTCGATATCCGATTTATGTTTTGGATGAGAGATTAGTAAGATACAGATGGGAAGAAGATTCAGAAAACAAAATAAGCGGTTTGACTAAAGAAAAAGTCTATGCTGCAATTAATCTTCAGATGATGTTGAAAAGCTATATTTTTGATTATATGACAGATGAAGAATTTGTGAAATATTTTAAGGAAGATTTCATAAATGAAAATTCAAAGACTACTCAGGAAATAGAGTGCGAAAAAGCGCAGTGTTTATTAAAATGTACCGGAGAAGAAGTGAATTTTTTGGGATTGCAAAGGTTTGATCAGATATTGAGAAATCCTGAAATGTTAGATATATTAGAAAAGAACATGAACTTCGCATTGCCAGACTTTTATAAAAATTTAAGAGTCCGAAATTTTGGAATACCTAAAGAAGTTGAAGAAAAAGAGGCGTATATAAAAAGATTAGAGGAAGAAATTATGAATAGTAGAAATACTATACATAATTTAGAAATGCAAATAGAAATGAAAAATAATGAGATGACAGAGTCTGAAAATAAATGGGAAACGCTGATTGATTCGTACGAATTATCAAATTCTTGGAAGATTACAAAACCATTGAGAGTTGCAGGTTCGTTTATAAAGAAAAAATCAAAGAAATAGTGATTAAATTATATGATAAAACATAGCCGATAAAATTATGAGGGTGAAGAAGATGAAAAAGCCAGGCTACTATTCATCCGGTGAATTTGCCCGCATGGCCCATGTGACCCTACGGACAATTCGCTATTATGACAAACAGAATATATTAAAACCATCCTACGTCACAGAAGCGGGTGCAAGATTCTACACAGACGAAGACTTCGCCAGACTGCAGCAGATATTACTTTTGAAATATCTGGGCTTTTCTCTGGATGATATCCGTGATATGACGATTGACGATGCAGACTACCACTTTATGCTCAATTCTCTTAATATCCAGTTGAAATTAGTCCGTGACCGTATTGAGCAGATGCAGCTGGTGGAACAGGCAATTCAGGACACATCAGATCTGATAAAGAAAGAACATTCCATCGATTGGAGCCAGATGCTGAATCTGATTCATTTGACCGGTATGGAGAAGAGTATGAAGAATCAGTATCAGGATGCGTCGAATATTTCTGCAAGAATCAATCTTCACAGCCTGTATTCACAGAACAAACAGGGGTGGTTTCCGTGGATTTTTGAACAACTGGAATTGACGCCGGGGATGAAGATTTTAGAGTTGGGATGCGGAGACGGTACACTCTGGAATGTGGACAGGAATAAAATCCCGGAACAGACAGAGATTGTAGTATCGGATGTATCGGACGGAATGTTAAGAGATGCAAGGCGTACGATTGGAGCAGATGATGTCAGATTCAAGTTCTGTGTATTTGACGCGGAAAGAATACCATATGATGCAGATTCATTTGATCTTGTGATAGCGAATCATGTACTGTTCTATTGTGAGGATATTCCGAAAGTCTGCCAGGAAGTAAGAAGGGTATTGAAGCCGCATGGCAGGTTTATCTGTAGTACATATGGCAATAATCATATGAGAGAAGTGAGTGAGTTGGTTCAGAAGTTCGATGACCGGATCGTACTGGCGGCAGAGAATCTGTATGAGCGTTTTGGAAAAGAGAATGGAAAAGAGATCCTTCGGGCGGATTTTGATAAGATAGAGTGGAGACAGTATGAAGATTCGCTCATCGTGCCAGAGCCGGAGCCGCTGATTTCTTATATCCTGTCCTGTCATGGCAATCAGGGGCAGTATATTCTGGATCATTACAAGGAGTTCCAGTCTTATGTGCGGAAGAAGACGGAAGGTGGATTTCATATTACGAAAGATGCAGGGATTTTTGTTGGGTATAATGGTTGAGAATAACAGAAATATCGTGCATAATAAAAGAAGGTATAAAAGAACAGAGCGTTAGTGAAGATCGGCAGGTGACAGAGTTGAAAAAGTTTTTTAATGTAAATGGGAGTTGTAATCCGCAAATACACTATATGATAGAAATGTTAGAAAGAATCTAAAAATTTAATAGGGGTTAAGAAAAAGAAAAAAGTTATTTTAGATTAATTTGATTTTATCCGTGCAATAGCATGTTTGGGAATTGTATTGTTTCATTTTGCAGTAGAATATGGCTGGCCGGATATATTTAATAATTGTGTTGGTGGTGTTACCTATGGAGATATTTACGTTACAGTATTTTTCTTCATTTCAGGTGCATTACTATTTTATTTTATAATCATAGTGAAATAGATGATTTAAAATTATTTTATAAAAAAAGAGCATTATCTATCTTCCCGGCATTTTATATTGCATGGGGATTAATGTATATAAGGGATGTGCTGAGATATAAAAGTTTGTTTTACAGAGGAAACCCGGCCAGCATTATTTTGTCTTTGATTGGAATGGATGGATACCTTGCATTTAAGATAAATGATTATTATATTCTAGGAGAATGGTTTATAGGTGCGATTATCCTCCTCTATATTTTATATCCATTACTTACGTGGATGAAGAGAGAATATAAGTGGGTTACATTTGGTTTAGTGATTCTTCTTTACATACTTTCCCTGAAAATTAATTTAACGGGGATGGTATCTTTTCGGATGTTACCATCCTGTCTGATTAGTTTTTATGCAGGTATGCTTTTTGTTGAACACAGAAAAAGTGCTGAAAAATACTGGTGGATCGCAGGAATTTTATTAGTGATTTTGAAATGCATTGAACCGGGCAATATGAATATAAAAGGACATATCGCAGGTTTCCTTATGGCATATATGTTATATGGTATTGGTACTTATTTAATGAAAATAAATATTATAAACAAGGTGATGAAATTTATTGGCGGTGACCGGTATTTCGGCTGTTGTTTTAAAACAGGTATGCAAAACAATCATGTCTTTAGGAAGAGCACGAAAGAAAAATATTGCTTAATAAAAATGTATGACAAAATTTAAAGAAGGTGAAAAGTACTGAAAAAACCAGGCTACTATTCATCCGGTGAATTTGCCCGCATGGCCCACGTGACCCTGCGAACAATTCGCTATTACGACAAACAGAATATATTAAAACCATCTTACGTCACAGAAGCGGGCGCAAGATTCTACACAGATGAAGACTTCGCCAGACTGCAGCAGATATTACTTTTGAAATATCTGGGATTTTCGAACAACTGGAATTAAAGCCGGGAATGAAGGTTCGCAGGTTCAGGTTTCGTGTATTTGATGCGGGAAGAATACCTTATGATGAAGATTCATTTGATCTTGTAATTGCCAATCATGTGTTGTTCTATTGCGAGGATATTCCGAAAGTCTGTAAAGAAGTAAAACGTGTATTGAAGCCGGGAGGAAGATTTGTCTGCAGTACATATGGCAATGATCATATGAGAGAAGTGAGTGAACTGGTCCAGAAGTTCGATGACCGGATTGTACTGGCAGCAAAGAATCTGTACGAGCGTTTTGGAAAAGAGAACGGAGAAGAGATTCTTCAGAAGGATTTTGAAAAGATAGAGTGGAGGCGGTATGAGGATTCGCTTATCGTACCAGAACCGGAGCCAGTGATTTCTTATATCTTGTCGTGCCATGGAAATCAGGGACAGTATATCCTGGATCATTACAAGGAGTTCCAGTCTTATGTGCGTAAGAAGACGGAAGGCGGGTTCCACATTACGAAAGATGCCGGGATTTTTGTTGGGTATATTGGTTGAGAATAATAGAAATGTTATGTATAATGAAATAAATGTCTGAATTAATAATCTTGTTTTTGAAATGCAGTGTAATTCCTAAAACGCCTTAAATATTACAAGAAAGTTACAAAAAAATAAAAAAAGTACTTGAAGGTGACCTAAGGTCACCTTTTATAATACAATTAACACGAAAAACAGAGACTAGAAAACCTTAGAACTTGATAACCTAATATACAAAAAGAGGAGGTTCCTGAAATGAAAGGAATTATTTTAGCAGGTGGTTCAGGCACACGTCTGTATCCATTAACAATGGTAACATCAAAGCAGTTACTGCCAATCTATGACAAACCGATGATCTATTATCCAATGTCAGTGCTGATGAACGCAGGCATTCGTGATATCCTGATCATCTCAACACCACAGGATACACCAAGATTCCAAGAACTGTTAGGAGACGGACATCAGTTTGGTGTGAATCTGTCTTATGCAGTACAGCCAAGCCCGGACGGACTTGCTCAGGCATTTATCATCGGAGAAGAATTCATCGGTGATGATACAGTAGCAATGGTTCTCGGAGATAACATTTTTGCAGGTCATGGACTGAATAAACGTCTGAAAGCTGCTGTTGAGAATGCAGAGACCGGAAAGGGAGCTACTGTATTTGGATATTATGTAGATGATCCGGAACGTTTCGGTATCGTAGAATTTGATCACGAAGGAAAAGCTATTTCCATCGAAGAAAAACCGGCACAGCCAAAGAGTAACTACTGTGTAACAGGACTGTATTTCTATGACAACAACGTTGTAAAATATGCAAAAGAGTTAAAACCAAGTGCACGTGGAGAACTGGAGATTACAGATCTGAACCGTGTATATCTGGAACAGGGAAATCTGAATGTAGAACTTCTCGGACAGGGATTTACATGGCTGGATACAGGTACACACGAAAGTCTCGTTGATGCAACGAACTTCGTTAAGACTGTTGAGACACATCAGCATCGTAAAATCGCATGCCTGGAAGAGATCGCATACCTGAACGGATGGATCAGCAAGGACGAGATCATGGAAGTATATGAAGTCCTGAAAAAGAACCAGTACGGACAGTACCTAAAAGATGTACTGGACGGAAAATACAGAGAAAACCTGTACTAGGATTTTGAAACAACAGATAAACTTAAAAGCAGGATTTTCTCAACGGAAATCCTGCATACAATAAAAATTAGAAAAGAGGAAATCATAAAATGACAATTATCGTAACCGGAGGAGCCGGATTTATCGGAAGTAACTTTGTATTTCACATGTTAAACAAATACCCAGACTATCGTATCGTTTGTCTGGACTGCCTGACATATGCAGGTAACTTATCTACACTGGAGCCTGTAATGGACAATCCGAATTTCCGCTTTGTAAAAGAAAGTATTACAGATCGTGAAGCAGTTTACAAATTATTTGAAGAAGAGAAACCAGATATGGTTGTAAACTTTGCAGCAGAAAGTCATGTAGACCGTTCTATCGAAAATCCGGAAGTATTCCTGGATACAAACATTAAAGGTACTGCAGTTCTGATGGATGCCTGCAGAAAATATGGTATCAAACGTTACCATCAGGTATCTACAGATGAAGTATATGGAGATCTGCCGCTTGACAGACCAGACCTGTTCTTCACAGAGGAGACACCAATCCACACAAGCAGCCCATACAGCTCATCTAAGGCAGCAGCAGACCTGTTAGTTCTTGCTTATCACAGAACATACGGACTGCCTGTAACGATCAGCAGATGCTCTAATAACTATGGACCATATCACTTCCCGGAGAAGCTGATCCCTCTGATGATCGCCAATGCACTGAATGACAAACCACTTCCGGTATATGGAGAAGGATTGAATGTACGTGACTGGTTATATGTAGAAGATCACTGCAAAGCAATCGACCTGATCATCCATAATGGAAGAGTCGGAGAAGTGTACAACGTAGGTGGACACAACGAAAAGACAAACATCGAGATCGTTAAGATCATCTGCAAAGAACTTGGAAAACCGGAAAGTCTGATTACACATGTTGCAGACCGTAAGGGACATGACATGCGTTATGCAATTGATCCGACTAAGATCCACAATGAACTTGGATGGCTTCCAGAGACTAAATTCGAAGATGGTATTAAGAAGACAATCAAATGGTATCTTGAGAACAAGGAATGGTGGGAGACAATCATTTCCGGAGAATACCAGAACTATTATGAGAAAATGTATGCTCACCGAGAGGAGATTTAAGAATGAAAGTATTAGTGACGGGTGTTGGCGGACAGCTTGGTCATGATGTGATGAACGAACTGGCATCCCGCGGATATGAGGGAATCGGTTCGGACATCAAAGAAACATACAGCGGAATTCAGGATGGTACAGCGGTGACAACAATGCCGTATGTACCGATGGATATCACAGATGCAGCTTCGGTAGAAAAAGTCCTGACAGAGGCTGCTCCGGATGTAGTGGTACATTGTGCGGCATGGACAGCCGTTGATCTTGCGGAAGATGAAGATAAGAAAGACATCGTAAAAGCTGTCAATGCAACAGGAACAAAGAATATTGCAGATGTATGCAAGAAACTGGACTGTAAGATGGTTTACATCAGCACAGACTATGTATTCGACGGACAGGGAACGAAAGCATGGGAACCGGATTGCAAAGATTACAAACCTCTGAACGTATACGGAGAAAGTAAACTGGCGGGAGAACTTGCAGTGTCTGAGACTCTGGATAAGTATTTTATCGTACGTATCGCATGGGTATTTGGAAAGAATGGAAAGAACTTTATCAAGACAATGTTAAATGTGGCAAAGACACATGATACATTAAAGGTTGTAAATGACCAGATCGGAACACCGACCTATACATTTGACCTTGCAAGACTTCTTGTTGACATGATAGAGACAGATAAATATGGTTACTACCATGCAACCAACGAAGGCGGATATATCAGCTGGTATGACTTTACGAAAGAAATCTTCCGTCAGGCAACAGCACTTGGACATGAAGAATATAGTGAAGAGAAAGTAACCGTTCTTCCTGTAACAACAGAAGAATATGGAGTGTCAAAAGCTGCGAGACCTTTTAACAGCAGACTGGATAAGAGTAAGCTTGCAGAAAATGGATTTACCCCACTTCCGACATGGCAGGATGCGCTTGGAAGATATCTGAAAGAAATCGAATTCTAAGGAGATAATAAAATGGGACAGATTAAAGTAGAAAAAAATGCAGGCGGTATCCAGGGACTTTGTGTGATCGAACCAACGGTACACGGTGACGCAAGAGGATACTTTATGGAGACATACAACCAGAAAGACATGGAGGAAGCCGGACTTACAATGCAGTTCGTTCAGGACAATCAATCATGCTCAACAAAAGGAGTTTTAAGAGGATTACATTTCCAGAAAGAATTTCCACAGGGCAAACTGGTACGAGTCGTAAAAGGTTCTGTATTTGATGTTGCTGTAGACTTGAGAAGTGACAGTGAGACATACGGAAAATGGTTCGGTGTGGAGCTGACAGAAGAAAATAAGAAACAGTTCTATATTCCGGAAGGATTCGCACATGGATTCCTGGTATTGAGTGATATTGCTGAGTTCTGCTACAAATGTACAGACTTCTATCACCCGGGAGATGAAGGCGGTCTTGCATGGAACGATCCTGAGATCGGTATCGAGTGGCCGACACTGACAGGAGAGTACAAAGGAACAGCTTCCGGTGAAGGATATGCACTGGAAGATGGAACTGCGCTGAACTTAAGCGAAAAAGATCAGCTCTGGGTTGGATTAAAGGATACATTCCATTTTTAAATCGCCATGCGTTCGAAAGAAGCTGCCAGTGGCAGGTTCTGTAGATTTAAGATAATAAAAGCTTCGGATCATACGAATCCGGAGCTTTTTTGTTATCTTAAACTGTTATTCATATAATATTAAGAATATAAATATTGCTCAATTATTAACTATATGTTACAATAAATCGGATAAAAAGGGAAAATATGTAATAATATGTACGAGGAATATCTTAATGAGTGGTAAATTAGATTATATAAATATGATAAAAAAAGTATCTCCCTATAATTTGAAAAAGGGGATACTTTATTTGCGCCATTATGGACCGAAAGGATTCTGGATAAAATTAACAGAACGTTTCCAGAAAAGCGATATTGATTATAAAGAATGGTATGAAAATCACAGACCATCTGAACAGGAATTAGAAAGAGAACGGAAGCAGGTATTTGAATACAGTCCTAAGATCAGCATCCTGGTACCGGTATACAATACACCGGAGGTGTTTTTAAAGCAGATGATCCAGTCAGTGAGAAAGCAGACTTATACGAACTGGGAATTGTGTATTGCCAATGCTAATCCTTCTAATCAGGAAGTAAGTAGTATTCTGAATGTTGCAGGCAAGAAGGACAACAGGATCAAAGTAGTGGATGTTCCGGAAAATGAAGGAATTGCACAGAATACGAACAGAGCATTGGAGATCGCAACGGGAGAATTTGTAGGATTGCTGGATCATGATGATCTTCTGGAAGAAAATGCACTGTATGAAATTGTAAGCTGCCTGAACAAAGATCGCAAGACAGATGTGCTATATACAGACGAAGATAAAGTGACGACAGATTTGGATGAATATTTTTCTCCGAATTTTAAGCCGGACTTTAATCTGGATATGTTGAGAGCAAATAATTACATCTGTCATTTTTTTGTTGCAAAAAAAGCATTAATTGAATCGGTAGGAAAGTTCAGAGCGGAATATAACGGGGCGCAGGATTATGATCTGATCTTACGATGTACGGAACAGGCGGAAAGAATCTCTCATGTTGCAAAGATATTATATCACTGGCGGGTGCATAAGGAATCAACAGCAGATAATCCTTTAAGTAAAATGTATGCATATGAAGCTGGAAAGAAGGCAATCGAAGATCATCTCAGACGATGCCATACAAAAGGAGAAGTCCTTCAGACGGAAAATCTTGGATTTTACAGAGTAAAATATCCTGTGACAGGAAATCCGCTGGTGTCTATTCTGATCCCGAATAAAGATCAGGCAGAGACATTAGATAAATGCCTGAAGTCAATAGAAAAACTGACGGATTATGAGAATTATGAAATTATCATTATTGAGAATAATAGTACGGAAGAGAAGACTTTTGAATACTATGAACAGATTTGCAATGATAAGATCCGTGTCGTATACTGGAAAAAAGAATTTAATTATTCGGCAATTAATAATTTTGGTGCAAAACAGGCAAAGGGAGATTATTTACTGCTGTTAAATAATGACATGGAAGTGATAAGTCGTGACTGGCTTACAGAGTTGCTTTCAACATGTCAGCGAAAAGAAGTCGGTGCAGTAGGTGCTAGACTATATTATCCGGATGATACGGTGCAGCATGCGGGAATTATCATTGGAATCGGAGGAGTTGCCGGCAGTGTCTTTGTCGGTATGAAACGCGGTTATACAGGATATATGCACAGAGCGGCTATCCAGCAGGATTTAAGTGCCGTGACAGCGGCCTGTATGATGATGAAACGTTCGGTATTTGAAGAAGTCGGCGGACTGGAAGAAGAGCTGAAAGTAGCGTTTAATGATGTGGATCTGTGTCTTAGAATACGGGAAAAAGGACATCTGATCGTGTATGATCCATATGTAGAGTTATATCATTATGAATCTAAGACCAGAGGAGCTGAAGATACGAAAGAAAAAGTGCGCAGATTTCAGGGAGAGATAGAATATATGCGCAGCCATTGGATTGACATATTGAAAAATGGAGATCCAGCGTATAATCCGAATCTTTCCTTAAAAAAATGGGACTATTCCCTGAAAGTGAACTAACGGAGAAATTATGTGTGAAGTAACAATCGTAATACCTAATTACAAAGGAAAAGAGTATCTGTTTTCCTGTGTGAAAAGTTTGTATGAAAAGGATCAGACAGAAAAGAAAATCCTGATCATAGATAATGCCTCGAATGATGGAAGTATAGAGGAAGTTGTAAAAGAATATCCGGAAGTTGAATGTGTGATGCTGGATAAGAACTATGGCTTTTGCAGAGCAGTTAATATCGGTATTGAAAAGACAGATACACCATATGTGATCTTGTTAAATAATGATACGGTGATAAAAGATAACTATGTAAAGTATCTGCTGGATTCGATCAAGAAAGATCCGAACATATTTTCTGTGGAGCCTAAGATGATCCAGTATCATGATCCGTCCAAAATTGACAGCGCAGGAACCTATTATAATGCACTTGGATGGGCATACGCATATGGAAAAGACAAAAGTGTGAAGAAATACAATAATATAAGAAAGATTTTTGCAGCATGCGGAGGGGCTTCAATCTATCGGAAAAAAGTATTTGAAGAGATTGGAATGTTTGATGAGAAGCATTTTGCATATCTGGAAGACATAGATGTGGGATATCGTGCCAGGATAGCGGGATACGATAATTTATATGAACCCAAATCAGAAGTGATCCATGTGGGAAGTGCGGCAAGCGGAGCAAGATATAATGAATTTAAAGTCAAGATGTCTTCACGCAATAATGTATATCTGATATATAAAAATATGCCGGTTGTACAGAAGATACTGAACAGTCCGTTCCTTTTTGTGGGATTTTTGGTGAAGTACCTGTTTTTCCTTCGCAAGGGATACGGAAAGCTATATGTCAATGGTATTAAAGAAGGGCTGCATATGGGGGAAAAATCAGATAAAGTAAAATATGAATCCGGCCATCTTAAGAATTATATAAAGATTCAGATAGAACTATGGATAAATATTTTCCGGCGTCTGGCATAGGAAAACGAAATAATAGATAAAGTTGGTGAGTAAAATTGATCAAGGAAAATCAAGGGTTATTAAATAAAATACATGTGGTACTGGATGCGGTAGTGATTGTAATTTCGTATGTGCTTTCATGGTATCTGAGATTCAGGAGCGGCATTTTTGAGATGGATCCGTGGTATCTTTCTCTGCAAGTATATATGAGTGTACTGATATTCATTATACCGGGATATCTGTTGCTATATTATATTTTTCAGTTATATACTCCGAAAAGAGTCAGAGGAAGAAGACTGGAAGCATGGAATATCCTTCAGGCGAACACGATAGGCTTTCTGGTATTTATTTTAGTACTTTATTTCAGACATCAGACAGATTTTTCCAGAACGATGATCTTTGTTTTTTACTGTATTAATATTTTTCTGGAAATAGTAGAGCGTAATGTGATCAGAATGGGACTTCGGAAGATCAGAAGTCAGGGATTTAATCAGAAACATATCTTACTGATCGGATACAGCCGTGCGGCAGAACAGTACATTGACAGAATCCTGGCAAATCCGGACTGGGGATATAATATCCGGGGTATCCTTGCCGATAATGTTCCTAGAGGAACAGAATATAAGAAGGTCAGGGTACTGGGAAGAATTGATAATCTGGAAATTGTGCTGCCGGAAAATAAACTGGATGAAATCGTAATTACACTGGGTCTGGCTGAATATCATAAGCTGGAAAGAATTGTTAAAATGTGTGAAAAATCAGGTGTGCATACGAAATTTATTCCGGATTATAATAACGTTATACCGACCAAGCCGTACACCGAAGATCTGCAGGGACTTCCGGTGATCAATATCCGAAGAGTTCCGTTAAGTGATCCGCTGAATAAATGGATGAAACGCGGAGTGGATATATTTGGAGCAATTGTAGCAATTATTCTCTTTTCTCCGGTTATGATCGTAACGGCAATTATGATCAAGAAGACTTCGCCGGGGCCTTTGATCTTTTCGCAGGAAAGAGTAGGGCTGCAGAATCGTCCGTTTAAAATGTATAAATTCCGTTCAATGATCGTACAGGATGAGAAAAAAGAAAAGAAAGGCTGGACGACCAAAGATGATCCGCGTGTTACGACGGTCGGAAGGTTTATAAGAAAAACAAGTATAGATGAACTGCCTCAGCTTTTTAATGTCCTTCGAGGGGACATGAGTCTTGTAGGGCCGAGACCGGAAAGACCGCAGTTTGTAGAAAAGTTTAAAGAAGAAATACCTCGGTATATGATCAAACATCAGGTAAGACCGGGACTTACGGGATGGGCTCAGGTAAATGGATACAGAGGAGATACGTCTATTAAGAAGAGAATAGAGCATGATCTGTATTATATTGAAAACTGGACACTTGGATTTGACTTTAAGATTATATTTTTAACATTTTTCAAAGGATTTATTAATAAAAATGCCTATTAGCTTTAAGGAGAAGTCATGAGTAAACGTAATAAAAAAAGATTAACCAGAAGACAGCAGGAAATACGAAGAAAAAGACTGAAAAAACGCAGAAGACGCAGAAGACTTGTAATTATTTTGGAATTGATCATTCTGTGTATTCTGGGAACAACAGCGTTTGGCTTATTTAAGCTGGGAAAAATGGAACGCACCAATCTTTCGAATATAAAGAACAACGGACTGAAACAGACCGGATATACCAATGTTGCATTATTTGGTCTGGATTCAAGAGGAAAGGATCTTGGAAAAGGAAACCGGACAGATACGATTATGATCGCAAGCATCAATAATGAAACCAAAAAAGTAAAGCTTGTGTCTGTGTACAGGGATACGATGTTAAAACAGAACGGAGAGCATTATGATAAAGCCAATGCGGCTTATTCAGTAGGCGGACCTGAGACGGCAGTCAATATGCTCAATGAGAATCTGGATCTTGATATTCAGGATTATGTCAGTGTCAATTTCCTTGCATTAGCCGATGTGATAGATATGGTTGATGGTATTACGGTAAAATTAACGGATGAAGAAGTTGTGCATATGAACAACTATTGTGTAGAGACTTCTAAAGTAACAGGTAAGAAATATAAGAAGATCGAACCGGCAGTAGCCGGAACGTATAAATTAAACGGCGTGCAGGCGGTATCTTATGCGAGAATAAGATATACAGCAGGCGGTGATTATAAGAGAACAGAAAGACAAAGACTGGTCCTTAAGAAAACAGCAGATAAATTGAAACAGCAGGATCTGGCAACGCTTAATAAGATTATAGATAAGGTAATGCCGGAGGTATCAACAAGCTTCACTACAAAGGAGATATTAAGTCTTGCCACAGGTGCCTTTGATTATGAGCTGGGCGAAACTACAGGTTTCCCGTTTGATCTGGAAACTCCGGAACAGATACCGGGATACAGTGGTTCATATGTCATCCCGAAAGGACTGGAAGAAAATGTAATAAAGCTGCATCAATTCTTATATCCGAATAAGGATTATACACCGACGGCAACGGTTACAGATATAAGTAATACTTTGAATGATATGACCAATGTATATCCAAATACAACAGAAAGCGGAACATCACAAAATGAATAAGAAGAAAGTAGATGTCGTAATTCCGGTATATCATCCGGGATCAGAATTTGAAAAGCTGATGGAGCGTCTGGAAAGACAGACCTATGAAGTAAACCGTATCTTTTTGATGCATACAACAGACGGACAGAGTCTGGAAAGCATGAAGGAACGTTATAAAAATGTGACAGTTGAAGAGATTACTCCGGATGAATTTGATCATGCCGCAACGAGAGACAAAGGAATCCGGCAATCGGATGCAGATATTGTGATCTGTATGACACAGGATGCCTGCCCGGATAACGAGTATCTGGTAAGTGAACTGGTACAGGCTTTGGAAGAAGCAAATGTTGCAGTTGCGTATGCGAGACAGCTTCCTAGAAAAGAAAGTACATTATTAGAAAGATATACGAGACAATTTAATTATCCGCAGGAAAGCAAAGTGAAATCTTCGAAAGATCTGGAAAAAATGGGAATCAAAACATTCTTCTGTTCGGATGTATGTGCAGCCTATAACCGGGATATGTATTTGAAAAACGGTGGATTCGAGAAAAAAGCAATATTTAATGAAGATATGATATACGCAGCGAAGGTTATAGAGAATGAACAGAAAGTATATTATAATGCAAAAGCAAGGGTAATCCATTCGCATAATTACAATTTTGCACAACAGTTTCACCGAAACTTTGATATGGCCGTTTCCCAGGCACAGCATCCTGAGATATTCCGGAAGGTAAGCTCAGAAAAAGAAGGAATGAAACTGATAAAGAATACAGTCGCTTTTTTGATAAAACAGAGAAGGCCATGGCTTGTTTTTAAACTTTTCACAGATTGTGTAGCGAAATATGCAGGATATCTTCTTGGACGAAAATATCAAAAACTGCCGAAAAAGATTGTATTAAAATGCACAATGAATCCGAGATATTGGACATAAACAGGAAAACAGGACTGAAAATATTGAAATTTAGAAAAAAATAGGGTAATATGTAAAAAGGTTTGTGTTAATTTAGGATAAATGCGGAAAGGATATGAAGTATGGCAAGAAATACAGGGAAAAAGGTCAGACGAAGAGGGCGTCGCAGAAAAAGAGGCTTTGCGACCTGGTCTATAGGGAAGAAAATAGGTGCTGTATTAGGCGGAACTCTTCTGGGCGTAGTAGTTATAGGATCAGTCATTCTGGCAAGTAAGATGAATAAACTGAGTTCGGTGAAACTCGATACAGATAAATTAAACATTTCTGATGAAGTAAAACATGAAAAAGGATACACGAATGTAGCGTTATTTGGTCTGGATTCAAGAGAAAATGATCTGGGCAAAGGAAATCGAAGTGATACGATCATAATAGCAAGTCTGAATAATGATACGAAAGAAGTTAAATTGGTATCTATTTATCGTGATACATTATTAGAATTAGATGACGGAAGTTATAATAAAGCGAATTCTGCATATTCTTTTGGAGGACCGGAAGGCGCAGTATCGCTGATTAACCGTAATCTGGATATGAATATTGAAAAATATGTAACCGTAAACTTTAATGCACTGGTAGATGTTATCGATGCGGTAGGAGGACTGGATCTGGAACTGACGCATGATGAAGTTGTGCATATGAACAACTATTGTGTCGAAACTTCAAAAGTAACAGGAAAAAGTTATGAGAAGATCGAGCCGGAAGTAGAGGGTACATATCATTTGAATGGTGTGCAGGCAGTGTCTTATTCCCGAATCCGTTATACGGAAGGAGGAGACTTTAAGCGTGCAGAACGTCAGCGCCTGGTATTACAGAAAATTGCAGATAAAGCGCAGAACATGAGTGTCGGCACTGTTAATAAGATCATAGACAGTGTATTTCCGCAGATATCAACAAACTTTACACTGGCTGAAATGATCGGATATGCAAAGAATCTTACAAAGTATAAATTAGGAGATTCGATTGGTTTTCCGGCTGAAAATACAACGGATATGTTAAATGAAGTAGGAAGCGTCGTAATCCCGAAGACCTTGTCTTCGAATGTACTTGAGGTGCATAAATTTCTGTTTGGAAGTGATGGGTATTCTGTATCCAGCACGATTGAAGGCATTGAAAGTGGTATTACTGCAAAAGCGTCAGATAAGGCCAAAAGCGGTACAACGATCGAGGATGATGAGACACCGGGAAGTAAGGGGTATTCGGAAAATTATTCCAATAATTCATCCGGAACCGGTACAACAAGAAGTACCTACGGAACAACGGGTGGAAGCACTTACGGAACCGGATCTTACGGTACGTCAAACGGATATTCCGGAGGAACATCGACGGGAAGCGGAACGACCGGAAGTACAGGCAGCACTTCCTCAGGAACTACGGGAACAACCGGAGGAACAGAAGGGACAACAACAGGAGGTGGAACGACCGGAGATAATGCAGGCAGCACTTCGGGAACCACTGGATCGACAGAAGGAACGGAATAAATAGTAATAAAAGATAAAGGGGTAGGTTACATGAGAAGAATTAAAAAGATATTTGTAACATTCTTGGCGATATGTATGATATGTCCATGTCTGTCGGTGATAACAGAAGCAGCGACAGCAGAACTGCGTTTTGCGGATCCGTCCACTACAGTAGGAGCGGAAGTTGATGTAAAGACCAAGCTGACTTCTGCTTCATCAATGCAGTCTATGGAAGCGACTTTAACGTATGACAAAAGTGAATTGAGATTTATCAGCGGTGATAATGCGACGGGAAAGGATGGAACCATTAAGATTTCCTGGACCGGAAGTGGAACAACTGCAGAATTTAATCTGAAGTTTCAGGCATTAAAAGAAGGTACTTCGAATATCGAAGTGTCAAGTGCTACGGGTACTGCGGAAGACGGAACGAACCTGGAAGTAACACAGGGAAGTTCTGCAGTTACGATCGGAGCTGGCGATCCGTCTCTGATTAAGGAAGAGACCAGTACCGAAGATACAACAACATCGACAGCAGATGGTGCCGTTGTGAAAGTGAACGGCAAGAAGTATGTTGTGACCAGCGATTTTTCGGAAGAGATCATTCCGGAAGGTTTTAAAAAAGGAGAGCTGACATTTGAAGGTTCAAAGTATTCTGTGATCACACAGGAGGCAAGTGGAATCAATGCAATGTATCTGACTGAAAAAGACAGCGATGATGCAGATTTCTATATGTATAACAGTGATGATGGATCTTTCGCACCGTTTGAAGAAGTTGAGATTGCAAAAGACAGATATATTATCCCATTGATGAATGATGGAAAGGTGAATCTGCCAAGCCAGTATCAGAAGACAACTCTGACATTAAATGGTAAAGAATTTGACACTTGGCAGGATACAAAAGACGCAGAATATTATATTATTTATGCTTTGAATTCTGACGGTGAAAAGACAACATATCGTTATGATACGACAGATGGAACCTATCAGAAATACACACCGGAATCAACCGGCAGTTCTTCTTCAGAAAGTAAGTTAAGTAACGGAAAAGGAATATGGGGAAAAATCCTTAATTTTGTAGAGAATTTCCTGGATATTGTAGTTATTATAGCAATTGCATTAATCTTACTGCTTGTTCTGGTACTTATTGTCACAGCAGTCAAGCTTAGACACAGAGATCTGGAATTAGATGATCTGTATGATGAATATGGAATTGATCTGGATGAAGAAGAGGAAGCATTAAAAGCTAAGAAAAAAGAAGAGAAACAGGAAAAGAAAGCACAGAAAGCTTCAAAACAGGTTTCGAAAAAAGCATCTAAGAAATATGATGATGAAGATGAATTTGAAGGATACGATGAGGATGATCTTTGGGTTACAGAAAACATAGCCAAAGCCATGGAAAAACCAAAGAAGCAGAAGAGCGTCAAACACGCAACGGCAAAAAAAGCAGCTGCAAAGGGTGTACGTTCTTTAGATGAGACAGGTCCTGCTATCCGCAAACCTGTAAAGAACATTAATCTTCAGGATACAGATGATTTTGAAAAATTTACTCCTTTAGATGAAGAAGAGTTCGATAATTTTGAAGGATATTATTCGGATGATGATTACGATATGTTTGGTTCAAATGACTATGATTATGACGATGATGAGTTATTTGATGCTACGGCAGATCTCTTAAGTAATCACCCGGAAAAGAAGAGAAGTCATGCGGAGATGGATGACACATTTAAGATGGATGTTATTGATCTGGATTAATTACTGAATTAAAATTTTATAAGAAATAAAACCGGCCGCCTGATATCGGAAAATCTGATATCAGGCGGCCGGTTTTGCTGATACTTGAGCGTGTAAGACATGAAGATTACTCTTCAGTTTTGAGAAGATCTTTCAAAGAAGAAAACTGATATCCCATGGATTCCCATTTGTTAAGAAGTTCATCGAGGATTTCTCCGTTGGTTTTCGAAGTGTTGTGAAGTAGTACAATGGCACCGGGATGAATACGGCCGAGTAATTTGTCAAAAGCCTCTTCTTTGGATGGCTGGGCATCGGTAAGCCAGTCAACATAGGCGAGACTCCAGAAGAAGGTATGATATCCCATATCTTTGGCCATCTGTAGATTTTCGGTATTGTATTTTCCCTGAGGCGGCCGGTAAAATCGTGTCATCGACTTTCCGGTGATCTTTTTGAAAAGATCTTCGACATCTGAAAGCTCTTTTGAGAAGGTTTCCTGTGTCGCAATCTGTGACATATCGGGATGATGATACGTATGATTGCCGACGGTGTGACCTTCTTTTTGCATTTGTTTGATCAGATCTGGATTATCCTGCAGAAAATTGCCGACGACAAAAAAGGTAGCAGGAACATGATGCTTTTTCAGAGCCGCCAGGATAGAAGGGGTATTGCCATTTTCGTAACCACAGTCAAAAGTCAGATAAATCACTTTCTGATCAGTGTTTCTGGCATAGTAGGCATGATATTTTTTTAATTCATCGAATGAGGCATTTCCGACGGGAGCTTTTCCTTCCTCCTGAAAACTCAATCCCCAGTTTTCGGTGGTTGGGAGAACAAAGGAATGAGAAGAAGATACAAAAGTGCGGCTGGCCGGAGTCAAAGTTGTTTCACTGGCGGGGAAAATTCGGGCAATCAATCCTCCGGCAAAAAAACAGCAGGAAAAGAAGAAAAGGAGGATTAATGGTTTATATCTGGAATAAAGGGTGGAAAAAGAAAGATGAGTTTTTGGTATATGGAATCTGAACATAGAAACTCCGGAAAACTTTTTATACAGTTATATGATGCCCTAAGGAAAAAGATGTGCGGAAAAGGACACAAACTTGCAAAGAATAGGGAATGATAGTAGTATAGGAACGTAGAATTATTAAGAACAGATATAAGAAAGAATAAATGAAACGGGATGAAAACATGGCCAGAGAATATGTGAAAAAAGATAATATGCTGAGTAAAGAAATCCGTTATAAAAAAACAGAGAAGGGTATGATGATCACTGAATATTATGGAAATGATAGTTATGTGGTGCTGCCGGATGAGATAGAAGGTGAGCCGGTCACGATACTGGGAGATTATGCATTTTCCAGAAATCTTTCAGTTGAGGAAATATGGATGCCGTTGGAACTTAAAGAAGTTGGAAGATATGCATTTTACAGGTGCCGGAATCTGAGAAAATTAGTACTTGGCAACAGACTTCTGGATATGGGAGGTGGTGCACTTACAGGCTGCCATCTGGAAGAAGTAGAGATATATCTTCAGGACGGAAAAAAGAGCTGTCTGAAGTCGATTGTAGAAGAGATGCGGTACCAGATGAGGATATATCTACATGCGCCTGAAGGAGGACAGGAAGCAAAACTACTCTTTCCGGAGCATTATGAAGAGGCGGTGGAGAACACCCCTGCAAGAATACTGGAAACGCATCATCACGGGGCAGGCGGATATTATCGTCAGTGTTTTTATGACCGTGAACTGGACTATCGAAAATATGATGAGATGTTTTATCATACGGTTGCGGAAGACACAGAGGAGACGGCAGTGGAACTGGCACTGAACCGCCTGCGGTTCCCGGCAGAACTTTCAGATAAGAACAGACAAGGTTATGAAGAATACTTAAAAAAGCACATGACTGCGGTGGCAAAATGGACGGTGAAGCAGGAAGAGGTGGAAGGAATCCGGTTCCTGCAAAGAAGAAAATTATGGACAGAACAATCTTTACAGGCGGGAATGGATTTCGCGGCAGAAGGCAGCAAAACAGAAATTCTGAGTATTTTTATGGATATCAGAAAGGATCAGTTTCCAAAGAAGAAAAAGACATTTGAGCTATAGAGTATTTATAAAACAAGTAGAGAAGAAAAGCAATGGACAGAGAAAAGATAGAAAATAACAGAGAAACCATAGAAAAGGACCGCCTGGAAAATATAAGCCGTAAGATTCTTGTTATGGCAAGGAATGAACTGTATATGAAGATGCGGTTCCTGGATGTAGCATTATCCAGTCTTCCGTTTGTACTTGATACGGGGGCGGAAGGTATGGGAACAGACGGACTGTATCTGTATTATGATCCACAATATCTCGGGGGATTGTTCAGGGAAGACCGAGTGATGGTGAACAGGATCTACCTGCATCTGGTGCTGCATGGGATTTTTCGCCATATGATCCGCAGAAAAGGAAGAGAGGAACGGCTTTATCATCTGTCATGTGATATTGCTGTGGAATCGATCATCGATGAATTACAGTATCGGTGTGTTATGAAGGCCAGGTCGTTCCCAAGAAGAGAAATGTACCGTGAACTGAAAAAAGAAATGAAAACGCTTACGGCAGAACGAATATATGAAGTGCTGAGGAAAAAAGCACTGACACAAAAGCAGCTTGAACAACTGGAGGTGGATTTCCGGGTAGACGATCACAGTTACTGGCCAAAAGCTGAGGAGAAAAAAAGACAGAATCAGATTGAAAACCGCTGGCAGGATATCAGTGAGCGTATGGAGACAGAGATGGAGACATTTTCCAAAGAAGCATCACAGACATCCGGAAATCTGATCGATCAGGTGAAAGTAGAAAATCGGGAGCGAATGGATTACCGGGAATTTTTAAGAAAATTTTCGGTGTTAAAAGAAGAGATGACGGTGGATCCGGATTCTTTTGATTATACTTTCTACAGTTATGGATTAACTATGTATGGGAATATGCCGTTGATCGAGCCACAGGAATGGAAAGAAGTTCAGAAGGTAGAAGAATTTGTTATTGTGATCGATACATCGATGTCCTGTTCGGGAGAATTGGTGAAAAAATTTCTGGAGGAGACTTACGGCGTATTAAGTGAAAACGACAGCTTTTTCCGAAAAGTGAACATTCATATCATTCAATGTGATGATCAGGTTCAGACGGATCAGAAGATCACGTGCGAAGAAGAGCTGAAAGAATACATGGACAAACTGGAATTAAAAGGCGAAGGCGGAACGGATTTCAGGCCGGCATTCTCGTATGTGGATGAACTGGTCCGCCAGCATACATTTGAACATTTACGGGGAATGATCTATTTTACGGATGGCCGGGGAATCTATCCGGCGAAAAGGCCTGTATATGAGACGGCATTTGTGTTCATGGAGGAAGACTATGAAGATGTAGATGTTCCGCCCTGGGCAATAAAGATCATCCTGGAAGAAGATCTGGATTTCTGATCAGATGAAATAAATAACAGCAAAAGAAGGGAATACAATGGATATAAAAAGAGCCAAAAAAGAAATCAAAGATTCGATAGAGGCATATCTTGCCAAAGATGAATATGGAGATTATATGATCCCATCAATAAGACAAAGACCAATTCTCCTGATGGGGCCTCCGGGAATCGGTAAGACACAGGTTATGGAACAGGTGGCAAAGGAGTGTAAAGTCGCACTGGTATCTTATACGATCACACATCATACCAGACAAAGTGCGGTCGGACTTCCGTTTATTGAAAAGAAGACGTACGATGGGAAAGAGTACTCGGTTACAGAATATACGATGAGTGAGATCATCGCTTCGGTATATGATAAGATGGAAGAGACAGGACTTAGAGAAGGAATTCTGTTCATTGATGAGATCAACTGCGTGTCTGAGACTCTGGCTCCGACAATGTTACAGTTTTTGCAGTGTAAGACATTTGGTAATCAGAAGATTCCGACAGGATGGATCATTGTAGCGGCAGGTAATCCGCCGGAGTACAATAAGTCGGTACGGGATTTTGATGTGGTAACATTGGATCGAATCAAGAAGATCGATGTAGATGTGAATTATGATGTATGGAAAGAATATGCATACCGGGCAGATATTCATCCGGCGATTCTGGCATATCTTGAGATCAGGAGAGACTATTTTTACCGGATGGAGACGACGGTAGATGGAAAGGTCTTTGCAACAGCCAGAGGCTGGGAAGATCTGTCACAGCTTCTGAAGACTTATGAAAAGCTTGGAAAGAAAGCGGACAGAGAGGTTGTACATCAGTATATCCAGCACTGGAAGATCGCAAAAGATTTTGCCAATTATCTGGAACTGTATCATAAGTATAAAAAAGATTATGGTCTTGAGAAGATTATTGAAGGTGTCTATACCAGGGATACGCTGGAGAGACTTCGATATGCAGCATTTGATGAGAGGTTCAGTGTTGTAAATATGTTGATCGGCCGTCTGGGAAGCTGCTTCAAAGAATATTTCCTAAAAGACAGACTGGTTACAATGATATATGAATATCTGAAGTTATATAAATCCAATCTGCAAATGGATCTTGTCGTCTGTGAAGCCAGAGAGCAATATGAAAAATTACGGAAAGAAGAACAGATGACAAAGCAGGACGAGCATGTAAGAAAACAGGTGCTGGATAAACTGGAATCTTACGAACAGCTTGCAAAAGAAGAACATCTGGAAGGAGAGGCAGCATTTGAACGTATAAAAGAGGTGTTTGGAAATGAAGTGGCAGAGAGAGAAGAACTGACAGAACGTACGCTTTCCGCATTGGAACATGCATTTGAATTTATGGAAGATGCATTTGGGGACAGTCAGGAGATGGTTTCTTTTGTTACAGAACTTAACACGAACTATTATAGTATTCAGTTCTTAAAGGAAAATGACTGTGATAAGTATTATCAGTATAATAAGAAACTGTTATTTGACAAACAGCAGGAGGAGATCCTGTCAGAACTAAATGAAGTAGAACAGGATCTGAACACTGCCATAAAATAGATGATTAGTATGTAAGTTTATATCCATGACGGATTTTGCGATAAATTTTCCAGATAATCATGGCCGGAAAGCTGAACGCAATATATAGTGATGATAGAATTCCGACACCCCCACCGACGATCATAAGAATTAAAATGCCAATATTCATAAGTCAAAGTCCTCCTTGTCAATGTTTTTATATATTGATGTTATATATGATGTGGAATTTTGCTTCCGGGTACATTGTATGGACTTTTGGTAAGAAGATAAAGAGAAACGGATGGATCTTAACACGGTATGAACAAGAATCGTTATTTTCTTAACATTGTTTTAGCGAAAGAAGTACATTTACTTTAAAGACAACAGGTGTTAAAATAAGCAATGAATGTAAACGAAGATGATATAAGACCCGGGGAGGTCTTAAACAAGATGAGATAAAGGAGAAATATATATGAAATGGAATCAGTTTCGTCTGAAGACAACAACAGAGGCAGAAGATATCGTCAGCAGCATGCTTGCTGATCTTGGAATCGAAGGAGTGCAGATCGAAGATAAGATCCCGCTTACACAGTCTGACAAAGAGCAGATGTTCGTAGACATCCTGCCGGATATGCCGGAAGATGACGGATGTGCATACCTGACATTCTATCTGGATGAAGAAGTAGACAAGCATGAGATGTTACTGAAGGTCAGACAGGAATTAGAAGAGATGAGAAGTTATCTGAATGTGGGAGACTGTACGATCGAGGAGTCCCAGACAGAAGATGTAGACTGGGTAAATAACTGGAAGCAGTATTTCCATCAGTTCTATATTGATGACATTCTTGTCATTCCTTCATGGGAGAATGTAGAGGCCAAAGACAGCGACAAGATGGTGATCCATATCGATCCGGGCACAGCATTCGGAACCGGTATGCATGAGACCACACAGCTCTGCATCCGCCAGCTTAAGAAATATGTGACAGAAGATACAGAGATCTTAGACGTTGGATGTGGAAGCGGAATCCTTGGAATGTTGGCGTTAAAGTTCGGCGCAAAGCATTCGGTAGGAACAGACCTGGATCCGTGTGCGATCGATGCAACCTACGAGAATATGGACAACAACGGAATCAGCAGAGACCAGTATGAAGTCATGATCGGTAATATCATTGATGATAAAGAAGTACAGGATAAGGTCGGTTATGAGAAATACGATATCGTAGCAGCAAATATCCTGGCAGATGTACTGGTACCGCTGACACCTGTGATCATCCACCAGTTGAAAAAGGGCGGTATCTATATCACAAGCGGAATCATCGAAGATAAAGAAGAAGTGGTCGTAGAAGCTGTGAAGAAAGCAGGCCTCGAAGTTCTGGAAGTGAACCACCAGGGTGAATGGGTATCTGTAACGGCAAGAAAGAATTAGAGGATTCGATATGCAACATTTTTTTGTGTCACCGGAGCAGGTGAAGGAAGGAAAGATCTACGTAGAGGGCGGCGACGTCAATCATATGAAGAATGTACTCCGCATGAAGACCGGTGAAGAACTTACGGTAAATGACGGAGAAGGCAGTCAGTACCTGTGTGCAGTGGAATCCTATGAAGCTGATATGGCAGTGCTTAAGATACTGGGGAAAAAGCAGGACGAGAGCGAGCTTGCATCAAAGATCTATCTGTTCCAGGGACTTCCAAAGCAGGACAAGATGGAACTGATCGTGCAGAAGTCGGTAGAACTCGGCGCATATCAGGTAATCCCGGTGGCGACAAAGCGAGCCGTGGTCAAGCTGGATGCGAAGAAGGCGAAGAAGAAGGTCGAACGCTGGCAGCAGATTGCGGTCAGTGCGGCGAAGCAGGCAGGACGAGGTATTATTCCTGAGGTGGGAGAAGTATGCACTTATGCGCAGGCATTGAAGCAGGCAGAAGAACTGGACGTTGTCCTGATCCCATACGAACTGGAAAAAGGGATGGAAGAGACGAAGCAGATCATCGCAGGAATCAGACCGGGGCAGTCGGTCGGCATCTTTATCGGACCGGAAGGCGGCTTTGAGGAAGAAGAAGTAGCACTTGCCATGAAAACCGGGGCAAATCCGGTGACACTTGGCAAGAGAATCCTTCGGACAGAGACTGCAGGACTTACGATGCTTTCGGTTCTGATGTTCCATCTGGAAGGGTAGAAACATAATCTAATACTAAGAATGAAGAGTACAGGAAGTGAAGAAATGAAGGAAGTATATCTGGATAATTCGGCGACTACCATGGCATACCGAAGCGTCGGGGAACTGGTGCAGAAGGTCATGTGTGAAGACTATGGCAATCCGTCTTCTATGCATAACAAAGGTGTGGAAGCAGAAAAATATATAAAAGAAGCAAAAGAAACATTTGCCAGACTCTGGAAGGTACAGGAAAAGGAAGTGTATTTTACTTCCGGCGGTACGGAGAGTGACAATATGGCACTGATCGGCGCGGCAAGAGCGAATAAGCGTGCAGGCAACCACCTGATCACATCATCCATCGAGCACCCGGCAATCATCAACACCATGCGTTTTCTTGAGGAAGAAGAAGGATTCCGTGTGACCTATCTTCCGGTAGACCAGTACGGAAGAATCCGTCTGGATGCGTTGAAAGAAGCGCTGTGTGAAGATACGATCCTGGTATCGATCATGTATGTGAACAACGAAGTGGGTTCCGTACAGCCGATTCAGGAAGCGGCAAGTATCGTAAAGGCATATAATAAAGACATTTTATTCCATGTCGATGCGGTACAGGGATTTGGAAAATACAAGATCTACCCGAAGAAACTGAAGGTAGATATGTGCTCCATCAGCGGTCACAAGATCCACGGACCGAAGGGCGTGGGTGCATTATACATCGGTGAAAATGTAAAGATCCGCCCGATCGTTTACGGCGGCGGTCAGCAGCATGACATGCGTTCCGGAACGGAAAATGTACCGGGAATCGCAGGACTTTCCCTGGCGGCAAAGACGATTTACGATAACCTCGATGAAAAAGTGGAGAAGATGCGGGCGTTAAAACAGCATTTCATCGAAGGCGTGGAAAAGATCGAGAATACAACGATCCATGGTTTATACGATGAGACGTCGGCACCGCATATTATCAGTGTAGGAATCGCAGGGATCAGAAGTGAAGTGCTATTACATGCGCTGGAAGATAAAGGAATCTATGTGTCATCCGGATCGGCATGTGCGTCCAACCATCCGCAGATCAGCGGTGTGTTAAAAGGAATCGGGGCAAAACAGGAGTTTCTGGATGCGACGCTTCGGTTTAGTATGTCAGAATTTACTACACTGGAAGAGATTGACTATACGCTCGATGCACTATATAATATAGTACCGATGCTTAGAAGATATACCAGACATTAGAAAGTTACAGATAAAAGAGAAAGAGATCAGGAAAGGAATCAGAAGATGAGATTTCATACATTTTTATTAAAATATGGAGAGATTGGAATTAAGGGAAAGAACCGTCATCTGTTCGAAGACGCACTGGTGCGCCAGGTGCGTTATGCATTAAAAGATGTAGACGGACAGTTCGATGTACACAAATCACAGGCAAGAATCTATGTAGACTGTGAAGGAGATTATGATTACGATGAGACTGTGGAACATCTGAAGAAAGTATTCGGTCTGGTCGGAATCTGTCCGGTTGTCCGTATGGAGGACAAAGGATTCGAGGAACTGAAAAAAGATGTTGTCGCATATATGGATGAGATGTATCCAGATAAGAACTTTACATTTAAAGTAGAGTCCAGACGTGCCAAAAAGTCTTATCCGCTGAACTCTATGGAGATCAGCCGTGACCTTGGAGAAGCAATCCTGTACGCATTCCCGGAAAGCGGAATCAAAGTAGATGTACATCATCCGGATGTTATGGTGAACGTAGAAGTCAGGAATGAGATCTACGTATATTCACAGATCATTCCGGGAGCAGGCGGAATGCCGGTCGGAACCAATGGTTCGGCGATGCTTCTGTTATCCGGCGGTATCGACAGCCCGGTTGCAGGATACATGGTATCCAAACGTGGAGTAAGCCTTGAGGCTACTTACTTCCATGCGCCGCCGTATACAAGCGAACGTGCAAAACAAAAAGTTGTGGATCTTGCAAAGAAAGTGGCAAAATATTCTGGACCGATCAAGCTGCATGTCGTCAACTTTACGGATATCCAGCTTTATATCTACGATCAATGCCCGCATGATGAGCTGACGATCATTATGAGAAGATACATGATGCGTATCGCAGAACATTTTGCAAAAGAGGATGGCTGCTTAGGTATGATCACAGGGGAAAGTATCGGACAGGTGGCAAGCCAGACCATGCAGAGTCTTGCAGCAACAAACGATGTATGTACGATGCCTGTATACCGTCCACTGATCGGATTCGACAAGCAGGAGATCGTGGATGTATCAGAAAAAATCGATACTTATGAGACCTCGATCCAGCCGTTCGAAGACTGCTGTACGATCTTCGTGGCAAAACATCCGGTAACCAAGCCGAATATTGATGTGATCCGCCGTTCGGAAGAGAATCTGAATGAGAAGATCGATGAGCTGATGAAACAGGCGATTGAGACCGTTGAGATCATTGAAGTAAAATAAATGAAGTAAAAAAGAGGGCTGAACCCTTAAACAGGTCAGCCCTTTTTCTAAGTAAATCATTTACTTTTATTACTGATTAGTCACAAAGATATGGTTTTAACATTTCCATGATCTCTTCTACGTTGTCATCAGCGTGGATGTTCAGATCGATCGGTTTAGAAAGATCTAAGCTGAAGATTCCCATGATTGATTTTGCATCAATGACATATCTTCCAGATACAAGATCAAAGTCATAATCAAATTTTGTGATGTCATTTACGAATGATTTTACTTTGTCGATTGAATTTAAAGAAATCTTTACTGTTTTCATTGGAATACCCTCCTTGATTCATTTCTTGTTCTATAGATATATTAAGAGTCAGACGAAGAAAAGTCAAGGAACAAATTGCCAAAGAATTCAGAAGATTTTCGTTAGATGTTACAACAATGTGTTAAAATAATGTTTTAAAAAGAAAGGAACAGATATATGAAGAAAGTAGCATTGCATAATCTCGGATGCAAAGTAAATGCATATGAGACGGAAGCCATGCAGGAACTGCTGGAAAAGCATGGATATGAGATCGTGCCGTTCCAGGAAGGTGCGGATGTCTATATCATTAATACCTGTACCGTAACGAATATGGCGGACCGGAAGTCCAGACAGATGCTTCATAAAGCAAGAAAGATGAACCCGGATTCTATTGTTGTTGCCTGCGGCTGCTATGTACAGGCTAAGAAAGATGATATCCCGGAAGGTATTGATATTGTCGTTGGTAATAATAAGAAGCAGAATATTGTTGAAATCCTGGAAAATTATGAAAAAGAAAAGAATCAGGATGGTCAGCGGGAAACATCAGACGAACAGGAAAAGGAAACAGAGACCTATCAGGAGATTCTGGATATCAATCATGAAAAAGTGTATGAAGACCTGCATTTAAGTACGGCGGCGGAACACACAAGAGCTTATATCAAGGTGCAGGACGGATGCAACCAGTTCTGCTCTTACTGCATCATTCCGTTCGCAAGAGGAAGGGTAAGAAGCAGAAGCCGTGACAGTGTGCTGGATGAAGTGAAGACACTGTCGGCCAATGGATATAAAGAAGTGGTACTGACTGGAATCCATCTGAGTTCGTACGGAATCGACTGTGACGACAACCTGTTGTCACTGATTCTGGCGATCCATGAAGTGGAAGGAATCGAAAGAATCCGTCTTGGATCACTGGAGCCGAGAATTATTACGGAAGAATTTGCACAGACAATCGCAAAACTTCCGAAGATGTGTCCGCATTTCCATCTGTCATTGCAGAGCGGATGCAACGCAACATTGAAGCGCATGAACCGCAGATACACAGCAGAAGAGTATTATGAGAAATGTCAGCTGCTCCGCAAATATTTCGACAACCCGGCACTTACAACGGACGTGATCGTCGGTTTTCCGGGAGAGACGGAAGAAGAGTTTGCAGAGTCGAAGGCATTTGTAGATAAAGTAGATTTTTATGAAACACATATTTTTAAATATTCCAGAAGAGAAGGAACAAAGGCAGCGGCTATGAAAGACCAGGTGCCGGATCAGATCAAGGCCGCAAGAAGCGCCGAACTTCTGGAACTGAACCGTAAGAAGCAGGCGGTTTATGAAGAAAGACTGCTTGGAACCACACAGGAGGTCCTGATCGAGGAGAAAATCGTGCGTGATGGAGAGGAACTTCAGATCGGGCACACAAAGGAATATGTGAAAATTGGTGTAAAAAATCCGAATAATCTTATTAATCAGCTTGTAAATGTAGAAATTGAAAACCAATTACAAATATTGCATTGAAATTTGAGATTTAATCATGTAGAATAAAATTGAAATATTTTTGGAGGACGTGATTATATGAAAAATATGACAAATACCCAGTTTTTCCAGGTAGAAAGTGGACCACAGATCAGCGCAAAGGACATTCTGGAGATTGTATATAAGGCATTAAGTGAAAAGGGATATAACCCGGTAAACCAGATCGTAGGTTATATTATGTCCGGAGATCCGACCTACATCACAAGCCATAACGGAGCCAGAAGTCTGATCATGAAGATGGAAAGAGATGAACTGGTAGAAGAGATGCTCAAGACGTATATCGAGCATAATGAGTGGGAATAATGACTATGAGAATCATGGGACTGGACTATGGATCTAAGACGGTAGGCGTTGCGGTCAGTGATCCTTTGGGAATTACTGCTCAGGGAGTAGAGACAATATGCAGAAAGGACGAGAACAAGCTCAGAAAGACCTGTGCGCGTATCGAAGCACTGATTGAAGAGTATCAGGTTACGAAGATTGTTCTCGGACTTCCGAAGCATATGAATAATGATATTGGAGATCGTGCGGAAAAATCAATGGCATTTGGTGAGATGTTAAAAAGACGGACCGGCCTTGAGGTCGTTATGTGGGACGAGCGTCTGACCACGGTAGAAGCTGAGCGGACTTTGATAGAGAATAAGGTGAGGCGTGAAGACCGCAAGAAGTATATTGATAAGATTGCGGCTGTTTTTATATTGCAGGGATATCTGGATTCACTTGCGCATACGCCCCTGGATTAAGAGGTGGATTATAGATGGAAAAGATTAAATTCATGTCCGAAGAGATGAATGAAGAAGTAGATTTTTATGTACTTGAACAGACAAAAGTTGGTGGGGTGTCTTATATTCTGGTGACAGATTCGGAAGATGATGATGCAGAATGTCTGATTTTGAAAGACACATCAGGAGAGAACCAGTCAGAGAGTGTATACGAGATCGTAGAAGATGATGTAGAGCTTTCTGCTGTTCTGAAAGTATTTGAAGAACTACTTGAAGATGTAGAGATTGAAAGGTAGTTTGGAATGTCTATCAGTAAAGAGAAGTTTAAAGAAATGCTGAGAGAAAAGGGGTTGAAAGTTACCAACCAGCGTATACTGGTACTGGAGGTCCTTGCAGATCATCGTGATAAGCATCTGACTGCAGAAGATATTTATGAATTAGTAAGAGAAGATTATCCGGAAATTGGGCTGGCAACAATTTACCGGACAGTGCAGCTGTTACTGGAAATGCAATTGGTGGATCGTATCAATCTTGATGATGGATGTGCACGTTATGAGATCGGAGAATTCTTCGATGGAGAAGAAAGACATCATCATCATCACCTGATATGCAGAACATGTGGAAAGATCATTCCGTTCAAGGATGATCTTCTGGAAGATCTGGAAGATAAGATCGAAGAGACAACGGGATTTCATGTGTTAGACCACGAATTAAAGTTCTACGGACAGTGCAAGGAGTGCCAAAAAAGAGGCAGAAAAATAGTACGGTAAGCACGTGGAGGTGTAATTTTGAAGAGAGAAAACAATGGAAAAATGCGTATCATTCCACTCGGAGGTCTGGAAAAGATCGGAATGAACATCACAGCTTTTGAGTATGAGGACAGTATTATTGTTGTAGACTGTGGATTATCTTTCCCGGAGGAGGATATGCTCGGAATCGACCTGGTCATTCCGGATGTTACTTATCTGAAGGATAATATCCAGAAAGTCAAAGGATTTGTGATCACCCATGGTCATGAAGACCATATCGGTGCACTCCCTTATATATTAAGAGAACTGAATCTTCCAATCTATGCGACCAAGCTTACGATGGGAATCATCGAGAAGAAGCTGACGGAGCACAATCTGCTTCGCAGTACAAGAAGAAAAGTTGTAAGACACGGACAGTCGATCAATCTGGGTCAGTTCCGTATCGAATTTATCAAGACAAACCACAGTATCCAGGATGCTGCGGCACTGGCGATCTATTCACCGGCCGGTATCGTTGTGCATACAGGAGACTTTAAAGTAGATTATACACCGGTATATGGTGATGCGATCGATCTGCAGAGATTTGCAGAGATCGGAAAGAAAGGTGTACTGGCACTGATGTCGGACAGTACCAATGCGGAGAGACCGGGATTTACCCAGTCTGAGCGTACGGTAGGTATTACATTTGACCACATTTTTGCAGAGCATAAAGATACACGTATTATCATTGCAACATTTGCATCAAATGTAGACCGTGTACAGCAGATCATCAATACGGCATGTAAATATGACCGTAAGGTAGTCGTAGAAGGACGAAGCATGGTGAATATCATTCAGGTTGCACAGGAGCTGGGATACTTAAATGTTCCGGATAAGACACTGATCGAGATCGATCAGCTGAAGAATTATCCACCGGAGAAGACAGTTCTGATCACAACTGGAAGTCAGGGAGAATCAATGGCAGCACTGTCACGTATGGCAGCAGATGTGCATAAGAAAGTAACAATCATGCCTGGCGATACGATCATCTTCAGTTCAAACCCGATCCCTGGAAATGAAAAATCCGTATCCAAGGTCATCAATGAACTGACTGCGAAAGGTGCCAATGTTATCTTCCAGGATGCCCATGTATCCGGTCATGCTTGTCAGGAAGAATTGAAACTGATCTATTCTCTGGTAAAACCGAAATATGCAATTCCGGTCCATGGAGAGTACAGACATCTGAAAGCAAATGCAGGAATCGCCAAGATGCTTGGTATTCCGAAAGAAAATATCTTTATTCTGAAATCGGGTAATGTACTGGAACTCAGCGATAAGGAAGCAAAAGTTGTAGACAACGTGCATACAGGAGAGATCCTGGTAGACGGCCTCGGTGTCGGAGATGTCGGTAATATCGTACTCCGTGACAGACAGCATCTGGCAGAAGACGGTATCATGATCGTTGTACTGACACTGGAGAAGGGAAGCAACCAGCTTCTTGCAGGTCCGGATATTGTATCGCGTGGATTCGTGTATGTAAGAGAGTCTGAAAGTCTGATGGAAGAGGCGAGAAAAGTCCTTACAGAAGCGGTAGAAGACTGTCTGACACACCAGCGTAATGCGGACTGGAGCAAGATCAAGCTTGTGATTCGTGATACGATGAATGATTTCATCTGGAAGCGGACCAAGAGAAGACCAATGATTCTTCCGATTATTATGGACGTATAGAAAGTATAATTATAATTAAACGGGAAATGAGCCGCACATTGTATAAAACAGGCGCCTTCGAACGCAGTGGGCGAAGCCTGTTTTGTGCAGTGTACGGCTCATTCCCTTGTAGAAACTCAAGATGAAAAAATGTGTAACAGATAAAACCGTAACAAATAGAACAGAGGTAGGAATACTATGATCGTAGATGAACGTATGGTCACATACATCCGGTCGCTGGAACGTCCGGAGAATCCTGTCATAGAAGCAATCGAACAGGAAGCGTTAGATAGTTTCGTGCCGATCATCCGGAAGGAAACCCAGAGTTTCCTGAAAGTCATGATGTTGATGAACCGCCCGGCGAGAGTCCTTGAAGTCGGTACAGCAGTCGGATTTTCGGCGATTTTAATGAGCGAATATCTTCCGGAAGGAAGCCATATCACAACGATAGAAAATTATGAAAAAAGAATTCCGATCGCAAGAAATAATTTCAAACGGGCAGGGAAAGAAGAACAGATCACCCTGATCGAAGGGGATGCCCTGGAAGTGATGAAGACACTGGAAGGACCGTATGATTTTATTTTTATGGATGCGGCTAAGGGACAGTATATCCACTATATGCCGGAGGCAGTGAGACTGCTTTCGGATGGTGGCATATTAATGTCGGATAATGTATTACAGGATGGAGATATCATTGAATCCCGGTTCGCGGTTGAACGGAGAAACCGTACGATCCACAGCCGGATGAGGGATTATCTCTATGAATTAAAACACAGTGATGTGCTGGAGACATCGATCATCCCACTGGGAGACGGTGTGGCACTCAGCATTAAGAAGAAAAAAGAAGAGAAGGAGAATCGATAAGATGAGAAACAGACATCCAGAATTACTGATTCCTGCAAGCAGTCTGGAAGTGTTGAAGACTGCGGTTATGTTTGGTGCAGATGCAGTATATATCGGAGGAGAAGCGTTCGGACTTCGTGCAAAGGCAAAAAATTTCTCCATGGAAGACATGAAAGAAGGAGTGCGGTTTGCACATGACCATGGCGCAAGAGTCCATGTCACCGTGAATATTCTTGCACACAATGATGACCTGGAGGGAGCAGCAGAGTATTTAAAAGAACTGAAAGAAATCGGTCCGGACGCTCTGATCATTGCAGACCCGGCAATCTTTATGCTTGCCAAAGAGATCTGCCCGGAGATTGAAAGACACGTCAGCACGCAGGCAAATAATACCAACTACGGTACATTTAACTTCTGGTGGAACCTGGGAGCAAAACGTGTGGTAACAGCCAGAGAGCTTTCGTTAAAAGAGATCAAAGAGATCCGTGCACATATCCCGGAAGAGATGGAGATTGAAAGCTTTATCCACGGGGCAATGTGTATCTCTTATTCCGGAAGATGCCTCTTGAGTAATTTCTTCACAGGAAGAGATGCCAATCAGGGAGCCTGTACACATCCGTGCCGCTGGAAATATTCCGTGGTAGAAGAGACGAGACCGGGCGAATATATGCCGGTATATGAGAATGAAAGAGGTACCTACATTTTCAACTCTAAGGATCTGTGTATGATCGAGCACATTCCGGAGATGATCGATGCCGGAATCGACAGCTTTAAGATCGAAGGACGTATGAAGACGGCCCTGTATGTGGCAACAGTTGCGAGAACGTACCGTAAGGCAATTGATGATTATCTGGAAGATCCGAAGAAATATGAGGCAAATATGCCGTGGTATAAGGATCAGATTTCAAATTGTACCTATCGTCAGTTCACGACAGGATTTTATTTTGGAAAACCAAGTGAAGAAAGCCAGATTTATGACAGTAATACGTATATCAGAGAGTACACATATCTTGGTATCATAGGAGAGATTAAAGACGGACTGTACAGGATTGAACAGCGAAATAAATTCTCGGTAGGCGAAGTGATTGAGATCATGAAACCGGACGGACAGAATGTAGAAGCAACTGTAGAAAAAATCATAGATGAGGATGGAAATGAACAGGAAAGTGCACCACATCCGAAACAGGTGCTTTATGTGGCACTCAGTGCAGATGCATCGGTATATGATATTTTAAGAAGAGCAGAAAAAGAAACAGAATAATCTTATGGAAAAGAAGACAGTGATTCAGTGCAAAAATGGAAAAGCACAGAATCACTGTTTTTTGCATAGAATATAATAAAACTGCCGGGGAGGGAGCCGCTGTATTGAAATCATTTCCCCAACCCCTCACAGCAGCAGAAGAAAAGTATTATGTGCAAAAATATACAGAGGGTGATCTGGAAGCAAAGCATATTTTGATAGAAAGAAATCTGAGGCTGGTTGCCCATATTGTAAAAAAATATCAGCCTCCGCCGGAGGAAATGGAAGATCTTCTGTCTATTGGGACAATAGGACTTATGAAAGCTGTTGTTACGTTTGATCCGGAAAAAAGTGCAAGACTTGCAACATATGCAGCTCGTTGTATAGAAAATGAATTATTGATGCATTTCCGCGGAAAGAAAAAATCGTCAAAAGAAGTCTCTTTGTATGAACCGATCGGAACAGACAGGGAGGGAAATGAGATACAGCTATTTGATGTGATCGAGATGGGAGAAGAAGATGTTCATCACAGGCTCGAAAAAAAAGAAGATGTCATACGATTATATCAGAAAGTTGAGTCAGAACTGTCTGCAAGAGAACGCATAGTATTGAAATTGCGGTATGGATTATATAATGAAGAAGAATATACACAGCGCGAAATCGCCAAAATGTTGGGAATTTCAAGATCATATGTTTCAAGGATTGAGAAGAGTGCAATTGAAAAACTGAGAGCCTTTTTTCCTTCTTAGAAAAGTCTTTAAGAAATCTTTAGAATTATATGGCAATTATTTTAAGAATCAAAGTCTATACTTAACACCATAAGAAAGAGACATATCAGAAGGTATGTGAGAAAGGGTGGCAGTTATGAAAGTACTGGTGTTAAGTGGAAGATTTGGAATGGGACATGAAATGGCAGCCAATGCAATCTGTGAACAGTTCCGTAAGCTTGATAAAGATACAGAAATTGTAAAAAAAGATCTCCTGGAAGAATTATATCCACATATCAGCAAACTTATTTTTGGGGGATTTCGTCTGATGGTGGAGCATTGCCACGGAATATATAACTTTATTTATAAAATGTCTGGAAAAATGAAAGTAGAAATGCAGCCGAGAGGAGCTGCGATTTATAAAAAGTTAAAGAAAATCCTGGAAAAGGAACAGCCGGATGTTATTGTCTGTACACATCCGATGTGTGTAAAGGCAATTGCATCATATAAAGAAAAGACTGGACTTTCGACACCGCTGGTTACATGTATTACAGATATCAGCATGCATCCGGAATGGAAAGCAGATCAGACAGATCTGTATCTGGCACCTACCAGGGAGATTAAGGAGCATCTGATCTGTGAAGGTACAAAAGCAGAGAATATTCTTGTAACAGGAATTCCTGTACGTCAGCAGTTCTTGAATATGGACAGGAAACATCTGGAAAATGAAAAAGAAGTTCGCAGAGTTCTTGTAATGGGAGGCGGACTTGGCCTCATGCCAGATTTGAGAAGATTACTGGGGAAATTGCATAGTATGCAATCGGTTCAGACCATTGTTATTACGGGAAAGAATCATAAAATGTACGAAGAATGGGTGAACCGGTATGAGGATGTCAAAGTACTGGGATATACAGAAAATATCAGTAAATATATGCGGTGGGCAGATCTTGTGATCACAAAAGCCGGAGGGATCACGTTGTTTGAAATTCTTCACAGTCAGGTACCGTTATTTGTGATTCATCCATTTCTGGAGCAGGAAATGAACAATGCAAGGTATGCGGCAGAAAAAGGATTTGCAAAAGTGGTATGGGGAAAACACGAGGATTATATTCCAGAACTGGAAAAACTTCTGAATGACAGAAAACTTCTGAAACAGATGGATGAGAATGTAAGACATGCCCGGAAGGAAATGATAGATGTTTCTCTGGATAAGGCGGTAGAGATCATGGAAGAGAGGATGACGGCATAATGAAGAAAGCAGTAAAGGCAGGAATTATAGGTGCAGGAGCACTTGTATATAGTATCATTCCAACATATCTGATGAAGTACCACTGGATTATCAGAGACAAAAAGATGGCGAAAAAAGAAGAAAAGGTTTTATATCTGACATTTGACGACGGACCTGATACCGTATATACGAACAAATTACTGGATCTTCTGGATCAGGAACAGGTTCCGGCAACCTTTTTCATGGTAGCGGAAGCTGCACAGGGACATCCGGATATTGTGAAACGGATGAAAAAAAGTGGATATTCGATAGGAATACATTCTTTGAGTCATCAAAGTGCAATGCTGTTCGGACCTGGAAGGATGAAAAGGGATCTGAAAGAATCCAGGAAGATTATGGGAAAAATGGGAATTGACGTAAAAGAATACAGACCACCATGGGGACATTTGAACCTGATGAGTTTATACTGCATCAGGAAAATGCATTTGCAACTGATTTTTTGGGATGTAATGGCGCAGGACTGGTCTGCAAAGGAGACGGCAGACAGTATCTGCAATAAAATTCTTAGACGTGTATTTCCGGGAGCAGTGATATGCCTGCATGATGGAAGAGGAGAAAATGGTGCACCGGGAAGAACAATTGAAGCATTGAAAAAAGCAATTCCGATGTTAAAGGCACAAGGATATGAATTTAGAAGGATTGAAGAAAAGTATGAAACAGCGGGAAGGTCAGAGATCAGTTAAAAAATATATTGTGTTATTTATATTGCTGGTGCTCGTAGTCATATTTATTGTATTGAAGGGTGCGGATATAGAATCTGTATGGAATGCAATGAAAAATGCGGATCCGAAATGGCTGACGGCAGGCCTTGGTCTGGCAGCAGTGTTTAATATTGCAGAAGGTATTAATCTGAGAAAAGTTTTAGTATCTTTTGGATATCGGGTAAGCTTTAAAGAGGCTATGAAATATGCATATATTGGCTATTTCTTCAGTTCGGTAACACCATCGGCGACCGGAGGACAGCCATTGCAGCTATATGCGATGAGCAAAGATAAGATCCACGTGGCACATGGAACGATGGCACTTTTAACAGAGCTTACGAGTTTTCAGATTGCAGCATTTCTGATGGAAAACATTGCAGCGCTCTGGATTCTGACAGGAAGAATACACCTGAATAAAATTATGCTGATACTGGCATTGGTTGGTTATATTATGAATCTGGTTTTTATTGCCGCACTGATGATCGTGATCGTATCTGACAGACTGAAAAGAAAAATCGTAAAAGGGATTCGCTTTTTGGTTATGAAACTTCCATTTAGACATAAAGAGAAAATGGAAAGTAAAATCAATGATATATTACACGATTTTGAAAATTGCAAAGATTTTTTTAAAAAAGATCCAAACCTTACATTACAGGTAATTGGGGTGAGCCTGGTACAGATTATCTGCTGGTTCAGCGTTCCGTGGGCAGTATATCATGCAATGGGAGAAGCAGGCAGTACATTTGGAAGTCTTTTTTTACATCAGATTATATTATATATGACAACAGCGCTTCTTCCGTTTCCGGGAGCGGAAGGAATCAGTGAATTTTCTTTTGTAAAATTATTTGCCGGTATGTTTTCTTCGGTACCGGTTGCTGCTGTAGTATTGGTGAATCGTGGGATCAGTTTTTACTTCCTGTTGATCTTAAGTGGAATACTTGGTGTGGTGTTAGGACGTTTTAATGGAAGAAGTGCAGATCAAAGTGGAACGAAATACAAACTGCAACAGGAAACAGAAAATGGAACTGGAAAAATATTGACATAACAGAAAGAATAGGATATGATGATTGCACATTTAACGAAGATGAGGAATCATATATTCTGTTCTTTTTTCGTTTTATCCTATGCAGCAATGCGATGAGCAGCTGCTTCTTTAACGGCTATTTCGGCCGGAATATCAATTGTAAATTTAATTTAATAAGCTTGTACCGAAAAAAGCCGGGTGCAGGAATCACGATCGAACCTGGTGGATACGGATACAGAAAGGAGTATGTAGATGTCGTTTTGTACAGTTTTATCTGCAGCTGTTCAGGGACTGAGTGTAGAGATGATCAGAGTGGAGGCTGATGTCAGTAACGGACTTCCGATGTTTCACATGGTAGGATATCTGTCTTCGGAAGTAAAAGAAGCATCAGAGAGAGTGCGTACAGCAATTCGCAATTCGGGAATGAAATTACCGGCTAAGAAGATTATTGTGAATCTGGCTCCGGCAACAGTTAGAAAAAGAGGAGCGTCGTTTGATCTGCCGATTGCACTGGCGGTTCTGGCGGCAATGAATTATGTACCGGAAGAGGCACTAAAAGGTGTGGCAGTGATTGGTGAGGTGAGTCTGGAGGGGAAAATAAGAGGTGTGTCAGGTGTGCTGCCAATCGTTATGGAAGCTAAGAATCAGGGCTGTACTGCCTGTATTTTGCCGAAAGAAAATGAAATAGAAGGTAGGCTTGTGAGCGGGATAAAGATTCTTCCCGCTGATAATCTGGAAAAACTCTGCGCATATCTGAACGGAGATGAAAAAGAGATACATAGAAAAAAACAGGGAAGGTCCTCCGCACAAAGAAATATTTTCGAAAATAAAAAAGAGGATTTTTCAGACATATGTGGTCAAAATGCGGTGAAGAGGGCAGCGGAGATTGCCGTGGCGGGAGGACATAATTTATTGATGGCAGGACCGCCGGGGTCCGGCAAGTCGATGATTGCAAGAAGGATTGCGACGATTTTACCGGAATTGTCATTGGAGGAGAGCCTGGAGATTACCAGAATATACAGTGTACTTGGAATGATAGATAAAGAGCAGCCTTTGATCACCAGGCGTCCGTTTCGAAGTGTTCATCATACCATAACGAAGACTGCATTAGTTGGAGGTGGAATGACACCAAGACCGGGAGAAATCAGTATGGCTCACGGAGGTGTGTTATTTTTGGATGAACTGGCAGAGTTTCCGAGAAATGTACTGGAAGTGTTGAGACAGCCTTTGGAGGAACATCAGATACATATTGCCAGAAATTATGGAAATTTTACATTTCCGGCAGAATTTATGCTGGTAGCAGCCATGAATCCGTGCCCATGCGGTAATTATCCGGATATGCAGAAATGTTCATGTACGCCGTCACAGATTCAGAAATATCTTGGAAAGATAAGTCAGCCATTTCTGGATCGTATGGATCTGTGTATTGAGACACCGAAAGTGGAGTACCGGGAACTGGATATAGAAAGGATAGGAAAAAAAGAGGAGGAATCATCGGAGGTAATACGAAGCAGAGTAGTAGAAGCAAGAAAATTACAGAAAAAAAGATACGAGGGAACGCAAATTCGTACAAACTCTATGCTTGGACCGGGAGAAATCAGGACCTATATTCCATTAGGCAGTGCGGAAAGAAAGTTGATGGAGAAGGCATTTGAAAGGATGGGGCTGACAGCGAGAACATATCATAAGATTTTACGAGTTGCAAGAACGATCGCTGATTTGGATTACAGTGAAAAAGTGACGGAGAAGCATTTAAAAGAGGCAATCGCTTATCGGTCGTTGGATAAAAAATATTGGGGACGTTAAGAAAGGAGAAAAGCAGATGATCTACGAATACTGGCTGGCAGGAATAAAAGAGATTACAGATCTGAAGAAGCAAAAACTAAGAGAGGTATATGGATCTGGAAAAGCCATATATTATATAGAAGAAACTAAGTTAGATAAACTGCGCTTTCTAAACGAGAAGGATGTGGCGATATTAAAGAATGCAAAAAAAGATACAAAACTTGAAGAAAAATGGAGAAAGACAGAAGAAAAAAGAATACAGTTTATACCGTACTTTTTAAAAACGTATCCGGAAAAACTGAAATATATTACCGATCCTCCGTATGCATTATATGTACTCGGACAACTTCCGGATGAAAAAAGAAAAAGTGCGGCGATTGTAGGGGCGAGAAACTGTACGGCGTATGGTGAACAGATGGCATTACAATATGGAAAAAGCCTTGCAGAAGCAGGAATACAGATAATAAGTGGTATGGCAAGAGGAATTGACGGTGCAGGACAAAGAGGAGCGTTAAATAGCAGTTGGGCTAAAGAAAGTGGTGTGACATATGCGGTACTTGGATGCGGAGTGGATGTCTGTTATCCAAGAGAGAATATAGGATTGTATATGGATATACAGGAAAAAGGAGGAATAGTATCCGAATTTTCACCAGGAACCCAGCCGTATGCGTGGAATTTTCCAAGAAGAAATCGAATCATCAGTGCGCTGGCGGACTGGATACTTATTATGGAAGCAAAAGAAAGGAGCGGATCATTGATTACTGCGGATCTTGCACTGGAGCAGGGAAAGGATGTATATGCTCTTCCGGGACCGGTAAACAGTGTGTTAAGTCAGGGGTGTCACAGACTGATCAGGCAGGGAGCGGGGATACTGATTACCCCGGAAGAATTGATGGATGAATGGAACATTAATCCGGTGGAAATCGGGCAAAAAGGAAACAAAAGTGAAAAAATGCTTGAAAGTCCTGAGTTTATGGTGTATAGTTGTCTCGATTTGTTTCCGAAAGGGACAAATCAGCTGATGAAAGAAACAGGACTTTCGGTTACAGAGTTAATGGAAAGACTGATCACGTTAGAATTAAATGGATATGTAAAGGAAGTATCCAGAAATTATTATATAAGGCTGCAGTAAAGATACAGCCGCTATTATGGAGGAAATTATGGCACGCTATCTGGTAATCGTGGAGTCACCTGCGAAGGTGAAAACAATTAAAAAGTTTTTAGGAAGTAATTATGTAGTGACCGCATCGAATGGTCACGTAAGAGATATGCCCAAGAGCCAGATGGGTATCGATATTGAAAATGATTATGAACCAAAATATATAACGATCAGAGGAAAGGGAGAAATCCTTGCAAAGCTTCGCAAGGAAGTGAAGAAAGCTGACAAGATTTATCTGGCAACTGACCCGGACCGTGAAGGAGAAGCAATATCCTGGCATCTGAGTAAAGCGTTAAAATTAGAGGATAAAAAATTTTATCGAATCAGTTTTAATGAGATTACCAAGAATGCAGTAAAAGCGTCGCTTAAGAATCCAAGAGAGATAGACATGGATCTGGTAGATGCACAGCAGGCACGTCGTGTCCTGGACAGAATTGTAGGCTACAAGATCAGTCCGCTTTTGTGGGCAAAGGTTAAGAGGGGATTAAGTGCCGGCCGTGTACAGTCTGTTGCACTTCGAATTATTGCAGACAGAGAAGAGGAGATAGATGCATTTATACCGGAAGAGTATTGGACACTTGATGCGAATCTGAAAGTGAAAGGCGAAAGAAAACTTCTTACGGCTAAATTCTATGGAACAGAGAAAAATAAGATGACGATTTCATCAAAGGAAGAACTGGATGCAATTGTCAAAGAAGTAGAGAATGCAGATTATTCTGTTGCAGACATAAAAAAAGGAGAAAGAACAAAGAAAGCACCGGTACCTTTTACAACCAGTACACTTCAGCAGGAAGCGTCTAAAGCGCTGAATTTTGCGACGGCTAAGACAATGCGTATTGCGCAGCAGTTATATGAAGGTGTTGACATCAAGGGCAGTGGAACGGTAGGTCTGATCACATATCTGCGTACTGATTCTACCCGTATTTCAGAGGAAGCAGATGCAGCAGTAAGAGAATATATCAAAGAAGGATTCGGAGAAGAATATGTAGCGGAGGGTGATGCAAAGAAGACTTCTGATAAGAAAATCATTCAGGATGCGCATGAGGCGATTCGTCCGACTGATGTAACCAGAACTCCAGCAGCAGTGAAAGAATTCCTGAGCAGGGATCAGTTCCGTCTGTATCAGCTTGTGTGGAAACGCTTTATCGCCAGCAGAATGCAGCCGGCGAGATATGAGACCACTTCTGTTAAGATTGCAGCAGGACAGTACCGTTTTACTGTTGCCGCATCCAAAGTTTCATTTGAAGGTTTCAAAAGTGTGTACACAGAAGCGGGAGAGGCAAAAGAAGAGAACAATGTATTATTAAAAGGTCTCGATATGGATTCGGTTCTTACGAAGGAAAGCCTTGATACGAAGCAGCACTTTACGCAGCCGCCGGCTCATTATACAGAAGCAACACTGGTTAAGACACTGGAAGAACTCGGAATCGGCCGTCCAAGTACTTATGCGCCGACAATTTCCACAATTATTGCAAGACGTTATGTGGCCAAAGAAAATAAAAATCTCTATCTGACTGAGATTGGAGAAGTTGTAAATCATATTATGAAGCAGTCATTCCCAAGTATTGTAGATGTGAACTTTACAGCTAATATGGAAAGTCTTCTTGATGGAGTCGCAGAAGGCAAAGTCAGATGGAAAACAATTATTGAAAACTTCTATCCAGATCTGGAAGCAGCAGTAGAAAAAGCTGAAAAAGAACTGGAACAGGTGAAAATAGAAGATGAAGTTACAGATGTAATCTGTGAACAATGTGGACGTAATATGGTAGTGAAGTATGGTCCGCATGGAAAATTCCTGGCTTGTCCAGGATTCCCGGATTGCCGTAACACCAAACCATATCTGGAAAAAATAGGAGTACCATGCCCAATCTGCGGAAAAGACGTTGTAATCCGTAAAACGAAAAAAGGAAGAAGATATTACGGATGTGAAGATAATCCGGAATGTGAATTTATGTCATGGCAGAAGCCATCAACAAAAAAATGCCCGAGATGTGGCGCATATATGCTTGAAAAGGGAAATAAACTGGTCTGCAGTGATGAACAGTGTGGATATGTAGAAAATATTGAAAATACTAAGGAAAATTAGGAAAATTCGTTGAATGTTTCAGAATTGTATGATAATATACATTCATAAGGATGGAGGAATGTAAATGGGCGTACAATTGTTGGATAAAACCAGAAAAATCAACAAATTACTGCATAACAACAGTTCGAGCAAAGTCGTATTTAACGATATCTGTGAAGTCCTTACAGAGATTCTGGATTCGAACGTATTGGTGATCAGTAAAAAAGGAAAAGTGCTTGGCGGAAGCAAATGTGAAGGTGTGCCTTACATTACCGAATTGATCGAGAGAGAGATCGGAAAGCATGTAGATGATATGCTGAATGAGCGCCTGCTTAGTATCTTATCAACAAAAGAAAATGTAAATCTTCAGACACTTGGATTTTCCGAAGAAACTGTCAAAGGTTACCAGGCGATCATTACACCTATTGACATTGCCGGAGAACGACTTGGAACACTTTTTATTTATAAAAAAGATAAGGTGTATGAAATTGACGACATTATTCTGAGCGAATATGGAACGACGGTCGTTGGCCTTGAGATGTTAAGATCCGTGAATGAAGAAAGTGCAGAAGAGACCAGAAAAGAGCATATTGTACAGTCTGCGATCAGCACATTGTCTTATTCGGAACTGGAGGCGATCATTCATATATTTGATGAACTGGATGGAGCCGAAGGAATCCTTGTTGCAAGTAAGATTGCAGATCGAGTAGGAATTACAAGATCCGTTATTGTAAATGCTCTTAGAAAATTCGAAAGTGCAGGGGTAATAGAATCCCGCTCTTCGGGAATGAAAGGAACGTATATTAAAGTAATCAATGATTACGTATTTACTGAACTGGACCGCATTAAAGCAGAACGTACAAAATAATAAGAATTATAAAGGGTATCGGGCGACTGATACCCTTTTCATACTATAAAAGGAGGATACAGGCAGTGGGATATGAAGGATGTACAGCAAAACTCCGAATGGAACGTGTGATTCTGGAGGACAGTTTTTTTGATGAAACGGAATATTTATGTAAGATCATAGCATATGATGAGGAAGAAGAAACGTTGTATCTGGTATCTGAAGAAGCGGAACTTACATCATATTCATTGGATGGTATTTATGAATGCAGCATTGAGAATTTAGAAGATCCGGTGATATGTAAAGGAATTATAAAAGAACGTTACTGGAATAAGGCTGGAAAAGTGATGAAATTCAAAATACAAAACGGATTTTATAAAAAACTTCTAAACTAAATAGAAAGTGTGTTGACAAACCAAAAAGAGAGTGCTATTTTATATCTAGAATCTTTCAGCACTCTCTTTTGTTGAGTGCTAATAATACAGAAAATGATTTAAGGAGGAATAGATATGAAGTTAGTACCATTAGGTGACAGAGTTGTATTAAAACAGTGTGTAGCAGAGGAGACTACAAAGTCAGGAATCGTGATCCCTGGACAGTCCAAAGAAAAACCACAGCAGGCAGAGGTTATCGCTGTAGGACCAGGCGGAATGGTAAATGGAAAAGAAGTTGAGATGCACGTTACAGCAGGTCAGCAGGTAATTTATTCCAAATATGCAGGAACAAATGTTGAGATCGATGACGAAGAATACATCATCGTAAAACAAGATGATATTTTAGCCATCTGTGAGTAATTAAGCAAATCATTTATATATTTCAGGAGGTAGATACCAATGGCAAAAGAAATTAAATATGGTGCAGAAGCAAGAAGAGCTTTGGAAGAAGGCGTTAATAAACTTGCTGATACAGTAAGAGTAACAATCGGACCAAAAGGACGTAATGTAGTTCTGGATAAATCATTCGGAGCACCACTGATCACAAATGATGGTGTTACAATTGCAAAAGAGATCGAACTGGAAGACAGATTTGAGAACATGGGAGCACAGCTGATTAAAGAAGTCGCTTCCAAGACAAATGATGTAGCCGGAGACGGTACTACAACAGCAACCGTACTTGCACAGGCAATGGTTCATGAAGGTATGAAGAACCTGGAAGCAGGAGCTAACCCAATCATTCTTCGTAAAGGAATGAAGAAAGCTACAGATGTGGCTGTTGAAGCAATTGCAAAGATGTCAAGCAAAGTAAAAGACAAAGACCAGATTGCAAAAGTAGCAGCAATCTCAGCAGGTGATGCTGAAGTCGGACAGATGGTAGCAGACGCTATGGAAAAAGTATCTAATGACGGAGTCATCACAATTGAAGAATCTAAAACTATGAAGACAGAGCTGGACCTTGTAGAAGGAATGCAGTTTGACCGCGGATATGTATCTGCATATATGGCAACAGACATGGACAAAATGGAGGCTAATCTGGATGATCCATATATCCTGATCACAGATAAGAAGATTTCTAACATTCAGGAAATCCTTCCACTTCTGGAGCAGATCGTTCAGGCGGGAGCAAGACTTCTTATCATTGCAGAGGATATCGAAGGAGAAGCTCTTACAACACTGATCGTTAATAAACTGCGTGGAACATTCAATGTTGTTGCAGTTAAAGCACCTGGATATGGCGACAGAAGAAAAGAGATGTTAAAAGACATCGCTACACTGACAGGTGGTCAGGTAATTTCAGAAGAGCTTGGCATGGAACTGAAAGATACAACTATGGATCAGCTTGGACGCGCAAAATCTGTAAAAGTACAGAAAGAAAATACAGTCATCGTTGATGGCATGGGAGACAAGAATGCAATCGCAGATCGTGTTGCACAGATCAAGGCTCAGATCGAAGAGACAACATCTGATTTCGATAGAGAAAAACTGCAGGAAAGACTTGCAAAACTTGCAGGCGGAGTAGCTGTTATCCGTGTCGGAGCAGCAACAGAGACTGAGATGAAAGAAGCAAAACTTCGTATGGAAGATGCTCTGAATGCTACAAGAGCAGCAGTAGAAGAAGGCATCATTTCCGGTGGTGGATCAGCTTATATCCATGCATCAAAAGCAGTTGCTAAGGCAATTGAAGAACTGGAAGGCGATGAGAAGACAGGTGCCAAAGTTGTACTGAAAGCCCTGGAAGCTCCGTTATTCCACATTTCTGCAAATGCAGGACTCGAAGGTGCTGTTATTATTAACAAAGTAAGAGAGTCAGAAGTCGGAACAGGATTTGATGCCCTGACAGAACAGTATGTAGATATGGTTGAAAACGGAATTCTTGATCCGGCAAAGGTTACAAGAAGTGCGCTTCAGAATGCAACATCTGTTGCTTCTACACTCCTTACAACAGAGTCTGTTGTGGCTGATATCAAAGAAGATGCACCAGCTGTGCCGGCAGGAAATCCGGGCATGGGTATGATGTAAATCATAAACGGTATATATATTAAATTTTTGAGAACTCCTCGTCAGAGGAGTTTTCTTTTTACTGTCAGGTGTGCTACAATAGACATAGCTTAAAGCAGACTTGGAGGAAAGAAAAATGGATGATTTTTACACAGAGCAGCTGATAAAAAAACAGGCGGACTCAAAGGATACACTTAAGAAAGTGGGACTGATAGCATTAACTGTTGTGTCAGTGCTTTTGGTTTTTGTTATACCGGTGGGAATTATATTACCAGTTGTGATGATCGTGATCGATGTGCTGATGTTCCGCAATCTGAATGTGGAGTATGAGTATGTATTTGTAAATGGTGATCTTGATATTGACAAAATCATGAATAAGGCCAGAAGAAAAAGGATGTTTTCTGTAGATGCAGATCAGATGGAACTTCTGGCACCGGTCGGGGCGGTAGAATTAATGCAGTATAAAAAGATTAAAACATATGATTACACATCTGGAAAAAAAGATGAGAAAATTTATGCGCTGATCGCTTCAAATAAAGGCGAAGTGTGCAAGGTTTTGTTCGAACCAAATGAGACAATTGTTGAAGGATTCTTTGTTAAAGCACCTAGAAAAGTAATCAGAAAGTAATCAGAAAATTAATCAAAAACTGAAAAAAATATTGTATTAAAATAAAAACATTTCAAAAGATGTTGACAAATGTAGGTGTGATTCGCTAAGATAGCTGTTAAATATGAATAAACAAAAGAAAGAGAGGTTCAAATCATGGGAAAGATAATTGGAGAAGGTATTACATTTGATGATGTGCTTTTGGTTCCGTCATATTCAGAAGTAATTCCGAACCAGGTAGATTTATCTACTTACCTGACTAAAAAAATTAAGTTAAACATTCCGATGATGAGTGCTGGAATGGATACCGTTACAGAGCACCGCATGGCAATTGCAATGGCCAGACAGGGGGGCATCGGAATTATCCATAAAAATATGTCAATCGAACAGCAGGCAGAAGAAGTGGACAAGGTAAAGCGTTCCGAGAATGGCGTCATTACAGATCCATTTTACTTGTCACCGGATAACACACTGGAAGATGCGAATAACCTGATGGCGAAATTCAGAATTTCAGGTGTGCCGATCACTGAAGGAAAGAAATTAGTTGGTATTATTACAAACCGTGATTTGAAATTTGAAGAGGATTTCTCTAAAAAGATCAGAGAATCGATGACTTCCGAAGGACTTATTACAGCACCGGAGGGAATCACATTGGAAGACGCAAAGAAGATTCTTGCAAAAGCAAGAAAAGAAAAGCTTCCGATCGTAGATAAAGATTTCAATCTGAAAGGTCTTATTACGATTAAAGATATTGAAAAACAGATTAAATATCCGTTATCTGCAAAAGATGCTCAGGGACGTCTCCTTTGTGGAGCAGCAATCGGAATCACAGCAAATTGCCTTGAAAGAGCACAGGCACTGGTAGATGCAAAGGTTGATGTGGTTGTTCTTGATTCGGCTCATGGACATTCAGCAAACGTGCTTCATACAGTAGACATGATCAAGAGTAAATTCCCTGATCTGCAGGTGATCGCAGGTAATGTTGCTACAGGAGCTGCAACAGAGGATCTGATCAAAGCTGGTGTCGATGCTGTAAAAGTTGGAATCGGACCTGGATCAATCTGTACAACACGTATTATCGCAGGTATCGGTGTTCCTCAGATTACAGCGGTTATGGATTGCTACGAAGCAGCAGATAAATACGGAATTCCAATCATTGCAGATGGAGGAATTAAGTATTCAGGAGATATGACAAAGGCAATCGCAGCCGGAGCAAATGTATGTATGATGGGAAGTATCTTTGCAGGATGTGATGAGAGCCCGGGAACATTCGAATTATTCCAGGGTAGAAAATATAAAGTATATCGTGGTATGGGATCTATCGCAGCAATGGAGAATGGAAGCAAAGACCGTTACTTCCAGACAGATGCGAAGAAGCTGGTTCCGGAAGGTGTAGAAGGACGAGTTGCTTATAAAGGAAGCGTTGAAGATACAGTATTCCAGTTGATGGGAGGCCTTCGTTCCGGTATGGGATATTGCGGAGCAGCGACAATTGAAGATCTGAAACAGACAGGTAAATTCGTAAAGATTTCTTCTGCTTCATTAAAAGAAAGTCATCCACATGATATTCACATTACAAAAGAAGCACCAAACTACAGTGTAGATGAATAAAGAAAGATTAAGGCGTCGTGAAAACGGCGCCTTTTTAACTACATATTTGAAAAAATTGGAAAGATCTGGCATATAAAAAATATAATAAAATTTTCTTTGCATCAAGGTTTTCAGCGGTGAATATATAGAGTATAATAAGATTTAGATAGTGTACTTGGTATATAAATGAGAATAATAAATATACAAGTAATATTAAAAAATATAAAGAAAAAAGGAGATACCTGGACATGAAAAAAGAATTTGGAGCAACAAAGAACGGGGAAAAAGCAAGCTGTTATGTACTGAAAAACAGCAAAGGAATGGAGGCAGTGGTATCAGATTTTGGAGCTTCTTTACTGAAACTTTATGTACCGGATAAAGATGGAAAGACACAGGATGTTGTGCTTGGATATGAGACACTGGAGGATTACGAGAATGGAGGAGATTCTCTGGGGGCTACAGTAGGCCGTGTGGCAAACCGTATTGGAATGGCCGAATTCGAACTGAACGGAAAGAAATATGAACTGACAAAGAACGATAATGGGAAAAATACACTTCATGGAGGAATTGATTTCTATAATAAAAGAATGTGGGATGTAAAAGAAGAGGATGATACACATGTGGTATTTGCACTTGTAAGTCCGGATGGGGATCAGGGATTCCCGGGAGAAGTGAAAATAGAGGTATCTTATACAATCACAGAAGAAAATGAATTAAAGATTCATTATCATGCAATTCCGGATCAGGATACTCTTCTGAATATGACAAATCACAGCTATTTTAACTTATCAGGACATGCTTCCGGAACGGCATGGAACGCAAAGGTGTGGATAGATGCAGATGCATTTACTGAAACAGATGCAGAACTGATTCCGACAGGAACGGTAGTTCCGGTAGAAGGAACACCGATGGATTTTAGAAAAGAGAAAGTCGTTGAAAAAGAAATCGGAGCAGATTATACACCACTGAAGCTGGCAGGCGGCTATGACCACAACTGGGTATTAAATGGAAAAGGATTCAGAAAAGCAGCCTCTGCTGAATCTGAAGAGACAGGTATTAAGATGGAAGTGTATACTGACCTTCCGGGAATACAGTTCTATTCCGGTAATTTCCTTGCAGGATCAAAAGGAAAAGAGGGAGCTGTGTATGAAAAAGGATATGGTATATGCTTTGAAACACAGTACTTCCCAGATGCCATTCATAAAGAAAATTTTGAATCTCCGATCACAAAGGCCGGAGAAGTATATGATACGACAACTGTATACAAATTCTGCTAATTTCATAAAAATATAAGAATCTCTTCAAAAGACATTTAAAAATGAATGATAAGATAGATGAAAGTGTACTATATATGGAGAGATAAAAAAGAGATAAAAATGAAACGAAGCAGGAAAAGAAAAAAGAATAAAACGCTGAGCCGTTCTAAAAAAGGATTGATTATTCTTATTATAATAACGGTTTTGCTTTGTGTGGTGACAACTTTAAAAAAACAGGAGCAGTCGAAAGAATATACGGAAAATAAAAGTGATTACATAGATTCCGTAAAGCCGGATATAGACGTAGAACTGCTGACACCGAATGAATATTCCCGGCCTGGGATTGCAACAAATAAGATTATCGGAATTGTGGTTCATTATACAGCGAATCCCGGTGCCACAGCTATGAATAACCGTGACTACTTCGAGGGACTGAAAGATAGCCACATTACGAAAGCAAGCAGTAACTTTGTTGTAGGACTGGAAGGAGAGATTGTTCAGTGTGTACCGACGTGGGAGATAGCATATGCTTCAAACAGCAGGAATATTGATACAGTATCAATTGAATGCTGTCACCCGGACGAGACGGGAATTTTTAATAAAAAGACATATCAATCCATGGTGGATCTTTGTGCATGGCTGTGTCTGAAATTTGATCTGGATGAAAATGATGTTATAAGACATTATGATGTGACCGGAAAGATTTGCCCTAAATATTTTGTGGAAAATGAGGATGCGTGGAGAAAGTTCAAAAGTGATATAGGAACAAAATTGAAAAAATTAGAGGAATATCAATAAATCTCCTTACTTTTATCACAGATTAAACACAATTGAGCTGTAAACTACAAGCATAAGATATGAAAGGGGCAATCAGATATGGAAAATCAATATAATTATTATACATCCGATCAGAATATGAATACAGAAAATTACAGCACGGGTGGAAACCAGGATCAAGGTCCGAAGAAAAAACACGGAAAGGGCGCCTCAAGATGGGCAAAAGTGGTATGTACAGGACTGGTTTTCGGAGTGGTTGCAAGTGCGGCATTTCAGACAAGTAATATTGTGGCTGGAAAAGTTTTGGGAACCACACAGACAACAAACAAAACTGCAAAAACAACAACGACAGCCAATAGTGCAAAACTGACAACATCTTCTAACAGTTCTTCGGGTACGGCTAATGTAACAGAGGTCGCAAAGAATGCAATGCCATCCATTGTTTCTATTACAAATATGAGCGTGCAGGAGGTACAGAATTTCTTCGGAGGTACACAGAAACAGAAAAGTGAGAGCGCGGGTTCAGGTATTATCGTAGGTCAGAATGATTCAGAATTATTGATTGTAACGAATAATCATGTTGTAGAAGGAAGCAGTACATTGACTGTAACATTTATAGATGAAGAAAGTGTAGAAGCTGATATTAAGGGAACGGATTCGGATAAAGACCTTGCGGTAGTAGCAGTTCCTTTAAGTAAAATCAAAGATTCAACGATGAATAAGATCGCGGTAGCAACCTTGGGTGATTCGGATAAAACCCAGGTGGGAGATCAGGTAATCGCAATTGGTAATGCGCTTGGATATGGACAGTCAGTAACAACCGGTATCGTATCCGCTAAAGAACGTACAATGGACAGCTATGACGGAAAACTTCTTCAGACAGATGCGGCTATTAACCCTGGAAACAGTGGTGGAGCACTTTTAAATGCGAACGGAGAAGTGATTGGTATTAATTCTGCAAAGATTGCAACCGAGACAGTAGAAGGAATCGGATATGCAATTCCTGTATCAGATGTAAGTGATCTGATTACGAATCTTATGAACCAGAAAACAAAAACAAAAGTTGCAGAATCCGAAAGAGGCTATATTGGAATTAAGGGTGTAGATGTAACATCAGACAGTGCTCAAATGTATAATATGCCGACGGGTGTATATGTATCAGAAGTTATTTCCGGTGGTGGTGCAGAAAAGGCTGGTATTACAAAAGGTGCTGTTATTACAGGAATTGAAGGAACAACAGTAGATGGAATGGATGCACTTCAGGAACAGCTTCAATATTATAAAGCCGGAGAAAAGGTAAAAATTACAGTTCAGACACAGAGCAAGAATGGCGAATATGAGAAAAAAGATGTTGAAGTAACATTAGGAAAACAATCTGAATAATTTGGATAAAAAATTGATATTTGCAAATTGATGTAGTATAATGTCAATGTATGTAAGATATACACAGCCGAAAGGTCTGAAAGCACAGTTTGAAATAATACACTATGGGGAGGGACAGATTCATATGAAGTGTCCAATATGTGGTCAGGAATTAAGACCAGGAAAAAAAGATCCGAATTATCTGTTGTGCTATAATTGCAAAAAGAAGTTCAAAATTCCACAAAGTGCTCACAAAGTACAGAAGAGAGCGGAAAAGCCGGAGCCTGAAGAGCAGAAGTATTCGAATATACCGCCGAAAGAGGTACGTGAAAAACG